>CBDUCL010000186.1:0-6011 GCA_965365625.1 uncultured Chromatiales bacterium | reverse complement strand
GCCTGGCTCATCCTGGTGATGGCCATCGGTGTCGGTTACGAGGTATTGGTGCGCTACGGCTTCAACGCGCCCACCGACTGGGCCTTTGACCTGTCCTATATAACCTATGGTACCTTGTTTATGATGGGTGGGGCCTACACGCTGTCCCGAGGCGGTCACGTGCGGGGCGATTTCGTTTACCGGCTGTGGAAACCGCGCACGCAAGCCCGGGTCGAGTTGGTGCTGTATTTCCTGTTCTTCTTCCCCGGCATTCTGGCGCTGATAATCGCCGGTTGGAAGTATGCTTCACGCTCCTGGCGCTACCTGGAGGTCAGCGTCAACAGCCCGGCCGGCATCCCCATCTTCCAATTCAAGACCGTGATCGTGGTGGCCGGAGTGCTGTTGCTTATCCAAGGCATTGCTCAGGTATTTCGCTGCATTGTCTGCATCCGCACCGGTGAATGGCTGATTGCAGCCGAGGACGTCGAAGAGACCGAAGCGCAGCTGGCCCGTAGCAAGGGCGTGGGCCCGGGCAATTTCGCGACAGGGACGGCCCGCGAGGACGGGCGTGGCCTGAAAGAAGAATACCAAGACGAGCTGCGGAGCTAAGCCATGTCTGATCCCGTCATCGCCCTCTGCATGCTGGGCATCTTCCTGTTCATCATCCTGCTGGGCTTCCCGGTGGCCTTCACCCTCATGGCCATGGGCATCGGCTTCGGCTACTACGCCTATTTCGACGCGTCGCGCATGTGGCGCGCCTATGACAGGGCGGTGGCGGCAGACGCCGACCAATGGATCCAGTGGGAACTCTGGGTCGAGGGCCTGTTCAACAACCGCATCTTCGACCTGTTCGTCAATCAGACCTATTCGGTGATGGCCAATGACGTGCTTACCGCGGTGCCCTTGTTCCTCTTTATGGGCTATATCGTAGAGCGCGCCAATATCGTTGCCCGGCTCTTCCACACCCTGAATATCGCCGCCCGCAATGTGCCCGGTTCGATGGCGGTGGCCGCCCTGATCACCTGCGCCCTGTTCGCCACCGCCACCGGCATCGTCGGCGCCGTGGTCACCCTGATGGGGTTGCTCGCCTTACCGGCGATGCTCAAAGCGCGATACAACACCAGCCTGGCGGCCGGCGTCATCTGCGCCGGCGGCACCCTCGGCATCCTGATCCCGCCGTCCATTATGCTGATCGTCTATGCGGCCGCCTCCGGCGTGTCGATCGTCAAGCTGTATGCCGGCGCCCTGATTCCCGGCCTGGCCCTGGCAGGGCTCTACATCGTCTACGTGGTGACGCGCTCGATGCTGCAACCAGAAATTGCACCCAAGCCGAGCAAAGAGGAGATCGGCGATGTCTCCTTTGGCAGTGTCATGCTGCAGTTGCTGACCTCGTTCTTCCCCCTCGCCTTTTTGATCCTCGCGGTCCTGGGCGCCATCCTGTTCGGTCTGGCCACCCCTTCCGAGGCGGCAGCCGTTGGGGCCCTCGGCGGGCTATTGCTCACCTTCGCCTACCGCGCCTTCACCTGGCAACGGCTGCGCGAATCGGTATACCTGACGGTGCGCACCACGGCCATGGTGTGCTGGCTGTTCGTCGGCTCCTGGACCTTCTCGTCGGTGTTTTCCTATCTCGGCGGTGAGCAGATCATCAGCGAATTCGTCACCGGGCTCGACATCTCGCCGGTGATGTTCCTGATCATGGCGCAGATCATTATTTTCCTGCTCGGCTGGCCCCTGGAGTGGTCGGAGATCATCATCATCTTCGTACCCATCTTCCTGCCGCTGCTGCCGCATTTTGGAATCGATCCGCTGTTTTTCGGCATTCTGGTGGCGCTCAACCTGCAGACCTCTTTCCTGACGCCGCCGATGGCCATGTCCGCCTATTACCTCAAGGGCATAGCGCCACCCGAGGTGAAACTGGTCCAGATCTTCAACGGCAGTTACCCGTTCCTGGCGATGGTGTTGTTTGCCATGGTCATGATGTACACCTTCCCGGACCTGGTGTTCTGGCTGCCTGAGCTATTCTACGGGCGTTGAGGAGAGGTGCTATGACCTCAGGAACCCCAGATCCGGCGGACCTCGGCGCCCTGGCCCTGCGCGATGCCCTGGCCACGGGAACCTTGCGCGCGGTCGAATTGACCCGCGCCTGCCTGGCCCGCATCGCCCAGCGTGAGCCCGAGGTCCAGGCCTGGGCCGCCCTCGACGAGGGCCACGCCCTGGCCCAGGCCGAGGCTCTGGATCAAAAGCGCCTGGCGGGCCTGCCGCTCGGGCCGCTGCACGGGCTGCCGGTGGGCGTCAAAGATATTGTCGACACCCGGGATCTGCCGACGGAAAACGGCGCCGCTATGGACGCCGGTCGGCGGCCGGAGGAAGACGCCTGGCTGGTGAGCCGGTTGCGGGCGGCCGGTGCGGTGATCCTGGGCAAGACGGTCACCACCGAGTTGGCCTTCCTGGCCCCATCCAAGACCCGCAATCCCTTGGCCCTGGACCGCACTCCCGGGGGCTCTTCTTCCGGCTCGGCGGCGGCGGTGGCGGCAGGAATGGTGCCCCTGGCCCTGGGTACCCAGACCGGCGGCTCGGTGATCCGCCCGGCGAGCTTCTGCGGCATCGTCGGCTTCAAGCCGAGCTTCGGCCTGATCCCCCGCAGCGGCGTGCTCCGCACCTCGCGCCGGCTCGATACCCTGGGAACCTTCGGCCGCAGCCTGGAAGATGCGGCGCTGCTGGCCGACGTGTTGGCCGGCCACGACCCGGCCGATCCGGACACCCGCCTGACAGCGCCCCCGCAACTGCTGGCCACCGCCCTGTCCGAGCCTCCGGTGCGGCCCCTGCTGGCCTTCGTCAAGACCCCCGCCTGGTCCGATATCGAGCCCGACTGCGCAGCGGGATTCACCGAACTCGCCGCCGCCTTGGGCGAGCGCTGTGACGAGGTCGAACTGCCGGGCCTGTTCGCCGAGGGGGCCAGTGCCCACCGCCGAATCATGCTGGCAGAGATCGCCCACAATCTGCGCCACTACTACGACCGCGGGGCGAACCGCCTGACGGAGCAGACTCGGGCCGCCGTAGAGGAAGGCCGCCAAATCGCCGCCGCCGAGTATCTGGCCAGTCTGGACTGGCGGGAGACCCTGTACGCGGGACTGGAAGAGGTGTTCGACCGCTACGACGCCATTCTCACGCCTGCGGCGCCGGGCCAGGCCCCGCAGGGCCTGCAAAGTACGGGTAGCGCGGCGTTCAATGTGCTCTGGTCATTGACCGGAGTGCCGGCGATTACTTTGCCCTTGCTGAACGGCGCCGACGGGCTTCCGGTGGGCGTGCAATTGATCGGACCAAGGGGCGACGACGGCCGGTTGCTGCGCAGCGCGCGCTGGCTGGTCAAGACCCTCACGGAAATGAACTGAGCAGCGTAGACCTGGAACAGAAGGTACGGCAAATGATAACAAACTTGATCATGGCGATTCTGGCGCTGGCGACGATGATCGCCTTTCTCGCAACCGTGGCCATCTTCGTCCCGGACATCGATCTAATCGTCGTCATCGCCTTTGTATCGCTGCTGGCGATCTACGATTTCTGGTGCAGTTTCCGCGAAGAATGCGGTAAAGACAGCAAGACTGACGCCGAATAAACGCCTTGAGGACGCGCAAGGCGGTTTCCATAAGGGTGCACGCAGTTCGGAACGCTGCGCGCCGCTTCGGCTGCTGGTTCCGATTCCACCCCGCCAACCATCACGGCACGGCGCAAGGGGATGGGCTGCCGTGGCCTTCGGATATTCCCCCTACCCCGGCCGCCGCAATTACATCAAGCGGTCCGCCGGCTCCCGGCCGGCCATGATGGCATCCAGGTTGTCCAGGGCGCGGAAGCCCATGGCGTCCCGGGTTTCGCGGGTGGCACTGCCGATGTGCGGCAACAGGAAGGTGTTCTCCAGTTCCCGGTACCTGGGGTCGATGTTCGGCTCTCCGTTGTAGACGTCCAAGCCGGCGGCGAACAGCTTGCCCGATGACAAGGCGGCGATCAGGGCATCGTCATCCACCACCGCGCCGCGGGCGGTGTTGACAACCACGGCGCCATCCGGCAGGCGAGCGATGCGCTCGGCATTGAGCAGGTGATGGGTGTCCGGTGTGGCCGGGCAATGGATCGAAAGGAATTGGCTCACCGCCAGGAGTTCATCGAGGTCTTCGTGATACCGGGCGCCGGCCTCCAGCTCGGGGCTCAGACGGTGGCGATTATAGTAGTGGATTTCCATATCAAAACCGCGGGCGCGGCGCGCCAACACCTGCCCTACCCGCCCCATACCGATAATGCCGAGCCTCTTGCCCGTGACCTGGATACCCAGCCGGTAGGTGGGGCTCCATTCCAGCCAAGTGGCGGTGCGGATCAACTGCTCGCCCTCGTGGGCGCGCCTGGCCGCGCCGAGCATCAACAGCAGCGCGATCTCCGCGGTGGCGTCGCTGAGCACGTCGGGCGTATTTGTGACGACGATCCCGCGCGCCTTGGCTGCCTGCAGGTCGATATGGTCGAAGCCAACCGAAAAGCTGCAGATGGCCCGAATACTGTCGGGCAAACGGCGGATCAGTTCCGCGTCCAGCCGCTCGGTGTGGGTGGGGACAATGGCGTCGGCGCCTCGAGCCAATTCCAACAATTCACCTTGGGTGTACACGCGGTCGTCGGCGTTAAGGCGGGGGTCGAACGAGCGGCGCAATCTTTCCTCTACCGCGTCCGGGAGCTTTCTCGTGACCAGTACGACGGGTTTCTCGTTCATCGGGATCTGATTTGTGCGTTGATGATGGTTAGGGGCGGGATCGAGGTACACAGGGTGATCTCGGATCGTTCCCAACGATAGATTCCCAGGGCGGCAAACGCAAGCGGCGGTCCAGACCAATGGCCCCAGAGTTGTCATGGCGCCCGTATTTCATGGAACATCATATCCTCGTACGATCTCGAAGGAGCCTCTGGCGTGCACTCCGAATTCTCCCTGCAAGACGACTTGATCTATCTCAATCACGCCGCGGTTGCGCCCTGGCCGCAGCGAACGGCAGAAGTGATTCGACGCTTCGCCGAGGAGAATGCCCGCTGCGGTGCGCGGGATTATCCCCGATGGATGCGGGTCGAACAGGAATTGCGAGAGCAACTGGCGCAGTTGATCCATGCCCCCGCGGCGGCGGACATCGCCTTGCTCAAGAGCACCTCCGAGGGACTTTCGCTGATCGCCGGCGGCCTGGATTGGGCGGCTGGCGACAATATAGTGAGCTTTGCCGGCGAGTTTCCTTCCAACCGCATCCCCTGGGAGGCCTTGTCGTCCCAGGGCGTTGCTCTGCGGCTGGCGCCCTTGGGCGGCGATTTCGATGACCCTGAATCTCGGTTGTTTGCGCTTTGCGACGAGCGCACCCGTTTGCTGAGCGTCAGTTCGGTCCAGTACACAACCGGGCTGAGGCTGGATCTCGTCCGTATTGGCGCCTTCTGCCGGGAGCGCGGCATCTTGTTCTGCGTGGACGCGATTCAGAGCCTGGGAGCGCTTCCTTTTGACGTACCGGCCTGCAACGCCGACTTCGTGGTAGCGGACGGCCACAAATGGATGCTGGGGCCCGAGGGCCTGGCACTGTTCTATTGTCGGGCCGAGCTGCGCGAACGGCTGCGGCTCCAGCAGTTTGGGTGGCACATGGTCGAGCACCGGGGTGACTATGATCGGCTGGACTGGCAGCCGGCGACCGACGCCCGCCGCTTCGAGTGCGGCAGCCCGAACATGCTGGGCATCCACGGGCTGCATGCCAGCCTCTCCCTGCTGCTCGAGGTGGGCATCGAAACTATAGCCAGAATAATTCTAAGGAATACAGGATATTTATATGATTTATATGAAGAAAATGGTTTAGAAATTCTCAGCCCGAAAGCGGTTGACCAGCGTTCCGGAATTGCCAGTTTCCGAGTACCGAACCAGGACATGGAGCGGCTGCACGGAGCGTTGATGCAGAAGGGTGTTATCTGCGCCCTGCGGGGGGGCGGCATCCGCTTTTCTCCCCATTTCCATACCGGCAGCGATCAATTGG
>CBDUCL010000185.1:0-6016 GCA_965365625.1 uncultured Chromatiales bacterium | reverse complement strand
CCTGCCACCTGGAACACCGCCCGGAGATCACCCACGAGATCGGCTTTAGCCAGCCCGCGGACTTCTGCGTCCACTGCCATGCCGAGATCGCCGAAGAACGGCCGACCCATCAGGGACTGGGCTTCGATAGTTGCCGCAGTTCGGGTTGCCACAACTTCCACCATAATCGGGCCCTGTACACGGATTTCCTGATCAAGCACCGCGAGGCCCCGGCCTTGACGAAACGGGCCCGGCTGCCCGAGCGGGAATTCGCCGGGATGCTCGACGAGCTGATGGATTACCCCCGAGACCGCTATCCGGTCCAACCCCTGGGCGAGGACGACCAGGATGCCCCCGCCGCAGCGGCGGAGCCGGAGTTGGTCCGCGACTGGGCGCAGACCGCCCACGCCCGCTCCGGGGTCAACTGCAGCGCCTGCCATCAGCCGCTGGACGCTGTGGGCGCGTCCGGCCCCTGGACCGACCGGCCGGGCCAGGAGGCTTGCCAGGCCTGCCACGGCGCCGAGGTAGAGAGCTTCGGACGCGGCTTGCACGGCATGCGCCAGGCCAACGGCCTGCCCGCCATGACGCCGGCCGAAGCCCGCTTGCCGATGCGCGAGGCGGCCGCTCACCAGGCCTTGAGCTGCAGCAGCTGCCACGGCGCCCATGGTTTCGATCTGCAGCGGGCGGCGGTGGATGCCTGCCTGGACTGTCACGCAGACGGACACAGCCTGGCCTATAAGGAGTCGCCCCATTTCGCCCTCTGGCAGCAGGAACTTGCCGGTGAGCTGCCGGCCGGCAGCGGGGTGAGTTGCGCCAGCTGCCACATGCCGCGGGTCAATCACGACGTCAGCGACTGGGTCAGCCGAATCCTGGTTCAGCACAACCAGAGCGCCAGCCTGCAACCCAACGACAAGATGATTCGGCCCGCCTGCCTGCACTGCCACGGCCTGGGTTTCAGTATCGATGCCCTGGCCGACCGCCGGCTGATCGACAACAACTTCCGAGGCGCCCCGGAGCGACCGGTCGCCAGCATGCAAATGGCCGAGCTGGTGCACCGCAAGGCCGAGGAAGAAATTCGTGCCAGACGATAGATCCCCTACCCAGCCTCAATCCAATCAGGAGAAGTAGCCATGCAGTATGTTCGTAAATCCGCTGTTGCCCTCGGCGCCTTTTCGGTCGCCCTGTCCGTTGCTATCGGCGCCACGCCCGAGGTGGCCGATCAGCCTATGATCAGCCCCAAGGCGATGGCCGATGCCCTGCACCTGGTGATGGAGTCCGACCGCACCGTCTACACCCGAAAGGTGGTCAACCGCCTGGTAAAAAAGGATAAGGTCATCAAAGCCAGTGAGCACTTCATGGACGACCAGGCGCTGCCGCTGCCGGCCCAGATGTTCCGGTTCGGCTCGGAGCTTAGCGCCCAGAAGACCGAGAGCTTCAGCTATTCGCTGCAGTCCCTGTGGCCGGTTAACAGCCAGAATGCCCCCAAAACCGATGTCGAAAAGGCGGGGCTGGAGTTTATCGCCGAAAACGTCGGCCAGAACTACTACGCCACCGAGGAACTGGGCGGCACCAAGTACTTCACCGCGGTATATCCCGACATCGCCGTGGCCCCGGTCTGCGTGTCTTGTCACAACGACCACAAGGACTCCCCGCGCCGCGACTTCAAGCTCGGTGAGGTTATGGGCGGCGTGGTTATCCGCATTCCGCTCAAAGGCTGATTTGCCCTCAACTCAAGACACTAGAACCAGGAGAAATTCCATGACACCCGATCAGAAAGCACTCGTGAAATCCAGCTGGGAGCAGGTCAAGCCGATCTCGGAGCAGGCCGCAGCCCTGTTCTACGGCCGCTTGTTCGAGGTCTATCCCGAGGTCAAGCCGATGTTCAAGTCGGACATGACCGAACAAGGCCGCAAGCTGATGGCCATGATCAATACCGCAGTCAACGCTCTGGACAATCTGGATCCCATGCTCGGGGCGATCCGTCAAATGGGTGCCCGCCACGTCGGTTACGGGGTGCGCGACTCAGACTACGACAAGGTAGCCGATGCCCTGCTGTGGACCCTGGAGCAGGGCCTGCAGGATAAATTCACTCCCGAGGTCAAGGCGGCGTGGACGGAGGTCTACGGCGCCCTGTCGGGCGTGATGAAGGAAGGCGCCAGCCTGGCGGTGGCTTGAGCCTCGGCGTTCCGGCAGGGATGCCGGGGGCCGGGTCCGCCGCGCGGTTCAATCCCGCTGATCGCTGACAACGGATCGGGGGACGGACGCCGGCTGCGGCGGTCACAGGCTCACCAATACCACCCCACCCAGCATCAAGCCGCCGGCGAACAGGTTGCGCCCCAACCCGGTCTCGTGGAATAGCAGCGCCCCGTACAGGATGCCGAACAGCAGGCTGGTGCGCTTGACCGCGATCATATAGGCGACTTCTACCTGCTGGATGGCCAAGAAATGGGTGACCATCATGCCCCCCACGCCGGCCGCCACCAGCAGGTTGGCCCAGGGCCTGCGCCACAGGGCGGCTAGGCTGGCGGGCCGGGTCGCACCAACGAGCAAAGGTGCCGCGAGACCCAGTACCAGGGTATAGAAGGGTCCGAACTGGGCCGGCGGCATATACTGGATAGCCCCCTTGCCCATTACCGAGGTCAGGCTGTAGAGGGCCGCGACCGCCAGCATCAGGCGCGAACCCGGATTGTAGAGCACCGCGCTTAGGGGAGCGGCCCAGGAACGCCATTCCCGCAACCGCGCGTGGCCGCTGTTGAGCAGCCAGGCGCCGAACACCACCAGCAGGATGCCGCCGAGACCGCGCAGACTCACCGCTTCGCCCAGCAGCAGGTAACCGGTCAACACGACGAACACAGGGGTGAAGGCCAGGTAGGGGAGGGTCAGGGCCAGTGGGTGGTCGCGGATCGCCCGCATGTAGAGCAGCATGGCCAGGATCTCGAGCGGCAGCAAGGCCGCCAGCCAGCCCCAGAACGCGGGCGTCGCTGGCGGCAGGCTGGCCTGGAGCAGCAGCAGGGGGGAGACCAGCAGCCCGGCAAGGGTGAAGCGCACCAGCAGGAGCTCGCGGGCGCTGTAGCCGCCCAGCCAGGCCTTGGTGGCGGCATCTGCCGAGGCCAGGAACAAGGCGCACATCAAGGTGAGTGGCAGCCAGTCCATCGGTGGGCGCTATTCCCGGTCGGCAAGCAGGAGCGCCTATTGGAACATCGATCCGGGCGGCTTGTCTCGTCGCTCGCGGAGGCCTCGGGGGCGAGCGGGTTGACCCCCTGCCGTTTGTGTTAATCTGGGGCCTGTTTCGATTGCCCCGGTGCCCCGCTGGCCCGGGCTGGGAAGGTGTACGTTGAGTATCGATCCGGGCGCCCTCGGGCAGCGTATCAAGCACCTCGTATGGGGTCAGGAGTTGAGCGGCCTGCCGCCCTGGCGGCGCTGGCCGGTGAGAGCCCTTCAGGTGATCTGGGTACTGGGCGGGGAACTGATGTCCGGCGAGCTCAGTCTGCATGCCATGAGCCTGGTCTACACCACGTTGCTGTCGCTGGTTCCCCTACTGGCGCTGACCTTTTCCGTGCTCAAGGGCTTCGGGGTGCACAACCAGCTGGAGCCGGCCCTGGTCGGTATGCTTGAGCCCTTGGGGGAGAAGGGCCTGGAGATCTCGCGGCGCATTCTGGAATTCGTGGAGAACGTACGGGTCGGGGTGCTGGGTTCCATCGGCCTGGCCCTGTTGCTCTACACGGTGATCTCCCTGCTGTCGAAGATCGAGCAGGCCTTCAATCACATCTGGCAGGTGGCCCGGTCGCGTACCCTGGGACAGCGCTTCAGCGAGTATCTGAGCGTGCTGTTGATCGGTCCGGTGCTGGTATTCGCGGCGCTCGGCATCACCGCCACCATGATGAACCACAGCCTGGTGCAGGAGCTGGCCGCCATCGAGCCGTTCGGCACCCTGATCCATGTCGGCGCCAAGCTGTTGCCCTATCTGCTGGTAATCAGCGCCTTCACCTTCTTCTATATGTTTATGCCCAATACCCGGGTCCACCTGTCCGCTGCTCTCACCGGGGGCGTGTTTGCCGGGGTGCTGTGGCAGACCACCGGCTGGGTATTCGGCTCCATCGTGGTTAAATCCACCAACTACACGGCCATCTATTCGAGCTTCGCCATCCTCATCATCTTCATGATCTGGCTGTTCGCGAACTGGTTGATCCTGTTGTTCGGCGCCAGTGTCGCCTTCTATAAACAGCACCCGGAGAACCTGGTGCCGGAGCGCAGCGGCTTTCGCCTCAGTAGCCGCCTGCGGGAAAAGACCGCCTTGCTGATCATGTTTCGTATCGGCGATGCCTTCTATCGCAAACAGGCGCCGCCGACCCTGGAGCAGTTGGCGCACTGGCTCAATATCCCGAGTCAGGTCGTGCAACGGGTAGTGACTGGATTGCAGCGCCAGCGCCTGCTGATCGAGGCCTGCGGCGATCGGCCGGGTTACGCCCCGGGCCTGGATTTGGAGCGGCTGCCTTTGGTGGAACTACTGAGCGAGATCCGCCGCGGCGGCGAAAGCGAGCGGCTCAACGATGGCCGCTTGCCCAAGGTGCCCGCGGTCGATCAGGTCCTGGAGCATTACGGCCAGGCCCTGGCCAGCAGTCTGGGGCAGCGCAACCTGCGGGAGTTGATCGTCGACGCCGCAGCGCAGCCGGCCGCGGATACGCCCCTGCCATCCACCGAGCCCGTGTCGGAAAACTCGAAAACCGGCTAGGTCCGGAAGGACCTGAAGGCGGTGCCGATCCGGCGCCCATCTGGCGCCGAGCGGCGGTTTTCGGCTATCCTTCAGCGCTTTTGCAGCGGGATCATCGGTCATGGGCTTCAAATGCGGAATCGTCGGACTGCCCAACGTGGGCAAGTCCACCCTGTTCAATGCGCTCACCAAGGCCGCCATCTCGGCCGAGAATTACCCGTTCTGCACCATCGACCCGAACGTCGGGGTGGTGCCCCTGCCGGACCCGCGCCTGGACGTGATCGCTGGGATCGTCAAACCCAAGAACCTGGTGCCCACCACCATGCAGTTCGTGGATATCGCCGGACTGGTGGCCGGGGCCTCCCGCGGCGAAGGCTTGGGTAACAAGTTTTTGGCCAATATCCGCGAGACCGATGCCATCGCCCACGTAGTGCGCTGCTTCGAGATCGACGACGTGGTTCACGTGTCGGGCAAGGTCGAGCCGGTGGCCGACATCGAGGTAATCAACACCGAGCTGGCCCTGGCGGACCTGGAGTCGGTGGAAAAGGCCTTGGACCGCACCCAGCGCCAGGCCAAGACCGGCGACAAGAAAGTGCTCGGCCGCAAGGAGTTGCTGGAGCGGGTACATGCCCACTTGGACCAGGGCCGGGCGGTGCGGGGCATGGAGCTGAGCGAGGACGAGCGGCTCGAGCTGCGCGACCTGTTCCTGCTCACCATCAAGCCTTGCATGTACATTGCCAATGTTTCGGAAGACGGCTTTCAGGACAATCCTTTTTTAAAGGCGGTGGAAGACTACGCCCTGGGAGAGGGCTCTGCGGTGGTTCCGGTATGCGCCGCCATCGAAGCCGAGATCGCCGAACTCGAAGACGACGAGAAGCTGGAGTTCCTGGAGGACCTGGGCCTGCACGAGCCGGGTCTGAACCGAGTGGTTCGGGCGGGCTACGAGCTGCTCGGGCTGGAGACCTATTTCACCGCTGGACCCAAGGAGGTGCGGGCTTGGACCATACCCGTGGGGGCCACCGCGCCCCAGGCGGCTGGCGTCATCCATACCGACTTCGAACGCGGCTTCATCCGCGCCGAGGTGGTCGCCTATGAGGATTTCGTTGGCCACAACGGCGAACAGGGCGCCAAAGAGGCCGGCAAGCTGCGTTCCGAGGGCAAGGAATACGTGGTGCAAGACGGCGACGTAATTCACTTCCGCTTCAACGTCTGAACCCGCGCGGGCATTGACACGGCGCCCGCAAATCCGGTATCTTTCCGCTCCCTCGGCTATGTAGCTCAGTTGGTTAGAGCGACGGACTCATAACCCGTAGGTCGGTGGTTCAA
>CBDUCL010000184.1:0-6049 GCA_965365625.1 uncultured Chromatiales bacterium | reverse complement strand
GGTGCTGGTGCTCGCCCCGGCCCACCGCGGTGGGCCGGGGCGAGCACCAGCACCCGCCGGTATTGCCGGCCCCGCAGCAGGCGGTAGCCGACCGCGGCGCTGGGACCGCTGTAGCGGTAGCCCGCATGGGGGCTGATCAGGGCACGCAGGCGACCGCTCACGGCCGGGGGCTCGGCCTCGTCCAGCAAACGGTCGACCAACTCGCTCAAGGCCGCCGGCTCGTCCGGGTACCAGCTGCCGGCAATGCCCGCCGGTTTCACCGGCAGCTCGCCGGCTAGGGCGGCGCCGAGCCACGCAGCCAGCAGCAGGGCCAACAGCTGAAACATCCGACCGACCATTAGGCCCCTCGCGGCGGCGGCCTCAGCGGCCGATAGAAGGCGGCCTCGGGCGGCCCGCGGCGGGGCTCGGGACGACCGGCCAGACTCGGCGCACCGAGCAGCAGGCCAATCAGCAGCCCGCAGGCCCGCTGCAGGAAGCGGCGCCGGTCGCAGCCCGCGATCGCGGTGCTGGCGTTCATTTCCAAACCCCCGGTATCGGGTCATTGCACTGGGGACAGCGCCCGTCGGGGGTCAGGCGCCGCTCGAGGATACGGTAGCCGATGCGCCGCAGCAGCGGTGTGCCGTCGCGGGGACAATAGGTGGTCTCCGCCTCATGGCCGAAGAGATTGCCGATATAGACGTGCTCCAGCCCAGCGTCCAGGGCCTCGACTCGGGCCCGCTCCAGGGTCTCGACCGGGGTCGGAGGCAGGTTGCGCATGCGATACATGGGCTGGAAGCGGCTGAAGTGCAAGGGCGTGCCCGCCCCCAACTCGCGCCGGATCCACTCCGCCATACGCCGCACCAGGGCCATGTCGTCGTTCAGGCTGGGGATCAGCAGGTTGGTCACTTCGAGCCAGATGCCGGCGGCACGCATGGCCACCAGGCTGTCGAGCACCGGCTTCAGGCGCGCCCCGCACGTTTCGCGGTAGAAGCCGTCATCGAACGCCTTCAGGTCGGTGTTGCTGGCGTCCACCCAGCGGCACAGCTCACGCAGTGGCTCGGGGTTGATATAGCCGGCAGTCACCAGCACATTGCTCAGCCCCTCCTGCCGGGCCAGTTCGGCGCTGTCGCGCACGTACTCGTAGAACACCACCGGGTCGGAATAGGTATAGGCGATGGCCTGGCAGTCCCGTTCCCGAGCGGCGCGCACCAAGTCCTCGGGCAGGGCCTGATGGATCTGCTCCATCTCCTCGCCACCGCGTTGCGACAGCTGCCAATTCTGGCAGTTGCGGCAGTGCAGGTTGCAACCGGCGGTGCCGATGGATAGCACCGAGCTGCCGGGACGGAAGTGGTACAGGGGCTTCTTTTCCATCGGGTCGATGTGGATCGCCGACGGGCGCCCGTAGGTAGTGGCGCGCAACCGGCCGTCGATATTGACGCGAATCCGGCAATCCCCCGACCCGCCCTCGGGGATCACGCAAAGGCGTGGACAGAGTTCGCAGCGGACCTCAGGCATGGTTCGAACCCAAGTCAGTGGCTCTCCAGCGACCGGTACCACTCGGCCTCGCGACCACTCAGCTCGCCAGCGCGCATGCGGGTAAGCACCGCCTGGGTGTCGATGCGGCGCCAGCCCCCGGTCTCTTGCCCCGCCTGTTGCAGTCCGGCCCCCAGGTGGCCGGCAATCACGAACAGGTTGGCCAGCACCATGGCTACCAGCTGGAACTCGCGCCAGCGCAGGTGTCGCAGCCAGGATTTCATACTACTGAGTATAGCGACCCCGGCTGGCTGCGGCGGGGCGAGGTCAGTTCGGCAGCAGGATTATCCGGGTCTCGGCGCTCTCGCGGTCGATCTCCAACTGCAGCTCGCAATATTCGGTGGTGGTATCGACCGGGGTCGGATCGTCGGCGCAGCTGCAGCCGGCGATCACCCCCTGGTAGAACACGCCGACCTTGGCCCGGATCGTCTCGGGCGCCTCGGAAACGGCGAGCAGCATCACGCCGAGGTCATCGCCGTGGACATAACTGCCGCTCACCAGGCCCTGTTGCAGGGGCAGCGCAGCGGCACCCAGGCCGGCGAGTTCCTGCTGGAGGCGATCCGCAAAGGCCGGGGTGCCCCAGGCAGCGAGGGTCGCGGGAAGTCGAATCATAATCTCCGGCGAAACCGGTGGCGACGGGAGTTCAGACTCCATCTTCGGTTTTAACAACCGCCCGGTCAATCCTATTCGAGCCAGTATTCCGGGCGGCCCTGGGCACCGGCACAGAACAGCTTGCCCTGACAGCTGCCATCCACGCCGGGGCGCAGTTCCTCAACCATGCAAGCACCCGCATGCTCACGGGGGATTGGATCGGGGGCTGCACAACCGAGCGCCCCGGCCGGCCTGATATGGATGTTCCACCTCTCCCGCTTCCCTTGGGCCGCGTCAAAGGTGCGCCGGGGGCAGCCGCCCGCGCCGTGACCGGCAGCATACAACTGCGTCATAATGGGAAGCTCATCCGATCCCCAATGCGAGCCCCTCATGTCCAAGGTCAAGCGTCTGTTGCTCGATGTCCTCAAGCCCCACCACCCCAATCCCCTCGAATTCGGCCGAATACTGGCGCAACAAGGGGCCTATCGGGTAAAGCTTCGGGTGCTGGAGATGGACGAAAACACCGAGAGCCTGGAACTCGTGATCGAGGGCGAGGACATCGACTTCGAACAGATCCAGGCCAGCATTGCCGAACTCGGCGGCTCCCTGCACAGCATCGATGAAGTCGAGGTGGTGGGGGAGGCGGAAAGGACTGAGGACTGAGGACTGAGGACTGAGGACTGAGGACTGAGGACTTAAAGCGTAACGCCCCATGCCGCTGCTACAACAGTTCCGTTTTCTGCTGCACGTCTCCCGCTCCCACGGCATCGCCCGCCGCTACTTCGTGGTCAACGGCTTCGACGGCGCCTTAACCATGCTCGGCCTGTGTACCGGCTTCTACCTGAGCAACGACGTAGCCCTGGAGATCGTCATCGCTGCCTGTCTCGGGGCCGTCATCGCGCTCGGTATGAGCGGCCTGAGCAGCGCCTACCTGAGCGAGTCGGCGGAGCGCCGCAAGTGGCTGACCGAGTTGGAAGACGCCATGCTCAGCGATCTCTCTGACAGCGCCCACAGCGATGCGGCGCGGGTGGTGCCGATCTTCGTGGCCCTGATCAACGGGCTCGCCCCGGTACTGATCTCGCTGTTGATCCTGCTACCCCTGTGGCTGGCGCGGGCTGGACTGCCTCTGCCGTTGGAGCCCCTGGCCATGGCGATCGCCACCGCCCTCGGATGCATCTTCGGCCTCGGTCTGTTTCTGGGCCGGGTGGGGGGCACCTCGCCCCTGGGCAGCGGCGTAAAGGCAGTACTGATCGCCCTGGTCACCATCGGGCTGGTGCGGCTGGTGGGGGGCTGAGGTGAACGGCGATACCCCCTGGTATCGACTGGAATCCGACACCGCCCTGGCGCGCCTGGAGAGCGATGCCGAGAATGGCCTGACGCCCGAACAAGCCCGGGCCCGGCTGCAGGAGCAGGGGCCGAACCAGATCGCCGAGGGCCGCCGGCGCACGCCGCTGGCAATGCTCGCTGGCCAATTCAAGGACTTCATGATCCTGGTTCTGCTGGCAGCGGCCTTGATCTCCGGGCTGATCGGCGAGCCGGCGGACAGTATCGCCATCCTCGTGATCGTGATTCTCAACGCGGGGATCGGGGCGCTGCAGGAGTTCCGCGCCGAGCGCGCGGTGGCGGCGCTCAAGCGCCTGGCCGCGCCCCAGGCCCAGGTGCGCCGGGGCGGCCAAGTGCTGAGCCTGTCCGCCGCCGAACTGGTACCCGGCGACCTGGTCTTGCTGCAGGCCGGAGACCTGGTGCCGGCGGACCTGCGCCTGCTGGAATGCGCCGAGTTGGAGTGCGACGAGTCGACGCTCACCGGCGAGGCCCAGCCGGTGGCGAAGCAGGCCGCGGCACTGGACCAGCCGGAGCTGGCCCTGGGCGACCGCACCAACCTTGCCTTCAAGGGCACTCTCACCACCCGCGGTCGGGGCTTGGGACTGGTGGTCGCGACCGGCATGGAGACCGAACTCGGGCGCATCGCCGGCCTGCTGCGGGGCGAAGCCCGGGTACGTACGCCGCTGCAAGAGCGCCTGACCCGCTTCGGCCGCTACCTGGCCTTGGCGGTGTTGGGGATCTGCGCCCTGGTATTCGTCGCCGGACTGCTGCAGGGCCAGCCCCTGTTGCTGATGTTCCTCACCGCGGTGAGCCTGGCGGTGGCGGCCATCCCGGAGGCCCTGCCGGCGGTGGTGACCATCTCTCTGGCCCTGGGGGCCCGCAAACTGGTGCGCCACCAGGCCCTGGTGCGCAACCTGCCGGCGGTGGAGACGCTGGGCTCGGTGACCTATATCTGCTCCGACAAGACCGGCACCCTGACCCAGAACCGAATGAGCCTGGAATTGCTGCTGGCCGCCGGCAAGGAGCAAGAGACCCTGGCCGCAGGGCTGGGCGCCGCCCCCTGGGATGAGCTGGGCCAGGCACTCGCCCTGAGCAACGACGTGGTGCTGCGCGACGGCCAACCCGCCGGCGAACCCACGGAGCTGGCCCTTTATCAAGCCGCTGCCGCGGCCGGCCTGGACAAGGCGGCAATGGAGGCTCTCCTGCCGCGCCTGGCCGAGATCCCTTTCGACAGCGAACGCAAGCTGATGACCACGCTGCACCAGGACGGCAACCAGGTGTTGGCCCTGATCAAGGGCGCCCCCGAGGCGCTGCTGCCGCGCTGCGCGGACCAGCTCGGGCCCAGCGGCCCTGCCCCCCTGGAGGCCGATGCCCTGCTGCATCGGGCTCAGGCCCTGGCCCGCCGGGGCTACCGGGTGCTGGCCCTGGCCCAGCGCCGGCTTCCTGCCCTCCCCGAGCCCCTGGCGGAAGCGGAACAGAAACTGACCCTGCTCGGCCTGGCGGCGCTGATCGACCCGCCGCGGCCGGAGGCGGCCCAGGCGGTGGCGGACTGCCGCAGCGCGGGTATCGTGCCGGTAATGATCACCGGAGACCACCCGGGCACGGCCCACGCCATTGCTACCCGCCTCGGCATCGCAGAGGACGGAGACGGGGTGATGACCGGCCGCCAGTTGGCCAAGCTCGACGACGCCGAGCTGGACCGCCGGGTAGAGGCGGTGCGCATCTACGCCCGAGTCAGCCCGGAGCAAAAGATCCGAATCGTCAAGGCGCTGCAGACCCGGGGCCAGTTCGTGGCCATGACCGGCGATGGGGTCAATGACGCCCCCGCGCTCAAGCGGGCCGGCATCGGCGTGGCCATGGGCCTCAAGGGCACCGACGTGGCCCGCGAGGCCGCCGACATGGTACTGCTCGACGACGACTTCGCCACCATCGTGCGCGCGGTGCGCGAGGGCCGGCGGGTGTTCGACAATATCCGCAAGTTCATCAAGGACACCATGAGTTCCAACTCGGGGGAGATCTGGACCCTGTTCCTGGCCCCCTTCCTGGGCCTGCCGATCCCCCTGCTGCCGATCCATATCCTGTGGATCAATCTGGTCACCGACGGCCTGCCCGGGCTCGCCTTCACCGCCGAGCCGGCGGAACCCGGGGTAATGCGGCGCCCACCGCGGCCTCCGGACGAGAGCATCTTCGCCCACGGCATGTGGCAGCACATGGTCTGGGTCGGGCTATTCGTGGGCGGGGTCTCCATCGCCTCCCAGGCCTGGGCCATCGGCCGCGGAGTGGAGTATTGGCAAACGGTGGTATTCACCGTGCTCACGGTGTCCCAGCTGTTCCATTCGCTGGCGGTACGCAGCGAGCGCGAGTCCCTGTTCCGCATCGGCCTGCTCAGCAACCGGCCGATGCTGGGGGCGGTGCTGCTGACCCTCGCCCTCCAACTGGCGGTAATTTACCTACCGGCAATGAATCCGATCTTCAAGACCCAACCCCTGCCGCTGTTCGACCTACTGGTGTGCCTGGCGCTGTCGTCGCTGACCCTCCCCGGCCCGTTCCAGTCTGTCATCGATCGTGAGATGGCCCAGGTGTTCTATGCGCGCGCGGTTCCCAACTTGGAGCGCTCGGTTTT
>CBDUCL010000183.1:0-6091 GCA_965365625.1 uncultured Chromatiales bacterium | reverse complement strand
TCGCGCCGAGGGCGGCGCTCCTACGGCGCCGAGACCATGCTACGGAGGGCAGCCACCGCCCCGTCAATCACCTACGGGCGAACCCCTCCAGCCCACCCAACCCAACGCCGCCAACACGCGGCGGAACTCGATATCCGGCGCCGTTCGCAGGTCCAAGGGCTGGCCTGAGAGAGGGTGCTCAAGCTCCAAACGCAGGGCAGCCAACAGCAGGCGGTGGCAATCCAGGTGGGAGCGAAAGAAGCGGTTATGACGTCCATCGCCGTGGGTGGTATCCCCCACTACCGGATGGAAGATATGCTTTAGGTGGCGCCGGATCTGGTGCTTGCGACCGCTCTGGGGCCGCAGCTCCAGCAGCGAGTAGCGGGCGCTGGAGTAGCGTCCCACCGGATACGGCAGCTCGACCCGGCCCAGGCAGCGCCAGTCGGTGACCGCCGACTGGGGTGGCTTGTCCCGGCGCGCTTGGCGGTCGGTCATCGGGTCCAATTCCTCCCGCAGAGCGTAGTCGATGCGCCCCTCTCCCTCCAGCCAGCCGCGCACCACCGCCAGGTAGGTCTTGCGCACCCGGTTCTCGGTGAACGCGGCGGTCAGCAGCGCCGCCAGCTCCGGGTCCAGGGCAAGCAGCATGATTCCCGCGGTGGGCTTGTCCAACCGGTGGGCGGGGTATACCCGGCGGCCGATCTGATCGCGCAGCAGCTGCAGCAGAAAGCGGGTCTCGTGCCGATCGATAGCGCTGCGGTGCACCAGCAGGCCCGCTGGTTTGTACACCGCCAGCAAGCGCTCGTCCCGGTACAAGATCTCCAGCGGCGGCTGATATACTTCTGGGTTTTCGACTCGGCTCATGATCCTCTACGCCCTGCGCCACGGCCACAGCGAGTACAACGAACTCGGCCTGTGCAACGATGACCCGCAACGCCCTGTGCATCTGACCGACCTGGGTCGTCGTCAGGCCCAGGAGGCTGCTGCCCGGCTGCGGCACACGCGGCTGGAGCGGGTATTCAGCTCCGAGCTACCCCGAGCTTTGGAGACCGCCGCCATCGTCGCCGCCCCCCACGGACTGGCTCCCCTACCCTGCCCGGAGCTCAACGACATCCGCTCCGGTTTCGACGGCCGGCCGGTGGCCGATTACTTCGCCGCGGTCGGGGCCGACCGCCTGCACCTGCGGGTCAACGGCGGGGAATCTCTGCTGGATTATAGGGCCCGGGTGCTGCCGTTTCTCGAACGGTTGCGGCACCGGCCCTGGAAACGGGTACTGCTGGTGGCCCACGAGGAGACCCTGCGGGTGCTGCAGGCCTGGCATCAGGGGCTTCCGGACCAAGCGCTGGAGGGCCTGAACTTCGGCAACTGCGAGCTGCTGGAATTAGAGCTGGACTCCGACAGCCTGAACCGGCCGTGGCTATAATAGGGCGGATCGAGCCGACCTGACTGGAACAAGGAACCTCTCAATGCCTCATTCGAATTCCCCCCGCCTGATCGCGTCTCTGGCCCTCGCCCTGCTGGCCCTGTGCGCGCTACCGGCCTGGGGTCAGGAGCCAGCGGCTGAGGCCCCGCCGTTGTTCAACGACGACCGCGCCGACGCCATCCTGCAGGAGCTGAAACAAATTCGCAGTCTGTTGGAGAAGATCGAAAAGCAGGGGCTGGCACAGAAACCGAAGCGGCCCAAACCGCCGGCCACCGCGACCCTGCAGCTGGACCCAGAATCACCGAGCCTAGGAGCCGAGGACGCCCCGATTACGGTGGTCGAGTTTACCGACTTTCAGTGCCCCTACTGCAAGCGCTTCGTGGAAACCAGCTTTCCCAGCCTCAAGCGCGACTACATAGACACCGGCAAGGTGCGCTGGGTATCCCGCGACCTGCCGCTGAGTTTTCATCCGAATGCGCGCAAGGCGGCCCAAGCCGCCCACTGCGCGGGCGAGCAGGGCCGCTATTGGGAGATGCGCGACACCCTGTTCCGGAATAACCGCAGCCTGGCCCCCGAGCAACTGGCGCAATACGCCGCCCCCTCAGGGATCGATTCTGGTCCCTTTACCGAATGTCTGGCCAGTGACCGCTATCTGGAGCGCATCGACAGAGACGCCAAGCTGGCCGCCAGCATCCGCGTCACAGGAACCCCTACCTTCGTCATCGGCAAGCCCCAAGGCCTCACACTCAGCGGCAAGCGCGTGGTCGGGGCCCAGAAACCGACCAGATTCAGCGCCGAATTCGATCGCTTACTGAAGAGTGGAGAAAAGCCCTGATCCAAGCCCGCCACTCCAGATGACGCCGGACCCGCAGGACCGCCTTTACGGGCAGCCGCTGGAGCGGGTGGAAGACTTCGCTTTCGATGCCCGAGTGGCGGCGGTGTTTCCGGACATGATCCAACGCTCGGTCCCCGGCTACACCAGCCTGATCCCGCTGCTCGGGCTAGTGGCGGCCGAACACCTGCAGCCGGGCAGCCGTTGCTACGACCTGGGTTGCTCCCTGGGCGCCGCGAGTCTGGCGGTACGCCGCCACGCCGCCGGCCGCAACGACTGCCGGATACTGGCGGTGGACAACTCCCTGCCCATGCTGCAGCGGCTGCGCGAGTTGCTGGATCAACAGCCGCAATCCGGGCCGCCCATAGAACTGGTATGCGCCGATATTCGGGATTTCGCCACCCCGGAGGCGTCGGTGATCGTCCTCAATTTCACCCTGCAATTTCTTCCGCCTGAGGAGCGCGATGGGCTGCTCGCCAGGTTGGGTCGGTCGCTGCGTCCCGGAGGACTGCTGATCCTGTCCGAGAAGGTGCGATTTTCCGACCCCCGGCAGGAGACCCGGTTCGACGCCCTGCACCAAGCCTACAAGCGCGCAAACGGATACAGCGAGCTGGAGATCGGTCAGAAACGTAGCGCCTTGGAGAGGGTAATGCGCCCAGACAGCCCCGAGCGCCTGGAGCAGCGCCTGGCGGAGGCCGGCTTTCCCAATCGCAGCCGCTGGTTTCAGAGCCTGAACTTCCTGTCCTATCTGGCATGGAAGGACTGACCACCCAGCTCGACCAGGAGGGCTTTTTTTCCCACTTGGAAGACAGCCGCCTGGGGTCCCAGACCGCCGCTCTGCAGGCCGCCACCCGAGACCGCTTCGCCCACGGTCACGGGGACCTGAGTCGCTGGATGGGGGCCCTGGAAAGCCTGCCCGACCTGCGGCCCAGCAGCCTGGGGCTGGACGAACCAGCGGTGCGCGCCGGCAGCCCCGACGACTGCAGCCCAGAGCAGCGCCGCGCAATCGAGCAAGCCCTGCTGGAACTCCACCCCTGGCGCAAGGGCCCGTTCCGGCTCTATGGGCTGGAGCTGGACGCGGAATGGCGCTCCGACCGCAAGTGGGCGCGCCTGGGCGACGCAATCAGCCCCCTGCACGGGCGGCTGGTGCTCGACGTGGGCTGCGGCAACGGCTATTACGGCTGGCGCATGCTCGGCGCCGGGGCGGCGTTGGTGCTGGGGATCGACCCCGGACTGCTTTATAACCTCCAGTTTCATGCCCTGCGCCAATTGCTCGGCGAAGACCGCTTCGGGGTCCTGCCCCTAGCCCTGGAGGACCTACCCCCGGGGCTCGGCGGCTTCGATACCGTGTTCTCCATGGGCGTGCTCTATCACCGCCGCTCGCCGCTGGATCACCTGCTGGCACTCAAGGACCGCCTGCGGCCCGGCGGAGAACTGGTGCTGGAAACCCTGGTGATCGACGGACCCGCGGGCCAGGCACTGCTGCCCCCAGGCCGCTACGCCCAGATGCGTAACGTCTGGTTCCTGCCCAGCTGCCCGACCCTGGCGGGCTGGTTGGAGCGCTGCGGCTTCCAGCAGGTGCGGCTACTCGACTGCAGCCCGACCACCTCTGAAGAGCAGCGGCGTACCCCCTGGATGCGCTTCCACTCGCTGGCGGACTTTCTTGACCCCGACGACCCCAGCCGCACCCGCGAAGGCCTGCCGGCACCGCTACGTGCAGTGTTCACGGCGAGCAATGGCAGATGACGGACGACCGGGGTCTGGCCCAAATCTCCAATAAAAAACCCGGCGCCGAGGCCAGGTTCTGGTTCAGCTGCTAGCGGGCTCGGTTCAATTGCAAGCGCAAATCGCGGACGCTTCGCAGGGCGGCGCGGCGGCTATGGTGCAGGCACCACCCGAGGCGCCCTGGCCGACACACCACTCGTTGCAGTCGAACGTGTCCGGATTACCAATATCGTTGGCGTGACTGTGCAACTCCTCAGCGCCGGGATTCGACTCCACCAGCAAGCCATTCGGCAGGCAGGCCTCGCCGAACATGCGGCCGTTTGGCTTGCCCTCGGCGTCGGTACCGATGTGGCAACCCGCCACGCCCGGATCCACGCCGTCGCTATCGGTCCACCAGGAAGTGGTCCCCTCCATCCAGTCGGCGGGCTTGAATTCGAACGTGCCCTTGGCACCGGCTATTCCCTTTGCGCCCGAAGAGGGCGCGCCGGAGGCGTTGGCGGTCGAAACCGACATCAGCAAGGGGAGGCAGAAGGACAGGATCAAAGCGGAAAGGCGAGACATATATCAACTCCATGATGTTTGGTTATTAGAGCCGAGCACCGTAGCTGATCGCGCCAGAACAGACAACTTGAATCGAGCACAACGCGGCCGGTGCTTTAACTTCAGCCGGCAATCGACGAAAGCCCTTCGTGAATACTCCTTGTCTCGGCCAGCTTTGGTGAAATGCCTTTCGGTACCGGGTGGCAACCAGTTCAACTCGGTTCGCAGAGGTAGATCCAACTGGTCCATAGCAGGGACCAAGCCTGCCAGAGCCTTCCCTCCGTGGGAGCGTGCAGCCGCGACGGCCCGTTCACTCGCAGGGTCACAGGTATCGGCGGCCAACGCCGAACTCGCGCCTAACACCCGCCACGACAGTGGGCACAAGACAGCGCACGAGCGCAGCGACACCGACCTTGGAGGAAGAAATCCAATCGAGGTATCCATCACGGGCCTTCTCAGCTTGATAAGAAAGCTCCGCTCTCCCTCTCCTCGAGCGGATTCCTTCCTCCCGTGGGCCGGCGCCGGAACGAAAACTCTCTATTAACAATTGTCGTTGAAATATCGCGGTTATGGGGATTGCTCGCCCCGGTAAAGCAGGGTTGGGTGCGCTGCATCAATATTGTTGATTCCGCCGCACCTTCACCCGGCGCGAGCGGTGGTGGCGGCCAGATCGGGCTGGAGTCAAAACCGCTGAGAGCGCAGTAAGACATGGATGCGAAACGGACGGAGGTTCGTCCTTCTCAGCATTGCCGAAGACCGGCCCCAGGAACCGGGCCGAGGCTAAGGCCGTGTCGGCCCCCGTTTGGCGCGCAAGGCTACGTATTCGAGGCCCCTACTCTCGAAATCCATATTTTTCGTATGGTGATTGATCCCGAATCGTGGATAATCGGAGACTCCTGTTCACCGCTATCAAGAGCAATATCATGAAAAGAACCTTGGCCCTGCTATCCGCCCTCGCCCTGCCGTTCACCGCCACCGCCGCCGACCTGGCGAACCGCGACAGCCAGTCCTATGACGTGAAGATCCACGACATAGGGACCACCCATAGCTCCATTGGCGGTAACACCACCCAGATGAGTGTCTGCAGCTCCTGCCGCATCGAGGTGGTGGGCGTCGGCGAGATCCAGGTTGAATCCGGCGACGGGGTGGTGGTCATCGAGAGCGGGAGTCTGCGCAAGGAGTAAAGCACGCAGATCCAGGCGGCCGCCAGCCCCGTTGGCGGCCGTGATGCCCCCGAAAGCCCGGGCTGCCGTTCCCGAAAAAGCCCCTATCGACGGGGACAGCGAGGAACCAGGATATCCCTAGGTGTCCGTGTTAGACCGAAACCGCTTCGTCCGGCCGATCTGGGGCCAGCAATAGCTTCCCGGCGCCCGGTCGGGCGGCACGCTCGAAGGCGGTGAGCGCCTGCTGCAGGGGTAAAATCTCGCCAATCAGCGGTCGCGGATCGACCAACCCTTCGTCCAGCAGCCGCAGCGCTGGCGCGAAAGGTCCGCAGCGCGAGCCCTGCAAGCGGATCTCGTCCACCACCACCTGGGCCAAGGGCAGTTCCACCGACTCCCCGTAGGTGCTCTTCAGCACCAGGCAGCCGCGCGGCT
>CBDUCL010000182.1:0-6107 GCA_965365625.1 uncultured Chromatiales bacterium | reverse complement strand
TGCTCGCGATCACCGCACTGGCCTACCACACCTACGGCACCCTGACCCTGCCGACCCTGTTTGAACGTGTGGCCGAGGCCCCGCAGGCAACCACCCTTCTGGGGCTGCCTTTCGCCGAGACCGTGGGCTTTTTGGTGCTGCTGGCCGCCTTTGCCAAGTCGGCCCAATTTCCGCTCCACACCTGGCTGCCCTATTCGATGGATGGGCCGACACCGGTATCCGCGTTGATGCACGCCGGCATCGTCAACGCCGGGGGGTTCCTGATCAATCGCTTCGCGCCGGTCTTCGTCCACACGGAACACGTGCTGCTGCTGGCGTTCGCGGTGGGTCTGATCACGACCATCATGGGGTCGCTGATGATGCTGATGCAAAGCGACATCAAAAAGGCCCTCGGCTATTCGACAATGGGCCAGATGGGCTATATGGTCATGGAATGCGGACTCGGCGCCTTCTCGCTGGCCATCTACCACCTGATCGCCCATGGTGTATTCAAAGCGACGCTGTTCCTCGGCTCCGGTTCGGTCATCGCCAAGGCCCGCAAGGACCCGAACATCCCCGAGGGCGAGATCTACAAGTTCATGGTGGAGCGCAAGGTGCCGCACCCGCCGCTGTCCTGGGTGGTCTTCGCGGGCATCACCATCACCGCGCCGCTGCTGATCGTTTTTGGCGCCCACCAGATCGTCGACGAGGGTTTTCTGCATCACCAGGGGGCCATGATTCTATTGCTGTTCGGGTGGATCACCGGCGCCCAGACCCTGTTTTTTGTCTATAAAGTAGGCGGCGAGCGGCCGTTCCAGGTGTTGTTCTATGTAATCCTGTCCTTCGGGCTGGTTATCATGACTTACGCGCTCGTCGGCCACGCCTTCGACGCGTTGCTCTACCCCGACCCGGAATTCCGCGAGGCTCTGTACCAGGCGGCCTCGATCAACGTCACCTGGTTTGCGCTGGTCCTGTTGCTGCTCGTCGTCGTGATTTCCGCAGGCTGGATGCTGGTGTTTCGTTCGGCGGCGGCTCAGGAGCCGCTGCAGCGTCGCTATCGCAGCCTGTACATCACCCTGTACGCGCTGCTATCGCGGGAGTTCTATATCGCCGACCTTTACAGCCGCGCCGGCGAGCAGCTCCTCACGCTATCCCGCCGACTCAACTCCCTGCTGCGCTGGGTCTGACCGGGGGCACGCGCGCGATGACAACCTTCTTGCTTTACCTCTTCGCCGGCCTGTTCCTGCCGCTGTATCCTCTCAGTATCGGCGCCAATCTGTTACTACAGAAAGGCGCGGAATCGGACCGCCTGCCAATCTGGGCGCGCCTCTCGCTCAAGGCCGCGGCGATCGTGCTGATGCCCCTGATCGGCGTCTGGTTGCTGAATCTGGCCGTTTCGAGGGGCACCTCCGATGATGCGGAGATGGTCTCGGCTTTCGCGCTCTGGGGAGGGCTGACCTCGGTGCTGTACGCCTTTCGCTTGCTGACGGCACGCGACGGCCAGATCTGGGTTGGCCAGCTCTACACCTCGGCACTGGCGCTGGTCTGGGTGGGTTTCGCCCACGGAGTGGCCCCACTGCTGCCGGCCCTGGGCCTGGCAACATCGCTGCTGCCACTTGTTTTTCTGATGGGGGTGTTGACCCGCCGTTTCGGCATCGCCCGGGTCGGACTCTATCCCGGGCTTGGCGTGCGTATGCCGGTGTTCTCGGCGCTGTTCGTCGCCGCGGTGCTGGTGGCGGTGGCAGTGCCCTTCTCACCGGCCTTCTTCGCCATCGCGGATATCGCCTTCGGCGGCGTCGGCAGCAACGAGCTGATGACGCTGATACCCTTGAGTCTGGCCTGGCTGTTGTGGACCTGGGCCGCCATCAACCTGCTGACGGGGATCGTCTTCGGCGCCCCGCGGGAGGATCTCGCCTATACCGATCTCAAGAGGCGTGATGCCCTGCTGCACGGCGGCGGAATGCTCGCCTTGTCGGTGTTCGGCATCGTGCTGGTGGAGGGAGTGCTGTGAACCCGCCTGAATCCGACCCCCAAGTCAAACCGGCCGGCGGCGAGACCGCCCGGGAGCCCACTGGGCCGACGCTCGGCAAGAAGCTCAAGATTCGCTCCATGGTCACCATGGCCGGCGAGGTTCTTCCTTTCTTCTGGCCGATGCGCAACTTCATCCACCACAACCCCTTGCACGGACTGGAGCACCTGCCTTTCGAACAGGCGGTCGCTGCCGCCACCAAGCTGTTCCATGCCCGGGGCTACCTGACGCGGACCGAGTACCAGCGGCTCCTGGCCGGCGGTAGTATTGAGCGCGAGGTATTGGAAGACCTGGCGGCGGAGTTCGTTGACGACTGGCTCCGCGAGCAGGATATCAGTGACGACGGGGAGCTGGCCGAGCTGCTGCGGCGCTCTGCCGTGGCGATGATGACGGCCATGAGCCACCCCGCCCCCGGCCAAGACGTACCCTGCCCCGAAGAGGTGCTGGCCGCCATTAAGCGCCGTCCATCATGATCACCATCCGCAGCGGAAATCTTCGATGAAACCCTTCGCAGAACGGATCGCCACCGAGCTGACCTTGTGCGACACCGTCGATCAGCTGTTCGGAACCCGCCTCGCAGAAACCCTGAACGAGCTGCTGATCAAAGGCATGATGGACTTCTTCGACGAGGGGCAGTCCGTCTGGCGTCTACCCGGCCGCCGCAAGGGGCTCTATCGCTGTTGGAGCCGCATCGCTCAACGCAACCGCCGGCTGCGCATGCGAGGCCTCGATGTCGGGGCGGTGCTGGCCAAGGCCGACGAGCCCGAGGCCATGATCGATCATGTCATGACCCGCCTCGGTGTGCCCGAGCCCATGTGGATGGACTACTTCAAGCTCGAGTTGGCCCAGCTGCACGGCTGGGCCGGGTTCGTTCGTTGGCGCTCCCAGGCCCGCCACTACTATTGGCAGCAGCGCAATCCGGCGGACCTGATAGACTTCATGGCGATCCGCCTGGTGCTGGCCCTGGCGCTGTTGGAGGACGCGGGGCGACGGCTGAAGCGCGAACTGGACTTCCCGGGCCTGCAGGGCTACGCCGAGAACCACCCGCAAGAAAGCCAGCTGCGCCGCGAGCTCAACGGCGGCACCGTATTGCCGGATTATGCCCATCGCATCGAGGTCGCCCTGGACAGCGAAAACCGGGAGCGCATCGAGGCCCTGTTCCACGACTACGAACGAGAAAAACTCACCCGAGAGGCCGACACCCGCGCCCGACGCCTGATGGCCGTCGCGGAAAAGGCCGGCTATACCCAGGATCAACTGCTCAAGCACTCGGACGACCGCTTGCTGCAGTTCATCGACGGCATCTACACCTTCAGGGCCAAGGAGCCGTTTGTCTGGACCCAGGCCCTGGAGCGCACCTACGCCCGCCGGCTGTTGCAGCAGATCGCGCGGGACGCCGAGGCAGCCACAGGCAGCGGCCCGGCCTCAGGCACCGACAACCCAGGGGCGTCGAAGGCCGGAGCCGCCTCCGGAAAGGTCCAGGCCCTGTTCTGTATCGACACCCGCTCGGAGCGCCTGCGCCGACACCTGGAGTCCGTAGGCGATTACGAGACCTTCGGTATAGCCGGCTTTTTCGGTATACCGGTCAGTTTCATCGAGCTGGGCAAGGGCCACGAGACCGCGCTCTGCCCCGCCATCGTCACCCCGCGCAACGTCGCGGTCGAGATGCCCCACAAGCACGAGCAGGCGCGCCACTCGCTCTACGAGCTGGCGCACGAGGTGGTGCACGACCTCAAAAATACAGTGCTGGCACCCTACGTGACCGTGGAGGCGGTGGGACTGTTGTTCGGCTTCGACATGGTGGGGAAGACCTTCGCCCCGCGCGCCTACAACACCTGGCGCCAGCGCCTGGAAAGCCGCAAACCGCCGGCGCGGTTGATGATCGACAAGATCACCCGCGAAGAGGCCGAGGAGCTGGTGTCCA
This sequence comes from uncultured Chromatiales bacterium, assembly GCA_965365625.1. GTDB lineage: Bacteria > Pseudomonadota > Gammaproteobacteria > Chromatiales > Chromatiaceae > CAVWCW01. The sequence continues at coordinate 2,175 of CBDUCL010000182.1, read as the reverse complement.
ACCTCCAGGACGAAATGGTCGTACGGGCGATCGAGCGGCACTTCGGGGTCAAGCGCGAAGCGCTCACCAGTCCCATGATCCGCGAGCTGCGCGAGACCGCGTTGGAGAACCGTAGCGGGCCAACCGAGTTCGCCCGCCGCTTCGACGTGGATACCGCCGCCGAGGCGGTGTTCATCCGTTCCCTGCAGCTGGAGTACAAGGTCAACCGGGACCAAGCCCTGATCCAGCTGGAGCATCTGGCCAAGATCGGCTTCCGGCACAGGACCCAGGCCCAGCTCGTCGGCACCGCCCTGCGCGCGATCGGCCTCGACACCACAGACATCGCGCGCACTGTGCTGGTGGTCGGCCACGGCAGCTCGTCCGAGAACAACCCCTATGAATCGGCCCTAGACTGCGGCGCCTGCGGCGGCGATCACGGTTTAGTCAACGCCCGCATCTTCGCCGCCATGGCCAACCGTCGGGAGGTGCGAGATCTGCTGGCCGAGGAAGGCATCCAGATTCCCGACGAGACCTCGTTTATCCCCGCCGTGCACGACACCACCACGGACGAGATACAGCTGTTCGACCTGGATCAGCTGTCACCGGGCGCTTTGACCCGCCTGAGCCGAATCCAGGAGGATCTTACCGCCGCCGGACGGCTGTGCGCGCTGGAGCGTTGCAAGGAACTCGGGGAGGCCGGCGTCGATACGCCGCAGGCCGCCGCCCGTCGCGTCAAGCGCAATGCCCTGGACTGGACCCAGGTGCGCCCCGAATGGGGGCTGTCGAAGAACGCCTCCTTCATTATCGGCCGCCGCGCATTGACGCGGCAGCACCACCTCGAAGGCCGCGCCTTTCTCCACTCCTACGACTATCGGATCGACCCCAAGGGTCGGCTGTTGGAGGTGATCCTGTCAGGGCCGCTGGTAGTGGCCCAATGGATCAACATGGAGCACTACTTCTCGGTGGTCGATAACGAGGCCTTTGGCAGCGGCAGCAAGGTCTACCACAACGTGGCCGGCCGCTTCGGCGTGATCACGGGCAACGTCAGCGATCTTCGCACCGGGCTACCGGCTCAGACCATGCTGAAGGGAGGCAAGCCCTACCACGAACCCGTGCGGCTGCTGACTGTCATCGAGGCGCCGGTCAAGCTGGTGGAGGAACTCCTCGCGCGCCTGTACAAGCCCCGCGAGCTGGTCCACAACGGCTGGGTGCGGCTGCTGGTACTGGATCCGGAGCTAGGCACGGCCAACCTGTATCACAACGGCGGCTGGCAGGCCGAACCGATCACACTGCCGGGCTGAAAAGATCCTCTGGCAGCCCGCCCAGCGGTGATCGGCCAGCCCTTTCCCAACGACAAACCGGAGGCAGGTTATGCAGGAACTCAACCACAGCCCGATGAAGAAGCTGGAGATCATCGTCCAGGGCGAGTACCAGGAATTCGTGCTCGACCTACTCGACCGGGCTGGCGTCAGCGGCTGGACCGTAGTCCACAACCTTTCCGGCAAGGGCACCCACGGAGCCCACGAAGGCCACCTGATGTTCAACGAGGACGACGTACTGGTGATGGTCATCACCGTGGTGCCGGAAGGCCTAGCGGGTCACATCCTCGAAGGGCTGACGCCATTTTTCAACAAACACATGGGCGTCGTCTTTACATCGGAGATACAGGTCACCCGGCTCGGAAAGTTTCAGTCCCCAGCGCCCGGCGCCGTCTGATCCTGCAACAAATTCAAGCGCCTGAGGCTGAGCGTAGTTGACGCGGTTCGAACAGCCCGCGCGTATATGCCCGTCGTCTCCTGCCACGGGTGGATACATTGGTCACGTGAATCCACAACCCCCGTTGCCTGATCGAAGTGCTTGGCCTGCAGGGAATGCTGTGCAAAGCAGAGGGAAAAGAGTTCGCGGCGCGCTCTGTTGGCCCGAGCTATCCCGCTCGCCTAGCTCGGCGTTTTCATCAGCCGGTTTGCGGAGCTGGCTGGGGGGCTCGCGATTATCCGCTCCAACTAGTGCCCCAGCCGCCATTGCCGCATCCGCCTGACGCGGCATGCGGTAAGACCCCGGCGCTTGATTCCGAGGATTTGAAAGGGGGTGCTACTCCAAGAACTATTGGATCTCCCAGGCGCGGCTGACGAAGCCAAGACTCTCGGATAGTGAGAGTGCCTCTGCCGTCAGTTTCTCTATCCGGATCGCTCGAAT
>CBDUCL010000181.1:0-6122 GCA_965365625.1 uncultured Chromatiales bacterium | reverse complement strand
GTTGGCATAGGCCTTGAGCGCCATCCACTGGTCGAAGAACAGGAATTGCTCGAATGTCAGGTATTCCAGGCTGTCCGCCAGGCGCGCCCGCGCCTGGTCCAGGGTCTGGGGCTCACGGTCGCGCAGGCTGGCCGGCCAACGCCACCAACAGTCTGCCCGTTCCTGTCGGATGGCCTCGAACAGCGTGTAGTCCTCCAGCCAGAAGCCCTGGTCCAGGATGAATTGGGCCAGCGCCTCTCGATCCTCTTCGCTGGCCTTGTCGCGGAAACCCTGCCAGGCGAGGCGCAGCGCGTATTGCTTGTGCTTCTCGGAAAAGGTTTTCGGCTGGGCCGCCAGCCAACCCTTTTCGACCAGCGGGTCGAGGCTGATCAGGCGCGGGCTGCCCGCATACACCGAGCGGGTCTGGTAGGGGGAACCGTCGGCCTCGGTGGGTCCGACCGGCAGGGTCTGCCAGACGCCGACATCGGCGGCGGCGAGAAAATCGACGAAGTGCCGGGCCTCTCGCCCCAGGTCGCCGCAGGCCGACGGCCCGGGCAGTGAGGTGATATGCAGCAGGATGCCGGCCCGCCGCCGGTCGAGACAACTGGATTCCGGTTGGGTTTCGGCTTTCGCTGTGGCGTCGGTCATCTTGTCAGGGCCCAAATTTGGCTGGAAATTTCACTGGAGATCGGCGCTCAGTTCCGCCGCATCACACCGCCCATCGTGGGCGCCCCGCTGCCGCGGGCGAATACTTGGGTCAAGTACTCCGGCGGAGATTCGCCGAGCAACTTGTAGAGCTGAGAAAGCTGGCGCCGGAACAGATGCTCGAAGTCGCTCACCGTCTCTTCCGGGTTGTAATCGCCGAACCACCAGAACCAGTCCGAACCCTCGCAAACGGACAGCTGCAACTCCGCGGCCTGCTGTTGCTCGGGCGTCAGGCTACCGGCGGCCAACACCCGGTCATAGGCGGCCTTGGCCTCGCCGAGCATGTCCCAGGCGCGGTTCTTGTCCGGATCGCCGATCCAGGTAGAGAAAGTGCCGTATACCCAGCTCCCCGCCACCAGCCGGTCGAGGGCCGGAGGCTTGGCGCGCTGGTCGGCTATGTGGCCGGAAAAGGTGGTCAACTCCAGGTCCGGGTGCTCGGCCAGCCGGGCGTAGAGGGCGGACAGGAAGTAACTACCATTATAAGGGTAGTATTCCCAGGCGTTCTCGCCGTCCATGATAATGGAGACCACCGCATCCGGGTCGTCGCCCTGCGCCTCGGCGATGGTTTCGAGGTGCTGGACCAGGTTCTGCACCGCATCGTCGGCGTGCCAATCCGAATAGGTAAATCCGATCAAGTCGGACAAGCCGTCGTCGCGAAAGAAGCAGTTGATCTTGCCCTCGCGCAGCCGGTAGGGGGTGTGCAGCCAGGCCGGGGGCAGGAGCTCGCCCTTGGCGCTGGCGCTGAGACTGTTGTGCAGTACCTGCTGGCCGCTGGCGGCCCAGGCGAAACCCTCCTCCTCGAGCAGGCGCAGGGTCTCCTCGCACACCCCGCCCTCGGCCGGCCAGCACCCGGTGGGACGCAGGCCGAAGAAGCCCTCGAAGACCTCTACCCCGCGCCGGATGTGCCAGCGCGAGCGGGCGCTGCCTCCGGGGTAGGCCGCCAGTTCCGGCAGCGCGGTCTCGGGCATGGACTCGCGGGCGGACTGCAGATCCAGGAGCAGGGGCAGGATGGGGTGGGCGTAGGGAGTTACGGAAAGCTCCACCCGCCCCTGCTCGGCGAGCCTGCGATAGCGTGCCAACAGCCCAGCCATCTGGTCCCCGATGGCCTGTACCAGGCGGCGCCGGTCGTCGTTGCCGAAGCCACGTTCCTTGGCCTCCAGCGAGCGCACTCGCAGATCGTCCTGGCGCGCGCCCTCGCCCATCCAACCCAGGTGGTACCAGACCAGAAGGTCGACCAGGAACTGGTCGCTGAAGTACATGGCCGAATAGGGATCGCGCTCGCCGCAGCGGGCCATACCCACCAGTTCCTTGAGCACCGGAAAGCGGTTGATCAGGTGCTTCTCGTTGGCGCGCAGGCAGGCGCGCACCAGATCGCGTCGGCTCGGCATGTCAGCCGGCAGGCCGGGGCCTGCCAAGGCCGCGAGCAAAGGGTCGCCGATGCGCCGGCCCTGCTCCAGCCAGGCGCTGATCTGCTCGGCATAATCGGCGATCTGCTCGAGCAGCACCGGGGCGAAATTGACCACCGCCCGGGCCTCGGGTTCGTTCTCCAGATGCCAGGCCATATCGGCATAGTCCTTCATGCCGTGCAGGTAGACCCAGGGGAGCTGATAGTCGCTGAACCACCTTGAGCCGCTTGCCCGCCGCGGGCTCCGCCGCAGCGGGACTAGCCTCAGCGGACATAATGGCGTTCCTGGCCCAACATGTCGGGGGTCACCAGCACCACGCCCCCCGGCGTCAGGTAGAACTGCTTGGCGTCCTGCTCCGGGTCCTCGCCGATCACCGTGCCCTCGGGGATGCGGCAACCGCTGTCGATCACCGCCTTGCGGATGCGGCAGCTGCGGCCGATCTCCACGTCCGGCAGCAGCACCGAGTCCTCCACCTCCGAGTAGGAGTTGATGCGCACGTTGGAGAACAGCAGCGAGTGCCGCACCGAGGCCCCGGAGATAATGCAGCCCCCGGATACCAGGGAATCCACCGCCATGCCCCGGCGGTCTTCGTCGTCAAACACGAACTTGGCCGGCGGCAGCTGCTCCTGGTAGGTCCAGATCGGCCAGGAGTTGTCGTACAGGCTGAGCTCCGGGGTCACCTCCACCAGCTCCAGGTTGGCGGACCAGAAGGCGTCCACCGTACCCACGTCGCGCCAGTAGGCCTGCTTGCCGCTGCGCAGGTCGCGGTAGGGGTAGGCCATGACCCGGTAGTGCTCGATCACCTGGGGAATGATGTCCTTGCCGAAGTCGTGGCTGGACTCCTTGGTATCGGCGTCGCGGATCAGCTGCTCGAACAAAAAGCCCTTGTTGAAGACATAGATGCCCATGGAGGCCAGCGCCCGATCCTTGGTGCCGGGGATCGGTTCGGGACTGTCCGGCTTCTCGACAAACTGGCGCACCCGCTGCTCGGCGTCCACCGACATCACCCCGAAGCCCTTGGCGGTCTCCAGGTCCACCTCCAGGCAGCCGACGGTCATGTCCGCCTTGGACTCCACGTGGTGGGCGATCATTGCCCCGTAGTCCATTTGATAGATGTGGTCGCCGGCCAGGATCAGGATGTAGTCCGGGTCGTGATTGCGCAGGATGTCCAGGTTCTGATAGACCGCGTCCGCGGTGCCCGCATACCAGGTACTCTCGATGCGCTGCTGGGCCGGCAGCAGTTCCACGAACTCGTTGAACTCGCCGCGCAGGAAGCCCCAGCCGCGCTGCACATGCAGAATCAGGGAATGGGCCTTGTACTGGGTGAGGATGCCGATGCGCCGGATCCCGGAATTGATGCAGTTGGAGAGCGGAAAATCGATGATCCGGAACTTGCCGCCGAACGGGACCGCCGGCTTGGAACGCCACATGGTCAGGTTCTTCAGCCGGGAGCCACGCCCCCCCGCCAGGATCAGGGCCAGAGTGTTCCTTGTCAGGCGGCTGACAAAGCGCGGGTTCTTTTTCGCGACCATGATTGAGGTTCCTCGACTGCTTCGGATGCGGAAAAATTCGGTGCTGACAGGCTTTTCGCTGGGAGCTTATGCTAACATCTAGGGCCCACCTTGGGCAGTAACCAAAGACGTTTCATTCGCTATGACCAGTCGCAGTACCCCCCCGAGCAAACCCCTCGACGACGCCCTGATTCAGATCATCGAGGCGCGCCACCATGACCCGTTCTCGGTCCTGGGCCCCCACCCGCGCGGCAGTCAGACCCTGCTGCGGGCCTTTCTGCCACAGGCCGAAGCAGTGCAGGTGGCCGACAGCGAGATCCGCCTGCAGCGCATCGAGGGCACCGATCTGTTCGAGTACCAGGGTACGGCGGAGGGATTGCCGGCGCGTTACCGGCTGCGCTGGCAGGACGCCGCGGGGGAGAGCCACGAGCACTTCGATCCCTACTGCTTTCCGCCCCAGCTCGGGGACCTCGATCTGCACCTGTTCGGCGAAGGCCGGCATTGGCACGCCTACCGTACCTTGGGCGCCCATTGCGTCGAGGTCGACGGCATCGCCGGCATCCGCTTCGCGGTCTGGGCCCCGAACGCCCAGCGGGTCAGTGTGATCGGCGACTTCAATCACTGGGACGGCCGGGTCCATCCGATGCGGGTGCGCGGCGGCTCCGGGGTCTGGGAGCTGTTTATTCCGGGGCTCGAGCCCGGGGGGCATTACAAGTTCGAGCTACGAGGCCAAGCCGGCCAGATCCTGCAGAAGAACGATCCCTACGCCCGGCACTTCCAGCTGCGCCCGGACAATGCCAGCATCCTGCAGGCCCCGACAACCTACGAATGGGGCGACGGCGACTGGATGCAGGCACGCCGCGCCAGGGATTGGCGGCATGCCCCGATGTCGGTATACGAGGTGCACCTCGGCTCCTGGCGGCGCGGCCCGGACGGCGGTTTTCTCAACTACCGGGAGCTGGCGGATCGCCTCAGCACCTATGTCAGCGACATGGGCTACACCCATATCGAACTGCTGCCGATCACCGAGCACCCCTTCGACGGCTCCTGGGGCTACCAGACCACCGGCTACTTCGCCCCCAGCAGCCGCTTTGGCAGCCCCGACGATTTCCGTTACTTCGTCGACCGTCTGCACCGCAGCGGCATCGGCGTGATCCTGGACTGGGTCCCCGCCCATTTCCCGAAGGACCGCCACGCCCTGGCCGATTTCGACGGCACTGCCCTCTACGAGCACGCCGACCCCCGCCGCGGCGAGCATCGGGACTGGGGCACCCTGATCTTCAACTTCGGCCGCAACGAGGTGAAGAATCTGCTGCTCTCGAGCGCGGTCTACTGGCTCGAGGAGTTCCACCTGGACGGCCTCCGGGTGGACGCCGTGGCCTCCATGCTCTACCTGGACTACTCGCGCGAGCCCGGCGACTGGATCCCCAACCAGTACGGCGGGCGCGAGAACCTGGAGGCGGTCGACTTCCTGCGCGAGCTCAACCAGATCACCCACGAGCAGTTCCCCGGCAGCCTCACGGTGGCGGAGGAATCCACCGCCTGGCCCCAGGTCTCGCGCCCCACCTGGCTCGGCGGCCTCGGCTTCAGCATGAAGTGGAACATGGGCTGGATGCACGACACCCTGTCCTACGTCTCCAAGGACCCGGTACACCGCCACTATCATCACGACCTGCTGACGTTCGGCCTGCTGTACGCCTTTACCGAGAACTTCGTCCTCCCCTTCTCCCACGACGAGGTGGTGCACGGCAAGCTATCGCTGCTGGAGAAGCTGCCCGGCGACGACTGGCAGCGCTTCGCCGGCCTGCGCCTGCTGTACACCTACATGTACACCTACCCGGGCAAGAAACTGCTGTTCATGGGCTGCGAATTCGGCCAGCGGCGGGAATGGAGCGAGACCCGGGAACTGGACTGGCCGAGCTTGGACCATCCTCCGCACCAGGGCGTCAAAGACCTGGCGGCGGACCTCAACCGCCTCTACACCAGCAGCCCAGCGCTGTATTACCACGAGTTCGACGACCGCGGCTTCGAATGGATCGACTGCCACGACAGCTCCCAATCGGTGCTCAGCTACCTGCGCAAGGGCCCGGCCGGAGAGCAACTGCTGGTGGTGCTCAACTTCACGCCGGTGGTGCGCCATGGCTACCGCATCGGCGTGCCCGCCCCCGGTGTCTACCGCGAGCGGGTCAACTCCGACTCCAGTTACTATGGCGGCAGCAATGTGGGTAACGGCTTCGGCCTGCCCAGCGAGCCCAAGCCCTGGATGGGGCGGGAGCACTCCATCGTGCTTACCATGCCGCCGCTCGCCGCCCTGGTGCTGGAGGCCGAGACAGCGGACTGAGGCCGCCTTTGCGGCCGAACCATGTCCGTACCCCAGCCCGAGGTATGCCTTTGCTCCCAGCCCGAGGCGGCCGGACTGGGGCCGCTGCTGGCCCGCTACCGACTGGCCATCGAATGGGTGGCGCCCAAAGCCCCGATCCCCGGAAGCCACTGGGGCGAGCCCGAGGCCGGTCTGATCGGC
>CBDUCL010000180.1:0-6155 GCA_965365625.1 uncultured Chromatiales bacterium | reverse complement strand
GAAATGCGTTTGCTGGCATTCGTTACCGAGGGAGCAACCGTCCAGCGGATTCTGAGAGATTACGGTGACACTTTACCAATTGCACTATTTCTGAGAAGGCGGGTAACGCGAAGAATGCTGGAGCAGAGGGAATACCGGGGACACGTTTTATTCGTCTCTTTCGACCCGGGAGGTTAACCCATCCCGCTTGCGCCCCCGCCCCGGTCCAGCGTGCGCAAACCCCGCGCACCCACGCCCGGCCCGGTGGCACGGCGCTCCGTGCCCTGACCCACCGCCTGGCAGCTAAGGTTTAACGGGCCAGGCTCGAATTTTCCGCTATCGCGTAATCGGGAACCAGGATTGTCCCCAACTCGGGGTCTACCCCAACCCTGCTTTCGTACCGTCCTGGTGCTTGATGCTCTGAATAACCCTGGGCGGCTTCCACGCCCGGCCCCGTCACGCCCTTTGCCAACCGGCCCCCTGGGAGGCTCCCGGCTCCAATACCAGGGTTGCTGCTCTTTAAGATGCGTGCCAAAAAGGAGTTCGGGCGCTTGTGGCGCCAGGGCAAGATTCCAGAATCCCGTGCGTGAGAACGGCTGCGGCGCGGGCAGCGGCTGGCCGTCATCCAGACACTAGCTGGTTTCGGCGCAACCGAAGGGGCCCGATAACCTGAGGGCAGCGGTGAGATGGTTTGGAAAGCAGCGAGTGACATTTTGGCCACCCTGCTGGGGCGAGTGACCCGGGGGTTTATGTAACCCACGGATTGAATTGGTGGAGCCGAGGAGGATCGAACTCCCGACCTTCGCATTGCGAACGCGACGCTCTCCCAGCTGAGCTACGGCCCCGATGGCTGCCTGCGTGCTGCAGGCCGCGCCATTTTACCACCGCTTTCCGGGGCCCTGGCAAGCTTTCGTTCGGGCGCCGGGGCGGTGCTTCCACAAGCGCCCGTCAGATCACCCGCTCGTTGCCGCCGTCTACCGGGATCTGGGCGGCGGTGGTCTTGGCGAACAGGGGGCCGCACAGCTCGGCGGCCAGCTCGGCGACGTCGCGGCTGCGGATCTCAACCCCGAGCAGGTTCTTGGTCTTGTAGGCCTGCACGCTCATGCCGTAGTGCCGGGCCCGGGCCTCCAGCACCTCGGGGGTCCAGAGGCCGGTGTCGAACACCGCGTCCGGGTGCAGGCTGTTGAGCCGGATGCCGTCGCCGGCCCACTCCAGGGCCGCCACCCGCACCAGCTGGTTGAGCGCGGCCTTGGAGGCGGAATAGGCCGCCGCCCCCGGCCCCGGCGCCGGCAGGTTCTTGGAGCCGATCACCGCCACGCGGCCGCCCTGGGGCGCCAGCTTGAGCAGGGGGTGACAGTCCCGCAGCAGGCTCAGGTTGGCGTCCAGGTTGACCGCCATGGTGCGCCGCCAGGCCTCGCCCGAAAGGGCCTCGATGCGGGTGCCGGCCTCGAAGATACCGGCATTGAGCACCAGCATGTCGAGCCCGCCAAAGCGCTGCACCGCCTGCTCCAGGGCGGCGGCGACCGCCGCTTCGTCGGTCAGATCGCAGTGCAGGCCCAGCCAGTCCGGGCGCTGGTGCAGATGCGCCACCGCCGGGTCGCGGTCCAGTCCGACCACCGCGGCGCCCCGGGCCAGAAAGGCGTCGACGCAGGCCTTGCCAATGCCGGAGGCGGCGCCGGTGACCAGCGCCACCTCGCCGGCGAAGATCGGCGGCTTGCCCCGGCCGAGCTTGGCCTGCTCCAGTTCCCAGTATTCAACGTCGAAGATATCGGATTCCGGCAGGGCCCGGTAACCGCCCAGGCGCTCGGCGCGCAACACGGTGGCAATGCTGTGGCGGTAGATGTCTTCGACGATGCGGGCCGCCCCGGCGCTGCGGCCCAGGCTGCACAGGCCCAGCTCCGGGTCCAGAATCACCCGGGGGGCGGGGTCCAGCATCCGTACCGGCACCTGGGCCCGACCCGCCTGGCGGTCGAAGTAGTCCCGGTAGGCGGCGGCATAGGCGTCGAGGTCGCGCCCCAGCAGGGGCAGGCGCTTGGTGCGGATTACGTGGTCCGGGGTCACCGGGCCCTGCTGGCCGATGCGCCCCAGCTCCGGATGGCGGGCGAAGGCCAGGCACTCGGTGTCGCGCCGGCTGCACAACAGCAGCGGGAAGCCCGCCTGCTCGGAGACCGTTCTGCGCAGTGCCGCTAGCCCCGGCGCCAGGGGCGCGGCCGGGGGATCGACGGGAGGCGGGGCGGGGAGGTCCCAGGCGCCCTCGGCCCGCAGATAGTCCTCGGCCTGGCCCACCAGCTCGATCATGCGGGTGTAGGATTCCTCGGCGCTGGCGCCGAAGCTGAAGATGCCGTGTTGCAGCAGCACCATGCCGCGCGTGCCGGCATGGGCCTCGGCGGGGAAGCGTTCCGCCACCAGCCGCGCCAGCTCGAAACCGGGCATCACATAGGGGATGACCACCACCGAGTCGCCGTAGCAGGCGCGGATGCGGGCCTCGCCGTCGCGGCTGTCGCTGATCGCCAGCACCGCGTCGGCATGGGTGTGGTCCACATAGCGGTAGGGCAGCGCCGCGTGCAGGATGGTCTCTACCGAGGGGCCGGGGGCGCTGGCATCGATGAGCTGGGTCTTGAGCTCATTGACCATCTGGCGGTCGCTGAGCCTGTCCAATCGGGCCAACTTGAGCAGATGGGCCATGCGCACCGGGGCGAAGCCGGCGGGTTGGATGTCCGCCAGGTCCCAGCCGCTGCCCTTGACGTAGAGGATCTCTTCATCCTCGCCCACCAGGTTGGTCCGGCGTAGCTTGACCGAGGTATTGCCGCCGCCGTGCAGCACCAGGCTCTGGTCCTGGCCCAGCAGGCGCGAGGAATAGGCACGCAGTTCCAATTCGTCGGCGCAGGCGGCGGCCTGCTCGGGGTCCCAGCGGTTTTGCATCGGGTCGGCTCCGGGGGCTAGAGGATTGGGGGGCAATCATAGCCCCCCGGGCCCGGTGGCGGAAGTGAGGGGGTATTCGAGTCGACCCCGGTTGGGGCGAGATTGTAAACCCCACCCCGCCGGGCCGGGATCCGGCTCCGGGGTTGGGGGAAAAGTACTTGCCCCTAGCTAGGGCTGTCTATCACCGCTCCAGGAACGGGATTCGCAAGAGGATCTGGCCCTCGCCGTCTTCCCGAATCATGGCGTCAAGATCGGCGTTGCGGGGCAGGCTTACCCTGCGGCTTACGCCGCCGTAGCTGTGAGAGTAGCTGTAGCTGCCCGGGGCCTGTGCGCTCTCGCTCTCGCTGCGGATCTTTTGCACGATCAGCCAGCGCCCGGAGCGAGCCACCGTCACGTCTGTGGGCTCCAGGCCTTGCAGCTGGATACTCACCAGATAGCCGTCGGCATCGCGTCGCGTGTTTACCCGGATGCTGGGGCCGCGTTGGTAGCTGCGTCCATAGCTAGGGGGCGGCGGGTAGTCGTAGGGGTAGGCGTAAGGGCCATAGCCATAACCGGGGCCGCCGGGTGCGCCGTACCATGCCTGGGCGCTTCCGGCTGCCATCAGAAGCCCGCAAAACAACGGAAACCACTGGATTTTCATCGACTTCTACCTCCTGAGTCCTACATTCTCCCAGGCCAATCCCGGCACGCCGGAGCGCACCCTTTGCGCCTGAACCTTCTCTATTTAAAGATAGTCCAACGGCGGCCGGCCGGGGCCAAGGGGCGGAAGGGTCATTCCCGGAAGCGACGGGCAATCCAGTAATCCAGGCTGAAGAAGCGCCCGGCACCGAGGAAGAATAAGGCGAGCAGCATGACGAAGTAGGTAGCCGCGAATTCGATTCCGTTCTTCAGGATGGTGATGCTGCCGGCGGAGGTGATCCAGCCGTAGTTGCTGTGTTCGCGCAGGATCTCCTTGGCCCGGTCTCTGCGCACATTGGCCTCTTCGATCAGGTCGCTGCGCCACTCCCAGGGCATGGTGAGCTGGGTCTCGGGCAGGGCGTGCCAGCCGTTGTCCCAATGGGCGCTGGTGGCGGCCACCACCATGGTCACCATCAGGGGCACCGCGAACCAGCGCACCGCCAGGCCGGCCAGCAGGGCGATGCCGCCGAAAAACTCGGTGAGGGCCGCCAGCCAGACCATGACCTCGGGAGCCGGGATGCCCATACTGGCGAACCAGGGCACCAGGTCTTCTATGTGCGACAATTTGTTGTAGCCGGAAAGGATGAAGAGCGGCGCCAGGTAGACGCGGAGCGCCAGGGGACCGAGAAAATCGAGGCCGCGGACGACGGCGTCCATGAGATTCTGCAGGCCGTTGAGCAGCTTTAGCATGAGGAACTCCTGTGGTCTGGCGCCGGTAAGGCGGGCTACGGTTTTGAGTTCAGGCCGCCCGAGTGCCGAGGATGATGTGACGTTGGCGCAACTGTTCCAACAGTTCCCGCCCGGCCTGGTGCAGGCTTTCGGGGCTAGGATGCTGCAGCTCGCGGGCGATCTGGGTTACTGCATCCAGACCGCGCCAGTCGGGGTTTTCTTTCAGCAGCTGGATCAGGCGCTGGGTGACGGCGTTGATCTCGAGAAAATGAACCCGTTCGTCGCGGTCCCGGTACACCACCAGATGGTTGGGTTCCGGGTCCGGCGCTTGGGGCTGGAACTCGGGGCCGATTCGGTGCACCGGGAAGCGATAGGACAAGTTCCAGGCCAGGGCCGAAAACACCGGAATCTCCGCCAGCAGGTCGCCATGGGGATCTGCCGCCGGCACTACCCGGTCGGCGTCGCTGATGTCCAGCGCCAGCTCGACCCATTCATAATGTGCCAGTTCCTGCAGGAATGGCGGATCTCCCTCCACGTTCCCCCGTTCCTCTTGCAGATAGCGCAGAAACTCCTGGGCGATCTCCGCGAACAGCGGGGTTTGGCAGCGGTGGCGGGAGAAGAAGTCCCGGGCCATGGCGTGCCAGCGCTGATCGTCGTAGAGCCGACGCAGCACTGGGAAGCCGTTGGCCAGAAACCCTTCCACGTTGTTGTAGAACAGTTCCCGGTAGATGGCCATGCGCCGGTCTTCCACGTCTGCCGGGGCCGGATTGGCCTGGGGGTCGCGGATGTGGGCGGCAAACTCGTGCTGGCGGCGGATGAAGGCCGGCCGATCAGAATTGGGCGCTGCGGACATCTTCGCTCCGGCTCCATTTGTGCTGCAGCTCGCCAATCGTCCGCACCTCCTGCACCAGTTCCGGCAGGGGCGGGATATTGAAGTCCCGCTCGAGCAGCGTGGGGAAGGTGCCGAACGCCTCGTAGGCCCGCTCCAGCAGCGCCCAGACCGGGTCGATCACGTCGGCGCCATGGGTGTCCACCCGCAGGTCCGCTGCTTCTTCGAAATGGCCGGCGACGTGGCAGTAGCTGATGCGCTCCTCCGGCAGGGCCAGCAGGAACTCCATCGGGTCGTAATGGTGATTGATGCTGTTGACGTAGATGTTGTTGACGTCCAGCAGCAGCTCGCAGTCGGCCTCGGCCAAGACCGCATTGATGAATTCGATTTCGCTCAGCTCCTGGCCGGGGGCGGCATAGTAGGAGATGTTCTCCATGGCGATACGGCGATCCAGGATCTCTTGTACCCGACGGATGCGCGCTGCAACATAGTGCACCGCCTCTTCCGTAAAGGGGATCGGCATCAGGTCGTATAGGTGACCGCCGTCGCTGCAGTAGCTTAGGTGTTCGCTATAGGCGCGTATCCGGTGTTGGTCCAGAAAGCGCTTGAGTTGGCTCAGAAAATCTTCATCCAGCGGGGCCGGGCTGCCGATCGACAGCGACAGGCCGTGGCAGACGAAAGGATGGCGCTCGGTGAGCTGGCGGAACAGGCGGCCGTAGCGGCCGCCGATGCCCATCCAGTTCTCCGGGGCGACCTCGTAGAAGTCCACCGGCTGGGGTGGGCCCTCGGCCAGCGGGCCGATAAAGGCCCGCCTAAGGCCGAGGCCCGCGCCATGCACCGGGTAGTCGGTCGGTGTGCTCATGGCTCGGTTAGCCCCGGGGCCTTACTTGCCGCCGCACTTGCCCTCGCCGCACTTGCCTTCGGACGCGGACTTCTCGCCGCCGCACTTGCCCTCGCCGCACTTGCCTTCGGACGCGGACTTTTCGCCGCCGCACTTGCCCTCGCCGCACTTGCCTTCGGACGCGGACTTCTCGCCGCCGCACTTGCCTTCGGACTCGGACTTTTCGCCGCCGCACTT
>CBDUCL010000179.1:0-6267 GCA_965365625.1 uncultured Chromatiales bacterium | reverse complement strand
GCATCATGGCCGCAGCAGTTCCCGGGTGAGATAGAGGGCGGCCTGGGTGCGCGCCTCGCTGCAGTCGGCGCGGGCGAACAGCTGCGGCAGCTCCGACAGGCGCCAGGGCACTACCTCCGGGGGCTCCGGTTCGTCCCCGGGCAGTGCCTGGGGATAGAGTTCCTGGGCCAGCACGACGTGGGTCAGGTGTTGGATATAGGCCGGGGCCAGGCTCAGGGTGCTGATCTCGCGCAGGCGGCGGGCACCATGGCCAACCTCCTCCATGATCTCCCGGTTGGCCGCCTGCAATGGCTCTTCCCCGGGCTCGATACGGCCTTTCGGCAGGCCCAGCTCATAGCGCTCCATGCCGGCGGCGTATTCCCGCACCAGCAACACAGTGTCGTCGTCGAGCATCGGCACCACCAGCACCGAGGCCGGGGCCGAGCCGCCCAGGATGCGCTCGTAGCGGCGTTCCTGACCATTGCCGAAGCGCAGCGCCAGCTCCTCGATCTGAAACAGGCGCGAGCCGGCGAGGCGGCGGCGGCTGAGGATTTTCGGGCGTTCACTCATGGCAGGTCGTCGTTGGCGGCCACCGGGCAGTCCGGTGCCGAGCGCAGGCAGAAGTCGAAGCGGGTGTGCAGCCGGCCCTCGAAGCGGGCGTCTAGTTCGATCTCGCCTGGGGCGGTGTGCAGCCGAAAGCCGGGTTGCGGCGCCGGGTCGAATCCTTGCAGGGCCAGCAGCTGCGCCGGGTAGCGGACGCGGATACTCACCTCCATCGGATAGTAGCCGTCCAGGAAGCGCCGCATGTAGGGTCCGTTGCGCAGCCGGTAGCCGCCCCCGGGCAGAGCCTCCAGGGCCCGGCTCTGCAGGGCCAGGCAGAGTTCGGCGCCGGGTTGCACGTCCCGCAGCTGCACCGAGGCGCCCTCCGGCCTCGCCGCCCCAATGCCTTGGCTGCTCAGCACCCGCAGCCCCCGGGCCCGCCCGGCGCGAAATACGATCTCCGCCGCCGGCACCGGGTCCAGGTGCCGGTGGCACTGGCGTAGTTCCACCCAGCCCTGATCCAGGCTGGCGGGGGCAATCTCGATCTCGTTTTGGTGGCGGTGCACCGGTTTGGCGGTGGGCTCGGGCAGGAAACGCAACTCGCCGTCGTTGACCGCGGCGATACGGGCCTCCAGGTCGTCGTCCGGGAAATTCGCAAACTGGTCTTCGGCCGCTGCCGGCAGGGCCAGGGCGAGCAGCAGGGTTGGCCAAAGGTTTGGGCTTGTCAGCAGCGGTCGCATGGCGGAAACTCATGCCCCATGATCGACTGGAACCACATCGGTAGCGTGTTCTTGGACATGGACGGCACCCTGCTCGACCTGCATTTCGACAACCACTTCTGGCGCGAGCACGTTCCTCTGCGCTATGCCGAGGACCGGGGGCTCAGCCTGGCGGCGGCCAAGGCCGAGCTGTTCCCCCGCTTCAAGGACGCCGAGGGCACCATGGAGTGGTACTGCCTGGACCACTGGAGCCGGGAGCTGGGGCTGGACATCGCCCTGCTCAAGCAAGAGGTCGACCACCTGATCGCGGTGCATCCTCATGTAGTGGATTTCCTGGAGGCCCTGCAGCGGGCCGGCAAACGGCGGGTATTGGTGACCAATGCCCACCAAAAGGCGCTCAGCCTGAAGCTGGAGCGCACCCGCTTGGCCGGCCACTTCGAGGCGGTGATCTGCGCCCACGACCTGGGGTTGCCGAAAGAGGACCCGGATTTCTGGCAGCGCCTGCAGGCGGTGGAGCCGTTCGATCCCGAGGCCACCCTGTTCGTCGATGACAGCCTGAGTGTGCTGCGCTCGGCCCGCAGCTACGGCCTGCGCTGGCTGTTGGCGGTGTTGCGGCCGGACACCCGCGCGCCGTTGCGGGTGGTGGAGGAGTTCCCGGCGATTCGGGACTTCTCGGAGATTATGCCGGTTCATTCCAGCCCCGCCTGAGGCCGGGCCAACCCGCGCTCCGAGGCGGAGATAAAGGCCAGCATGGCCTGCACTAGGGGGTGTTCCGGATACTCCGCCTGTAGCTGGATCCGTGCCTCGTCCAGCCGCACGCCCTTCTTGAACAGCAGCCGAAACGCCTTGTGCACGGTCTTGATGTCGGCTTCATCGATGCCGGCGCGGCCCATGCCGATGCGGTTGATGCTGCGCATCGCCGCCGGGGTGCCCTCGGCGATGGTGAATGGCACCACGTCCTGCACCACCCGGGCCATGCCCGCCACCATGGCATTGCGCCCGATCCGGGTGAACTGGTGCACCGCCGAAAGCCCGCCCAAATTGCAGTGGTCCTCCACCAGCACATGGCCGCCCAGAGTGGCCCCATGGCTGATAATCACCTGGTCGCCCACCGTGCAGTTGTGGCCCACATGGGATAGTGCCAACAGGGCGCAGTGGCTGCCCACCCGGGTGCTGGAGCCGTCCTCGGTGCCGCTGTGGATGGTGACGTGCTCGCGGATCAGGGTCTGCTCGCCGATCTCGGTATAGGTCAGGTTGCCCGGCTGGAACTTGAGGTCCTGGGACTGCACGCCGACGCTGGCGAAGGGGAAGACGGTGCAGCCGGCGCCTATCCGGGTGTGGCCGTCGACCACCACGTGGGAGTGCAGGCGGCAGCCGGCACCCAGGCTCACGTCGGGGCCGATGACGCAGAAGGGACCGATCTCGCAGTCTTCGCCAATGTCGGCGGCGGGGTCTACCGCCGCCAGAGGATGGATTCGATTCGCCATGGGCAGGGTCTCTGTCCGCAGGCTCGCAGCCGCTGGTGGTTGGCGTTGGGTGCCGGGCTCGGGCCCGTTTTAGTCCGCAGTGGTCTCGGCGCGGGGGCGCCGGCGCCTCCGCGGGCCTTTCCCGGCGGCCTCGCCCCCGCCGCTGCGCTTGGCCTCAGCGCCAGCCGGGGTATCGCTGCGTCCCCGCCGGGGTCCGCCGCTTCCGCGTCCGCGTCCGCCGCCGCCCTTGGTTCGGGGCTGCAGGCGGTCGGCCCGGTCCACCCACTTGCGGCTCTTGGGGTCGACATCTGCCAGCAGCTCGTCGCTCACCGATTGCATCGGCATGCGGTGGCCGATAAAGGCCTCGATCTCCGGCAGCGAGAAGGAGTAGGTCTCACAAGCGAAGCTGACCGCGTCGCCGCTGGCTCCGGCACGTGCGGTGCGCCCGATGCGGTGCACGTAGTCCTCGGCGTCCTCCGGCAGGTCGTAGTTGAAGACGTGGCTGACATCTGGGATATGCAGGCCGCGCGCCGCCACGTCGGTGGCCACCAGCACCGGCAGCTCGCCGTTCTGGAACTTGCGCAGCAGGCTCAGGCGCTTCTTTTGCGGTACGTCGCCAGAGAGGATGGCGGCATGCAGGCCGTTGCCCTCCAGAAAGCCCCAAACTCGGTCCGCCGTGCGCTTGGTGTTGACGAACACGATAGTGCGGTGCGGGTCCATGTGCCGCAGCAGTCCGATCAACAGTCGGACCTTCTCGTCGTTGGCTACCAGGTAACAGTTCTGGGTCACTTTGTCGGCGGTGACCTTGTCCGGCTCGATGCGCACCGTCTCCGGGTTGTTCATGTGCTCGTAGGCGAGCTCGGTGACCCGAAACGACAGGGTGGCCGAGAACAGCATCCCCAGGCGCTCGTTCGGTGGCGGCATGCGCCGCAGCAGGTAGCGGATGTCTTTGATGAAGCCGAGGTCGAACATGCGATCGGCCTCGTCCAGCACCACCACTTCCACCGCATTGAGGTCGAATACCCGCTGCTTGAAGTAATCGATCAGGCGCCCGGGGGTGCCGATCAGGATGTCGGTACCTTCCTCGAGCTGCTTGCGCTGCTGCTCGTAGCCGGTCCCGCCGTAGACCAGGTTGGTCTGCAGGCCGCAGTACTTGCCCAGAACCTTGGCGTCGGCATGGATCTGGATCGCCAACTCCCGGGTCGGGGCCAGCATTACCGCCCGCGGTTGGGTCGGCTTACGCCGCTCGTCCGGGGCCTTGTGCAGCAGGCGCTGGAAGCAGGCGAGCAGAAAGGCCGCGGTCTTGCCGGTGCCGGTCTGGGCCTGGCCCGCGACATCCTGGCCTTTCAGGGCAATGGGAAGGGTCTCGGCTTGGATTGGGGTGCAGAGGGTGAATCCGGTTTCGGCTACTCCGCGCATGATGCGCTCGTCCAGGCCGAGGCTGTCGAAACGTATGTCGGATAGGTGTTTTTCGGTCATGGCGACGTAGGATACAGCAAATTTCCTTGGGTTTGGACTTGCAATGCAAAAATTTTTCCGCTCAAATAGGCGGTTACAGCTACAAACCGAGGCCGCCCCCCCGAAAGGCCGCTGAAAATGCCGGCGGCGGGCTCTGATATCGATGCCGGTGCGGCTCAGCACCAGCAGGCGTCGAATCCCGAGAATTCAGACTGTTGGAGACCCCCAGGTGAGTGAACTCATAGTTCATGTGACGGATGATTCGTTCGAGACCGACGTGCTCAAGTCCGCTGAACCCGTGCTGCTCGATTATTGGGCCGAGTGGTGCGGCCCGTGCAAGATGATCGCACCGGTCCTGGACGAGATCGCCGCTGAGTTCGCCGGCAAGGTCAAGGTGGCGAAGCTGAATATCGACGACAACCCGAACACGCCGCCACGCTACGGTATCCGCGGCATCCCGACCCTGATGTTGTTCAAGGACGGCGAGGTCGAGGCCACCAAGGTGGGAGCCGTCTCCAAGTCGCAACTGGTTAGCTTTCTCGACAGCAACCTGTGAGCGGTTGGGCGTCCAGTTGGCTGGACGCCCATCCAGAGCCTGCTAAAATGCACCAAAGCGCGGCGAAGCCGCAAACCATCTTCATTCAAACCGCACCCCGAACCAATTGCACGCGCCCTGCAAGGCCCCGTCCTTGCCCGGCCTGCTCTTCAACCCCACTCTTATAAAGCAAGACACACCCCGATGAATCTCACTGAACTGAAGAAGATGCCGGTCCCGGAATTGGTCGGTCTGGCCCAAACCATGGCGATCGAGGGCATGGCCCGCTCCCGCAAGCAGGACCTGATCTTCGCCATCCTCAAGGCGCATGCGAAGAAAGGCGAAGATATCTACGGCGACGGCGTGCTGGAGATCCTGCAGGACGGCTTCGGCTTTCTGCGCTCCGCCGACAGCTCCTACCTGGCCGGCCCGGACGATATCTATGTCTCTCCGAGCCAGATCCGGCGCTTCAACCTGCGTACCGGCGACACCATCGCCGGCAAGATCCGGCCGCCCAAAGACGGCGAGCGCTACTTCGCTCTGCTCAAAGTCAGTGAGATCAACTACGACAAGCCGGAAAACGCCAAGAACAAGATCCTGTTCGAGAACTTCACGCCCCTGTTCGCGAACAAGAAGTTCACCCTGGAAATGGGCAATGGCAGCACCGAAGACATCACCGTCCGCACCATCGAACTTTGCGCCCCCATCGGCAAGGGCCAGCGCGGGCTGATCGTCTCCCCGCCCAAGGCCGGCAAGACGATGATGCTGCAGAACATCGCCCAGTCCATCGGCCACAACCATCCCGAGTGTTACCTAATCGTTCTGCTGATTGACGAGCGTCCGGAAGAGGTGACCGAGATGGCCCGCTCGGTGCGCGGCGAGGTGGTGTCCAGCACCTTCGACGAGCCCGCCGCCCGCCATGTACAGGTGGCGGAGATGGTGATCGAAAAGGCCAAACGCCTGGTCGAGCACAAGCGCGACGTGGTGATCCTGCTAGACTCCATCACTCGGCTGGCGCGCGCCTACAATACGGTGATCCCGTCCTCGGGTAAGGTACTCACCGGCGGTGTCGACGCCAATGCCCTGCACCGGCCCAAACGTTTCTTCGGTGCCGCCCGTAACGTGGAGGAGGGCGGCAGCCTGACCATCATTGCCACCGCCTTGATCGATACCGGCTCGCGCATGGACGAGGTGATCTACGAAGAGTTCAAGGGCACCGGCAATATGGAGATCCATCTGGATCGCCGGATCGCCGAAAAACGCATCTTTCCGGCCATCAACATCAACCGCTCGGGCACGCGCCGCGAAGATCTACTGATGAAGCAGGTAGACCTGCAGAAAATGTGGATACTGCGCAAGATCCTGCATCCCATGGACGAATTGACCGCCATGGAGTTCCTGTTCGACAAGCTCAAGGTCACCAAGACCAACGAGGAGTTTTTCGATTCCATGAAGGGGTAGCCGCGCGGCGTAAGGAGTTAGGGGTTAGGAGTGAGGCGGCTGGAAAATCCCTCACTCCTCACTCCTCACTCCTCACTCCTCACTCCTCACTCCTCACTCCTCACTCCTC
>CBDUCL010000178.1:0-6281 GCA_965365625.1 uncultured Chromatiales bacterium | reverse complement strand
GCCATTCACGACTGCTGCGCGATATCGAGGACCACACCAGCCCCGAGGGTTACGGGCTGCTCGACGTGTGGATGAGCCACGGCGACCGGGTCGAGGAGCTGCCGCCGGGCTTTTCGGTCATCGCCGAGACCGCCAATGCGCCCCTGGCCGGCATCGCCGACGAGGAGCGCGGCTTCTATGGCCTGCAGTTCCACCCGGAAGTCACCCACACCCGCCAGGGCCAGCGCATTATCGAGCGCTTTCTGTTCAAGCTGTGCGGCTGCGAGGCCGTCTGGACCCCGGGACAGATTATCGAAGACAGCATCAATCACAGCCGCGCCCTGGTCGGCGACGGCCAGGTGGTGCTGGGGCTCTCCGGCGGGGTCGATTCCTCGGTGGTGGCGGCGCTGCTGCACAAGGCCATCGGCGACCAGCTTACCTGCGTGTTCGTCGACAACGGCCTGCTGCGCCTGCACGAGGGGGACCAGGTGATGGCCACTTTCGCCGAGCACATGGGGGTGCGGGTGATACGGGTCGATGCCGAGGCCCGATTCCTGGCCGCCCTCGCTGGCGAAGCCGATCCGGAGCGCAAGCGCAAGATCATCGGCAACCTGTTCATCGAGGTGTTCGAGGAGGAGGCGGCCAAGCTCGAAGGCGTGCAGTGGCTGGCCCAAGGCACCATCTACCCGGACGTTATCGAGTCCGCCGGCGCCAAGTCCGGCAAGGCCCATGTGATCAAGTCCCATCACAATGTTGGCGGCCTCCCCGAGGACATGAAGCTGGACCTGATCGAGCCCCTGCGCGAGCTGTTCAAGGACGAGGTGCGCAAGATCGGGGTCGAGCTGGGCCTGCCCTACGAGATGGTCTATCGCCACCCGTTCCCAGGCCCCGGGCTCGGGGTGCGCATCCTCGGCGAGGTGAACAAGGAGTACGCGGACCTGCTGCGTCAGGCCGACCACATCTTCATCGAGGAACTGCGCCGCCACGAGCTCTATGACAAGGTCAGCCAGGCGTTTGCGGTGTTCCTGCCGGTGAAATCGGTGGGCGTGGTGGGGGATGCCAGACGCTACGAGTATGTGGTGAGCCTGCGAGCCGTGGAGACGGTGGATTTCATGACCGCCCGCTCGGCCCATTTGCCTTTCGAGTTCCTGGACCTGGTGTCACGGCGCATTATCAACGAGGTCCAGGGCATCTCCCGGGTCGCCTACGACATCTCCAGCAAGCCCCCGGCCACCATCGAGTGGGAGTAGACATCCCAGGCGACGAGCACTGGATGCGCCGCGCCCTGGCCCTGGCCAAGCGCGCCGAGGCCGACGGCGAGGTACCGGTGGGGGCAGTGCTGGTGCGCGACGGAGAGGCCATCGGCGAGGGCTGGAACCGCCCCATCGCCAGTGCGGATCCGACCGCCCATGCCGAGATCCTGGCCCTGCGCGAGGCGGCTCGGCGGGTCGGCAACTACCGGCTGCCGGGTAGCACCCTTTACGTTACCCTGGAGCCTTGCGTGATGTGCGCCGGGGCCATTATCCACGCCCGGGTCGAGCGCCTGGTGTTCGGCGCCGCCGACCCCAGAGGCGGGGCCGCCGGCGGCCAATTCGACCTGTTGCCCTCGGACCAGCGCTTTAACCACCGCACTGCTTGCGAGGGCGGTTTGCTGGCAGAGGAGTGCGGAGAGGTGTTGCGGACCTTCTTTCGGCGCCGCCGCAAACCGGAAGCCGACCCGGAAAATGGCGAGCGCCCGGAAGATCGCGGCTGCAAGCCGCTCCCACAGCGATAATGCGCCCTGTGGGAGCGGCTTGCAGCCGCGACTATCTTCTCCGAAATCACCAGCGATGCGGCGACCGGGAAGGGTTTTCGGAATTTTCGTCTAGCCAACCGCGTCCAGACGGTTATCATTCTGAATTATTTGATCTAGCTAGAGGAGCCCTGAGCATGCCCTTGTTCCGTATTGCAGCACCGATTGCCGCCCTTGCCTTGCTCTGGCTGGGCGCCTCCGGTCCGGCCCGTGCCACTGAATACCCGCCTATCGGGGTTCCCATGGAGCTCAAGCAGGTCAGCGAGCGCGTCTATTACGTGCAGGGTGCGGCCGGTATCGCCACTTCCAACGAAGGCTTTATCTCCAATGCCGGTTTCGTGGTCACAGGTGAGGGGGTAGTGGTGTTCGATAGCCTGGGCACGCCCTCTCTGGGGGCCGAGCTGCTGAAATTGATACGCAGCGTCACCGACGAGCCAGTCGTGATGGTGGTCGTAAGCCATTACCACGCCGACCACATCTATGGACTCCAGGCGCTCAAGGAGGCCGGGGCCAAGGTGATCGCCCCCGCCGGCGCCCTGGAATACTACGACTCGCCCTACGCGCAGGAGCGCTTAGAGGAGCGGCGGGTCTCTCTCTACCCCTGGGTCAACGAAAACAGTCGGCTGGTGCCCCCGGACGAGATGCTGGGCAAAAGCCGGGAGATGCAGCTGGGCGAGGCCAGTCTGCGGCTGAACTTCCTCGGCGCCGCCCATTCTGACGGCGACCTGTCGATGCTGGTGCTGCCGGACGGGGTACTCTTCTCCGGCGACATTATCTTCGAAGGCAGGCTGCCGTTTGTGGGCGACGCCGATACCCAACGCTGGGCCGAGGCCCTGGAAAGCATGCAGACCAAGGGCCTCAAGGCCCTTATCCCCGGCCACGGTCCGGCCGCCAGCGACCCCAACCAGGCCTTGGCCGATACCCGCGACTACATTCTCTACCTGCGTGAGGTAATGGGTGCAGCGGTGGAGGAGATGGCCGAATTTGCCGGCGCCTACGAGGCCGCCGACTGGTCCCGGTACGAAGGGCTCCCTGCCTTCGAGGAGACCAATCGGCGCAATGCCTACCAGGTCTACCTGGGTATGGAACGCGAATCCATGTAACCCACCCCGAGAGGCGCTCACAAGGCCACGGGGTCGATCTCCAGCCCGTAGGGCGCTTCCGCGCTGGGCAGGTGGGCCGGGAAGCGCCAGCGCAGCATCTCGAAATAGGTACGCACGTTGTCGACGTATTTGACCGGCTCCTGGCCGCGGGCGTAGCCGTGACGGGTGGTCTGGTGCCACTTCTTCTTCGCCAGCAGCGGCAGGCGCTCGCGCACATCGGACCACTTGTCCGGGTCGCCACCCTGGCGCTGGGTAATGATGCGGGCGTCCTCCAGATGGCCGAAACCGATGTTGTAGCCGGCCAGGGTCAACCACAGTCGGTCCGGCTCGGGGATGCGCTCGGGGATCTTGGCCTCCACCACCCGGATGTAACGGGCTCCGCCCATGATGCTTTGTTTCGGATCCCTGCGGTCCTTTACCCCGAGCTGGCGGGCGGTATCCCGCGTCAGCATCATAATGCCGCGCACCCCGGTGGGAGAGACCGCCTTCGGGTCCCAATGCGACTCCTGATAACCAATCGCCGCCAGCAGCCGCCAGTCCAGGCCAGTGGCCTTGGCGGCTTGGCGAAACAGGGGGATCAGGGGCGGCAAGCGCATGGCCAGGTGGCGCCGGAAATCCCGCCGGTCGACGAAGCTCAGACGCGTGCGGTTGCCGTAGTAGCGATCCAACAGCTCGCTCAACCGGCCATCCTCCTGGATGCGCTCGAAAAAGCCGCGCACGGCCCGATAAAGGCTGGCGTCCTGAGAATGGGCCAGCGCCCAGGCGATGGGCTGGGGCCCACTCAGGTCGAAGGCGGACCTGAGCTCCGGGTAACGGTGCTGGTAGAGCAGAAGCTCGTTGGAGTCGGCGACGGTGTAGTCGATTAGCCGCTCCTGCACCAGATGCAGCAGCTCGCCGCTGTCCAGGTCGGTGTGGCTCTCCCAGCTGAGGTCGGGGTACTCGGTCTCGAGCCTTTCGAGTTCCGCCTCGTGGCTGCTTTCGGCAATCACTTCCAAGTCGGCGCCCAGCACGTCGGCTATCAGCTTGGGCCCCCGCCTGGCGCGATGATAGACCAGCTGCTGGGTGATCTCCTGGTAGGGTGGTCCGAAGCGTACCAGGGGCTCCCGGTCCGGCAGCAGGGTGAGCCCCGCCGCGGCGATGTGGGCCTCTCCGGTGGCGACCGAATCCAGGATGTCTTCGATGCTATCGGCGATCAGGAACCGCACATTGACTTTCAGTTCGGCGGCGAACAGGCGTACCAGTTCGTACTCCACCCCCGAGGTTCCCTCCGGACCCCGGAAGTAAGCGGCCGGACTGCTGCGGGTGATCACCACCAGTTCCCCGACCTGGCGGATCTGATCCAGCATCGGCAACGGGGTGGCGCAGCTGCCTGTCATCAGCGTCAGCAACAGGATCAGGAATAGTCGAGTGGCCACCGAATCGAGTAAGTGAAATTAACGCTTAGCGAAGATTGAGGAATAGTGTAGAATTTCCCGTCATTTTGGAGCGGCCCCTATGGCATCGGCAGGTGAAATGCGTACAGAGCAACCTACAGAATATGCCATAAGCTGGGCCAGAAATGTACACTGCGGCCCATTGCCGCGCATCGATTGGAGAGGTACCGAAGTGGCCATAACGGCGCGGACTCGAAATCCGTTGGGGGCGTAAGCCCCACGAGGGTTCGAATCCCTCCCTCTCCGCCACCAATGAAAAGGGCCCCGTCAGGGGCCTTTTTCGTTGGTGGTTGAGGGGGAGGATTTGATGAGAAGCCTTGGGTTCGACGAAATCGCCGGGAGCGATTTCGATCGCGCGCAGCGCGACCCCGCAGGGGCGAGGGCAGGGACAGCCCGAGAAAAACCATAGCAGGAAGAAGGCTCGGCCAAGCCCTTTTTGCCTGTGGGAGCGGCTTGCAGCCGCGAATGGCCTAAATCAGCCATCACTGCTCCAAATCGCGGCTGCAAGCCGCTCCCACAGGGTCTCTACCGGGCCCCGAGATAAACCCAGGCGACATCCCTATTCAGGCGGAGGCAGGAACGAGATTGGGCTTACGCAGAGGAGAAATCAGGAATACAAAAGGCCCCTACAGGGGCCTTTCGTTTCTGCAGCTGTCGACTTCAGTAGGAAAGATCAGCTGCCGATTCCATGTGCTGGGTAAAACGCTCTGCCCGGCGGATCTGCAGGACTGTCTGCTCACCCTCGGCCTGGGCCGACAACCAAGGGCCGGCCTCGCGCAGCAGATCCGGGTTGCGGTAGAGCCCGGGCAGGCTGGCCCGCAGGTAGTCTCCGTTCGGGTTGAGCAGGACCCAGTGTTGGTCCTGATTTTCTCGGGGCAGCAACCGCAGGTTGTCCCAATCCACTGAGGTGCCCATTTCACGCACGCCGCGCAGTTGGGTGGCCAGTTCGCGCAGTTCGGTGGCCAGTTGCTCGGCGGCGGCGCCCTCCGCCTGGGCGCCGTCGAGCCGGTTGAATTCAAACACCAGGCCACCCTCGGTGCTGTATCTCGGGCGTCGGTCCTGACGGTATTCCCAGTGGCCGCGCTGAACCGGGTCGGGGGTGCTATCGGGTAGCAGGGCCTGCTCCGGCTCGGGGCCGAGATCGCAGGGTTGCAGCCAGCAGTAGGCAAGTACGATCTGCTGTTCCAGCCGCTGGTCGTCCCAGGCCTTCGGACCGCTGATTACGGTCGGTTTGCCGTCAATGGAGATCATTACCGGATTCGGCCGTTGCGCGAATATCCGCACCTCGGCTCCTTGTTGCAGGGCGTCGAGCCGCTGCCGCAGTTCGCCGGAAAAGGCCCAGGTGGCCGAGCGCCAGCGGCTCAGCTTCAGTCTGGCCTTGCGGTCGCGGGCCTTGGACTGGCGGGAGGTCGCGGCTTCGTCCTCGTAGGCTGCCAGCAACTCCGAAAGGGCAACCCAGGCGAAGTCGCGCTGTTGGGTCTCGTCCCCGACGCTCACCTGCTCGGCCAGTTCGATCAACCCCAGCTCCGATTCCTGGGGCAGCCGGATCTCGGTGGGAATGGGGTCGGCCCCAAGCGGCGGCAGCCAGAGCGCCAAAGCGGCGAACAGGGAACGGACGGTTGGCTTCGGCATGGTTTGCGGTTCGGGCGACAGGGCGTTCCTGCATACTGAAAACAGCCGCTGCGATAGTCAAGCGCCGGGGTTTCAATTGGGTACAATAGCGCTTTTGCCCGACCCCGCCGTGACCCGAACCGACTTTCCCACCCGCGCCGACCTCGAAGCCTGTCTGCTGGCGGACCGCCCGCAGCTCGGCAAGCGCGTGCGCGGGCTGAAGCGAAGGCGCGACCAGGGCCAGCCCTATGATCAGGGCCTGAGCCGGGTCTGGCAGGCGCTGGAGGAGTCCCGGGCCCTGGCGGCGAGCCGCCGCGACTCGACCCCGGAGCCGGCCTTTCCCCCGGAGCTGCCGGTCAGCGA
>CBDUCL010000177.1:0-6350 GCA_965365625.1 uncultured Chromatiales bacterium | reverse complement strand
ACAGCCGCCGCCTGCGCCGCCGCTTCGGCCGCTACGTGAGCCCCGCTGTCCTGGGATCGATTATGCGCGGAGAGCTGGACGGCTCAACGGCCCCGTTGCGTTGCCGGGTGTGCGTGCTGTTTGCCGACATCCGGGACTTCACCACCCGCTCCGAGGGAGCTCGGGCCGAGGCCATCGCCGACCTGCTCAACCGGTATTTCGCCACCGTAGTGGCGGAGATCCACGCCCAGAACGGTACCGTGGACAAATTCATGGGTGACGGCATAATGGCCTTTTTCGGCGCTCCCGCCGAGCAGGCACACCCCAGTCAGGCCGCTCTGACCGCCGCCCGAGGCATGCTGAACGGGGTGGCGCGCCTGAATCGGGAACTGGAGCAGGAAGGGGTGGAGCCGATCCGCATCGGCATCGGGCTGCACGCGGGCGAGGCGGTGATCGGCCACATCGGCTCGGCTGAACGTCAGGAGTACACCGCCATCGGCGATACGGTGAACATCGCCTCCCGGGTGGAAGGCTTGTGCAAAACCACCGGCTGCGCCATTGTGTGCACTCAAGCTGTGTTCGAGGCGGCCGCACCCGAGGGCGCTGAATCCCTGGGAGAGTACCCGATCAAAGGGCACACACCGATCGAAGTCTATGGCTGGAGGTAATTGGCATGAAGATTTGCACCCGGCGCGCCGGCCCGATCCTGGCCACGCTATTGCTGATTCTTGGCTGGCAGCCCCCGCTTCAGGCTGCGGAGACCCTGGGCATGCTCACCGACCTGAGTGGCAGGGTCGAGCTGGAGACCGCCGCCGGCGACCACCGGCCCGCCACCCTGCTGGACTACCTGGGCGCCGGCGACCAGGTGAAGATCCCAGCTAAGGGGATGGCGGTGATCTCGTACCTGGAGCCCGCCGCCGAATGGAAGATGCGCGGACCCGGCAGCTGGCAGATGGGCCCTGAGGCCCCCCAGGCCCTGGAAGGCGCGGCTCCGGAGCGCCGCAGCCTGGACCCGATGCTGACCCAGCCGGTGGCCCTGGACCTGGAGAAGCAAAGAATCGAGCTGCGCACGGCGGGCGTGGTGATGCGTCAACTCGACAGCAGGATCGACGCCCTGGCCCCCACCGGCCCCAAGGTAGCGGGCAACCCGGTGTTCCGCTGGAAGAAGCTGCCGGGCGTGGAGCTGTACCGAGTGCGCTTGGAGCAGAGCCGGGGCTCGATCCTGCTCGACCTGCCGGTAAGCGGAGACCGGTTGGAACTGCCGTCGGCGGTTTCCCTGCCACCGGACCGGCGCTACCGCTGGCAGGTGGAGAGCGAAGGCCATGGGCCAGTGGCGCGCTCGCCCTGGATGCAGTTCGCTACCCTGCCGGCGGCGGTGCAACAACGCCTGACAGCGCTGCGCCCGGCTCCGGACGCCCCCTTCTCGCGTCGGGTGCTCTACGCCAGGGCCCTGGAAGCGGAAGGGGTGGCGGACGAGGCACGCAGCCTTTGGGCGGAGCTCGCCGGCCAACGCCCGGACCTGGCGGGGGTGCTACAAAGCCGCAGCACCCAGTAGTGGGGGCGGCCGCCCTGAGGCTGGCGTTGCGCCGGCACCAGGCAGAGCTGCGCGAGTGCCGGCTATGCCCGCAAATGAGCGGGCCGCCGGTGGTGGGCGAGCCGACACCGTCGCCGGTCATGCTGATCGGCCAGGCCCCGGGGCCGAAAGAGATCGACCTGTTGCGACCCTTCGCCTGGACTGCAGGCAAGACCCTGTTCGGCTGGTTCGCGCGGATCGGCCTCGACGAGGCGGCTTTTCGCCGACGGGTCTACATGGCAGCGGTGTGCCGTTGCTTTCCGGGCAAACAGCCCGAGGGCGGCGACCGGGTGCCGAATCGCAGCGAGGTGGCCAACTGCGCCCGCTGGCGCGAGCAAGAGCTGGCGCTGCTGCAGCCGACCCTGATCCTGCCGGTGGGCAAGCTGGCGATCGGCCAGTTCCTGGCCTTCGGCAAGCTCACCGAGGTGATTGGCTGCAGCTTTTCCTGGCAGGGCCCCGGTTTCGACAGCGAGTTGATCCCCCTACCCCATCCGTCCGGCGCCTCGACCTGGCATCGCACCGAGCCGGGCAAGACTCTGCTGAATCGAGCATTGGAGCGAGTATCTCGGCATCCGGCATGGCGGGAAGTAGCGGAAATCTGAGCGTCCGCTTCGGGGAATCGAGCTGGCATCGATCTACCGATCGACATTGGCCGCGCCTTGGTCTCCCGCTCCGGATGATCAGTATCGTCGGTGGCGTTCTCGCAGCGGGTGGGCTGTGTAATGCCACCCATAGCGCCATCGATTAGGACGAGTTCTCCGAGCCCGATTGGGGATGACGACGACCGGGCGGCCAGGCCGACCGCCGCTCCAAGGATCGCCATACTGCGCACAACCAGCATCTGGACTCGTTGTGTCCGATGGGAGTTACCGCGTTGGGCATCTTCCATGACACCGTTGGGCGCACGCGTTCTCAGTACTTCTCCGGCACAAACCGCTTGCCTTCGAGCGAGGCCTGATCGTCGTACTTGCCCTTCGAGCCACGCTTGCCAAGGTCGACCTTTTCCCCGGTCAAATCCTTGTACGGAATCTGCCCCAGCAAATGGGAGATGCAGTTGAGTCGTGCCCGTTTCTTGTTGTCGGAACGTACGATGTGCCAGGGGGCATAGTCGGTATCCGTCGCCTCCAACATCCGGTCTCGCGCCTCGGAATACTGGTACCAGCGTTTGAAGGATTCCACGTCCATCGGGCTGAGCTTCCAGACCTTCCTCGGGTCCTCGATGCGCGAACGGAATCGGCGCTCCTGCTCTTCCATACCTACATCGAACCAATACTTGATCAGTGTGATCCCCCGTTCGGTGAAGTAGGCCTCGAATTCAGGGCAGTCACGCAAAAAGTCCTCGTATTGCTCATCGGTGCAAAAGCCCATGACGCGCTCCACACCGGCCCGGTTGTACCAGCTGCGGTCGAAGATCACGACCTCTCCGGCAGCCGGGAAATGCTCCAGGTAGCGCTGGATGTAAAGCTGAGTTTTCTGCCGCTCGGTGGGGGCAGGCAGGGCCACGACCCGGAATACCCGTGGGCTCACTCGTTCGGTGATGCGTTTGATGACGCCGCCCTTGCCGGCCGCATCGCGGCCCTCGAAGACCACGATCACGCGCAGGCCTTTTTCCTTCACCCAGTACTGGAGCTTGACCAGTTCCCCCTGCAGTCTCTCCAACTCGGCCTCGTATTCTGCCGTCGACAGTTTCTTATGCTCCGTCGCTTTCTCCGCCGCCTTGTTAGCCTTTTTGCCTTTCTTCTTCGCCATTTTTGTCTACCTCGTAGTTTGGTGCTTGCGTTACGTACCCGTGATTCAGTGTCTGAGGGACGCTGAAGCGCGCCAATTCTGCGTCGCGACCGAGACCATCTCGTCAAGGCCATCGACTACCGACACCTTGCCTCCCGGTATCGGTGTGACGCCTTCGGCCACGAAAACCTTGGGCAGAAGCTTAGCATTCCCCAGCGCACCTGTGTCCGCGCCCCCCCCATTGAGCTCGAGAGGCCCGCAGAAGCCTGTGAGCAGGTTGCCGTGGCTGGTCGCGCTCGGGGCTTCTACATTGATGCACGTCCCGTTGGCCGTGCCCCGGAGCGCCTCGCCGAAAAAGTCACCCCTTTGCCTTGCCGGCACGCCATTCGGTCGGCGTGATCCCTGACCAGCGTTTGAAGGCCCGCTCCAGCACCATCACCGCCGATCTGGAGATTCCGGCGGACGGCGGCAATGGGGCCATTATCGTCCAGGGCGGCCGCTTCGGCGGCTGGGCCCTGTACGTGAAGGACGGGGTGCCGGCCTATGACTACAACTTCCTCGGTCTGCAGCGGTTCACCGTGAAGGCCAAAGACAAGCTCCAACCCGGCAAAGCGACCGTCCGTTTCCAGTTCGACTACGACGGCGGCGGCCTGGCCAAGGGCGGCAACGGCAGCCTGTTCGTCAATGGCAAGAAGGTGGCCGAGGGCCACATCGAGCGCACCCAGCCGATGATCTTCTCCGCCGACGAGACCGCGGACGTGGGGATCGACTTGGCCACCCCCGGTGGTAGAGGCCATCGGCTCCGAGGCCGAGTCTCGCTTCACTGGCAAGGTGGACAAGGTGACCGTGGAGGTGGGGCCCCTGCCGCAGATGGCTCCGCCGAAACAGGCCGAGGCCGAGCAGACCCAACGCCGGCTGACCCATCTCCGGACCATGGTGGAATAGCGGTCCCGGCCCGGTGGCCTCTGACGGAACTCAGGCAACATCAATGCCCGGGGTCAGCCCCCCGGGCATCCAATTCATCCAGTTCTCTCCCATCGTCGAGCGCCTGCCGGAGGCCAAAACCGAGGCCCAGGGCCTCTGGCTGGCCCCGCCCGCGGCCCTGGAACAAGCCGAGCCCAATACCCGGGTCACCCCCTGGACGGTGAAGCCGGAGGCCTATGGCGACTTCCTGATCGCAATCTACGAGGAATGGGTGCGCCAGGACGTGGGCGAGACCTTCGTTATGAACTTCGAATGGGCCCTGACCGCCTGGCTCGGGGAGCCCTCGCCAGTGTGCGTATTCTCCCGCCAATGCGGCCGGGCGGTGGCCTTGGAGCACGACGGCAGCCTGTTCGCCTGCGACCACTATGTCTACCCCGAGTACCGGCTGGGCAGTCTGCTCGAAGGCAGCCTGGGGCGGATGGTGGAGGACTCGGTCAGCGCCGGTTTCGGCCCCCACAAGGAAAGCACCCTGCCCCGCTACTGCCGGGAGTGCGAGGTGCGCAACGCCTGCTGGGGCGGCTGCCCCAAGCACCGCTTCGCCCGCACCCCGGACGGCGAGCCGGGCCTGCACTACCTCTGCGCGGGCTATCGCAAGTTCTTCCGCCATATCCGCAAGTACCTGCGGGCCATGGCCACCCTGCTGGAAAACGATTTGCCGGCGGCATACATAATGGACGCCGTCAAAGGACCGCTGGTTGTGAGAACCAGCGGCAAACACCGCTAGCCGGGCTGCCGACGAGCGAAATTTCCGCAATACTTTGGGGTAGCGACGAATTTCCCGCGTACTGAATCCAGGATGCCGTACGCGGCGTGCGCGGTGAGATAGTCAAGTAAGAGGTTGACCGATGCGTAGCGAATCCATCATCACTTGGCTGCTGGCCGGGGCACTTCTTGCCGGCTGCGCCAGCCGGCCAACCAACGAGCCGATCGAGCAGTTCGATCCGAAGGCCGGTTACCGCCCCTACCTCCTGTTTCCGAAGCGCCTGAATAATGATCCCCACACCCTGTTCGTGCTCTCGTTCTCCGGGGGTGGCACACGAGCGGCGGCGTTCTCGTATGGGGTTCTGGAGGAGCTTCGCCGCACCGAGATTCTGGTCGATGGCCAGCGGCGCCGGCTGATCGACGAAGTCGACCTGATCACCGGCGTGTCCGGGGGGAGCTTCACGGCGCTCGCCTACGCGCTGCACGAAGACCGGCTGTTCTCCGAGTACGAACAGCGCTTCCTCAAGCGCGACGTCCAGGGCGCACTGGTTGGACGTGCCCTCAACCCGGTCAACTGGCGCAAGTACATCGGCGGCACCGCCGGGCGCTCGGAACTCGCCGCCGAGTACTACGACGAGATCCTGTTCGAGAACGCGACCTTCTCCGACCTCCTCGACAAGCAAGGGCCGGTCGCGATCGCTACCGGGACCGATCTATCCACCGGGGCGCGGGTCGCCTTCTATCAGAACGACTTCGACCTTCTCTGCTCGGACCTGAACAGCTTTCCCCTGTCCCGAGCGGCCGCCACGTCCTCCGCGGTCCCGGTGGTGCTTTCGCCGGTGACGCTCAACAACTACGGTGGAACCTGCAACTATCGGTACCCTGCCTGGGTGCGGGACATTGCCGACCCCAAGACCCGCGCTCGGCCGTCTGGACGGGCGTTGCAGCGTTACCGGGACATGCAGAATCTCAAAAGAGCGACGAGCGACCCTATATCCACCTTGTCGACGGCGGTGTTTCGGACAACATCGGGGTGCGCGGAGTGCTCGAGGCCATCGAGGAGCTGGCGGCGAGTTCGGCGTTCCAAGGCGAGGTCGGTTTCGGGGCCTATGGCAGGATCGTCCTGATCGTCGTGAACTCCCACTCGTCCCCCGGCACGGACTGGGATCGGCGCGAATCGCCGCCCGGCTTTACCGCTCAGCTGCTGCAGTCCGCGGGGGTCCCGATCGAACGCTATTCGTTCGAAACCGTCGAGACCATGAAGGATATCGCCGAGATCTGGCAGTGGCGGCGGGAGCTGCTGGTAGCTCACGCGCGCCTTGCGGGCGCCACCGAGGCGGAGGCGGAAGCAAGCGTGCCGAAGGTCCGACTGGAGGTGCTCGAT
>CBDUCL010000176.1:0-6377 GCA_965365625.1 uncultured Chromatiales bacterium | reverse complement strand
GCCTGGCTCGGTTCAAGGACTCAGGGCACAGGACCCAGTTTGAATAGGACGCTACGGGCGACTGGATTGCGGTGATCGACGCCCTGGTGCGGCGCACCGAATACCCGTATGTCCCATTTGGTCGGCTGAGCCGGATAGTAGCCGGCCATTCGAGACGGCGATCGTCGAGCGCTACCGGAGACGCGAGGGCTCGATCGAGGAGCCGCTGATCGAGATCTATCTGGCCGGGGTGTCGGAGGGCCGGATCGAGGAAGAGTCATAAAGGGCCCTCACTCTGCCATTCCATGCCCAAAGGTTGTCTTTATTCCCGCTTCTTTTGCCCCAGGATTGCCCCGGTCCCAGATCAGTGAAGTTCGTTTGCGTTTTGGGCCCCGGTTTTGGGCTAGACTGAAGGCTTCCGGTCGGGACCCGGTGTGGCCCGCCGCTTTTCTGGTTCTGATTTCCCGACGCTGTCCCGATGCTCAACGAACAACAAATGCTGGAGGTGTTCCGCAAGGCGCCGATCTTTTCCCGGTTGTCGCCGGAGAGTGCGGGGCTGGGGCTAATCTGCCGCTGCGCCCGGGAGGTGCATTTTCCGGCCAAGTCTGTGCTTTTCCGCGAAGGTGAGACGGGAGACTGCCTGTACCTGCTGGTGAATGGCCGGGTGCGCCTGTACAAAGACAATACCCCACTGATCAGCCTCAGCGGGCCGGGCACTTCGATCGGAGAAATGGCGCTGATTAGCGACGATCAGCGCAGCGCCACGGTGGAGACCCTGGAGCCGAGCAGTTTCCTGCAGATCGACCGCGAGCATTTCTACCAGGCCCTGGAGAAGGATGCATCGATTGGCCGAGGCGTGTTCAGCGCCCTAAACCGGAAGCTGCGAGATAATTTGCTCTACTCGATGCGGGTGGAGCGCAGGGAGATCACGCGCAAGGAGTCCATGCGCATGGCCGGCGAGGTGCAGCGCTCTCTGCTGCCGTCGAAGGAGATCCAGGTGCCTGGCCTGAGTACTGCCGGCTACTGGCGGCCAACGGATGTGGTGGGCGGTGACTACTACGATTATCTGGCACTCCCGGACGGCCGCCAAGCGGTGTTTATGGCAGACGTCATGGACCACGGCCTGCATTCGGCCATGCTCATGGCCATGCTCAAGAGCGGGCTGCAGATCAAGATCGAGCACGACGCCTCGGTCAAAGGCGTGCTGCGGGCCGCGCATCGTATCGCCGACGAGCAGGTAGGCATCTTCATCTACCTGACCTGCTGCTACCTGTTGTTCGAGCCGGAGTCCGGGTGCCTGGAGTACGCCAATGCGGGCAATCCGCCGATGCTGTTGTACCGGGCTGCAAGCGGCGAGATCGAGGAGTTGACTTCCCAGTTTGCACCCCTCGGGCTAATGCCGCTCGGGGCCGATACGGAGTATGCGGGTATGCGGGTCGAGTGGCGGCCGGGGGACGTATTGCTGGTGTATTCGGACGGGGCGCTCGATGCCCAGAATTCGCATCAGGAGAGCTATGGTCAGGAGCGCTTGCGCGCTTCTCTGCTCTCCGCCGCCGGACATACGGCGCTGCAGATTCGACAACGCATCTTGGACGATCTGGAGACGTTCGCCCAAGGCGTATCGGGGCGGGACGACATTACCTTGGTGGTGGCCAAGGCGGAGTTCTAACACCACGCCGATTTGCAGTCTTTGTCGCGCGGGCTAGGATGCCCCGCCATGCCGAATCGATCAGAGCAATTGCCAATGCGGGCTAGCGAACCCCGTTTCCCTTGGTCAGTCGGGGTCAGCGGTCGGTCGCCGCAGCACCATGATCAAACGGTTACAGCCTTCGTCAGTGGAGTAGCTGACCTCGTCCATCAAGGTCTTGATCAGGGCCAGGCCGCGGCCGCCTGTGCGCAGGGTCTGTGGGTCAGCGGGGTCGATTTCCAGCAGCGATTCGTCGGCCCCTGCCAGAAGTCCCGGCGGCAGGGTGCGTCCGTGATCGCACACCGCCAGTTCCAGCCGGTCCGGGAACTCTTTCCAGTCAATGCGAACGTCGCGCTCGATCCGGTTTGCCAGGGCATGCTCGATGCAGTTGTTGGCTGCCTCGGTGACACAGAGCTCAATGTTGCCAATCGCCGCCGGGCTGAATTCGGCCTCCTGGCCCAGGCCGCGCAGGGCCGCGCGCACCAGCACCAAAGATTCCGGTATGCCCTCGATATGAAGACTGACTTGTTTGGCGGACACCGGGTTGGCCTTCGGGTGCCTGGAGTCGGTTATCGCTTGCGGCTCAGCCGGCGGCCAGGGGCCATTCGGCAGAGGTGATCTGGGTCGCCTGATCAAGCGACCGCACAATCGGCATCACCTTGGACACTCGCGCCACCTCGAACACTTGCTCCACCGATTCCTTGGCCCCTGCCAGCACCACCTTGGCGTTGCTGCCGGTCTGGCGGAAGGCAGCGAACAGCGCTCCCAGGCAGCTGCTGTCGAAAAAGCGCACCTTCGATACGTCCAGGATCACGATGCGGTCCGGATTGCTTTCGAAGACGTCGATCAAGTGTTCTTTGAAGGCAGTGGCCACGCTCGAGTCCAGGTCTTTATTGGAGACCGTCACCACCAGATTGTCGCCTACCCAGCGATTCTTGAAACCCATATCTGTTTCTCCCGTTTGTCCAATCGACCTACCCCAGCGGTTTTCGACCCATGCAGGCCATTTTGTTGTTTCGAACAAGGCTGGCGCGGCGTTTTGTTCGCTGCCGATAGAGCGGTTCCATGCTAGCGACCGCGAGCAGCGAATAGCGCGGCGACCACACCCGGTCTTGATGCCGGATTGCGGGCAAACTCTTCGCATGCGGTAACATACCCGAATCGGCTGGGCCGATCCATCCCTCGCCGTCTCGGCTCTAGCTATCTATTAAATTTATATACCAATAAGAAATGTTGATTTACTAGCCTTGTGCTATTATATTAGTTATATCTAATATTGAAGCTCAGGGAAAATCCCATGCAAAATTCACGACTCAGCCGCGTCCTCGCGGCCTTGACGCTAGCGATTACCAGTGCCATCGCTGCGGCCGAGGCGCCGTTGGCCACCGCACTGGTAGAACAGCGCCAGCTGGCGCGGGAGTTCCAGTTCGACGGACTGGTGGAAGCGGTCCAGCAGACCACCGTCTCGGCCCAGACCAGCGGCCAACTGGAGGCCGTGCTGTTCGACGTGGACGATTACGTGGAAAAGGGCCAGCTCATCGTCGAGTTGGCGGCTACGGAGCACCGGGCCCGAGCGGACCGGGCGGTCGCTGACCTGGACGAGGCCCGGGCGCGCCTGCAGGAGGCCCGGGACGAGCACCAGCGCGCGCGGGAGCTGTTTTCCAAGCAGTTGGTATCCGAGTCGGCCATGGACAAGGCCGAGGCGGCGCTGAAGAGTGCCCGCGCCCGCGTCCAGGGGGCAGAGGCCGGACTGGCAGAGGCGCGCCAACAGCTTGAATACACCCAGGTGCGTGCGCCTTACTCCGGTATCGTCACCGAGCGCCACCTGGAACTGGGCTCCATGGCACAGCCGGGCCAGGCGCTGATGACCGGCATCTCACTGGAGCGTCTGCGCGTGAGCGTGGACGTTCCCCAGAGCTTGATAGTGCCGGTTCGCGCCTTGGGTGAGGCCCGGGTGCGGCTGCCGGACGGGACCTGGGTGAATGCAGGGGAGCAGACGGTGTTCCCGTTCGCCGATCAGGGCTCCAACAGCTTTCGGGTGCGGCTGGCACTGCCGGATGGGGCGGCCGAACTGTTCCCCGGCATGCTGGTGAAAACCGCCTTCCGGGTCGGCAGCCAGGAGCGGCTGGTGGTGCCCGCCCGGGCCCTGGTATACCGCTCCGAGGTGACCGCGGTCTACGTCGTGGACGAACAGGGAAAAGTCGGTTTTCGCCGCATCCGTGCCGGGGCTCGGTTGGATGACGGCCTGATCCAGGTGCTAGCCGGGCTGGAGGCGGGCGAGCGGGTGGCGCTTGAGCCGGTGGCTGCCGGGGTGCTGCTCAAGCGTCAGCGCGAGGGCCGGGTCGATGAATAAGCTCGGCATCTCCGGACGCATTGCCGCGCGCTTCCAGTCCACCCAGATCACCCCGTTGCTGGCCCTGGTGGGCC
Organism: uncultured Chromatiales bacterium; assembly: GCA_965365625.1. Taxonomy (GTDB): domain Bacteria; phylum Pseudomonadota; class Gammaproteobacteria; order Chromatiales; family Chromatiaceae; genus CAVWCW01. Next base: position 2,284 of record CBDUCL010000176.1, on the reverse strand, counting down.
TGCTGCTGGGGGTGTTCGCGGTACTGGTCACCCCGCGTGAAGAAGAACCCCAGATCAACGTCACCTTTGCCAATGTGTTCATCCCCTTTCCTGGGGCCAGTGCCAGCGAGACCGAGCATCTTGTGGCGGGGCCGGCGGAGCAGGTGCTGTCCGAGATCGAGGGCATCGAACACGTCTACTCCAGCTCCCAACCCGGGATGGCGGTGATCACCGTGCAGTTCCAGGTCGGCGAGGACCGGGAAGAGGCCATCGTGCGCCTGTTCTCCAAGGTCTACTCGAACCAGGACTGGCTGCCGCCGAACCTGGGCGTGGGCCAGCCGATCGTCAAGCCCAAGGGCATCGACGACGTGCCGATCGTCAGCGTCACCCTCTGGTCCGAGGACCCGGCCTACGGCGCCTTCGAGCTGGGGCAGGTGGCCCATGCCATCGAGGCCGAGCTGAAGCGGGTGCCCGGTACCCGCGACATCTACACCATCGGCGTGCCCGAGCGGGTGGTCAGCGTGCACCTGGACCCCCAGGCACTGGCCGGCCACGGCATTGACCTCGGCGACTTGCGCCTCGCCCTGCGGGCCGCCAACCGCAGCCAAGACCAATTGGCCCTGACCCGGGACAACCGCGAGGTGCTGGTGCAGGCCGGCAGTTTCCTCAGCAGCGCCGAGGAGATCGGCGACCTGGTGGTCGGCGCCCACCAGGGGCGTCCGGTGTTCCTGCGCGACGTCGCCGAGGTGCGCGAGGGCCCGGACCAGCCGGAACAGTACGTCTGGCTCGGCACCGGGCCCGAGGCCCAGGTCAAGGGCATCGGCGCCGCCGGCAGTTTTCCGGCGGTGACCCTGGCGGTGGCCAAGAAACCCGGCACCAATGCGGTGCAGATCGCCGAGCGGGTGATCGAGCGCTTCGAGCAACTCCAGGGCATCTTCATCCCCGACGGGGTGCAGGCAACGGTCACCCGCAACTACGGTGCGACCGCCGACGCCAAGGCCAAGAAGCTGATCACTAAGCTGGCCTTCGCCACCGCCTCGGTGGTGCTGCTGGTGCTTCTCGCCCTGGGCTGGCGCGAGGCCCTGATCGTGGGCGCTGCGGTGGTGGTGACCCTGGCCATTACCCTGTTTGCCTCCTGGGCCTGGGGTTTCACCCTCAACCGGGTGTCCCTGTTCGCCCTGATCTTCTCCATCGGCATTCTCGTGGATGATGCCATCGTGGTGGTGGAGAACATCCATCGCCACCTGGCCCTGGGGGCCAAGAACCTGGCCGAGGCCATCCCGCGGGCGGTGGACGAGGTGGGCGGGCCGACCATTCTGGCCACCTTCACTGTGATCGCCGCGCTGTTGCCTATGGCCTTCGTCAGCGGCCTGATGGGCCCATACATGAGCCCGATTCCGATCAATGCCTCCCTCGGCATGTTGATCTCCCTGGCGGTGGCCTTCGTGTTCACCCCCTGGCTCAGCAACCGGTTGCTGGCGGGCGTCGGCGCCGCTCACGGCGCGGGCGAGGAGCAGGCCACCGCGACTCGCGCCGGCCGGCTGTTGGCGGCCACCATCAAACCCTTCCTGAGTGGTCCCCGCGGCAACCGCAACCGCTGGCTGCTGCTGGGCGGCATACTGCTGCTGATCGTCGCTTCCGGCGCCCTGGTCGCGGGCAAGCTGGTGGTGCTCAAGATGCTGCCGTTCGACAACAAGTCCGAGTTCCAGGTGGTGCTGGACATGCCCGAGGGCACCGCCCTGGAGCAGACCGCCCGGGTACTCGACGAGATGGCCGCCCACCTCGCCCAGGTGCCCGAGGTCAGCGACTATCAGGTCTACGCCGGCAGCGCCGCGCCGATCAGCTTCAACGGCCTGGTCCGCCAGTACTACCTGCGCCAGAGCGCCCACCAGGGCGACATCCAGGTCAATCTGGTCGACAAGCACGACCGCGAGCGAAGCAGCCACGAGATCGTCCTGGCCCTGCGCGCGCCCCTGCAGGCCATCGCCCGCGAGCACGGCGGCAACGCCAAGATGGTGGAGCTGCCGCCGGGGCCGCCGGTAATGGCGCCCCTGGTGGCCGAGGTCTACGGCATCGACTACGCGGGCCAGATTGCCGCCGCCAAGCGGGTGCGGCAGGCGTTCGAGGCGACCGCCGATATCGTCGACGTGGACGACTCGGTGGAGTTTCCGTCGGAGAAGCTGGTGCTGCGTATCGACCGCGCCAAGGCCGCCCGCCTCGGCCTGTCCCAGAGCGCGGTGGTGGACGGCCTGGCTAGCGTGCTCGGCGGCGAAGACCTGGGTTACCTGCACGGCGAGAACTTGAA
>CBDUCL010000175.1:0-6378 GCA_965365625.1 uncultured Chromatiales bacterium | reverse complement strand
CCAGCCCCGGGTGGGCCACCCAGGTGCCGTCGTGGCCGTCTCCGGCCTCGCGCTCTTTGTCCGCCAGCACCTTGGCGCTGGCCGCCTCGTTGGCGGCTAGATCGCCCTTGATCGGGATCTGCGCCGCCATGCCTCCCATGGCAAAGGCGCCGCGGCGATGGCAGGTTTGGATCAGCAGCCGGGAATAGCTGTGCAGAAAGTGCCGGTCCATGCCGACGCTGGCTCGGTCCGGCAACACCCGCTCCGGATGATTACGGAAGGTTTTAATGTAACTGAAGATATAGTCCCAGCGCCCGCAGTTCAGCCCGGCGATGTGATCGCGCAGTTCGTACAGGATCTCGTCCATCTCGAAGGCCGCCGGCAGGGTCTCGATCAGCACCGTAGCGCGGATGCTGCCACGAGGAATTGCCAGCTGATCTTGGGCAAACTCGAACACCCGGTTCCACAACCGTGCCTCAAGATGGCCCTGCAGCTTGGGCAGGTAGAAGTAGGGGCCGCTGCCCCGCTCCAGCAGTTTCTGGGCATTGTGAAAGAAGAACAGGCCGAAATCGAACAGGGACGCCGGCATGGGGGCCCCGTGCACCAGCAGGTGGCGCTCCGGCAGGTGCCAACCTCGGGGTCGGACCATCAGGGTGGCCGGATTGGGGCCCAGACGGTAGGTCTTGCCCTGGGGCGAGACGAATTCCATGTCGCCGCGCACCGCCTCGAACAGGTTACGCTGACCCTCCAGGGTACCGGCCCAAGTAGGGGAGTGAGCATCCTCGAAGTCGGCCATAAAGACCCGGGCCCCGGAATTCAGCGCATTGATGACCATCTTGCGCTCCACCGGACCGGTGATCTCCACTCGGCGGTCGAGCAGGTCCAAGGGGATCGGCGCCACCCGCCAGTCGGCGGCCCGCAGTTCGGCGGTCTCGGGCAGAAAGCCGGGTAGCTCACCGGCATCGAAGCGAGCCTGGCGCTCCCGGCGTGCCGCCAGCAATGCCGCTACGGGCTCGGCAAAGCGCTCATGCAGTTGCTCGAGAAACTGCAGCGCCGAGGGCGTGAGCAGTTCCTCGTAGCCCCGGATGCCGCCGGGAACCTGGGAACCGCTGGTGGATTGGTCCGCACTCATGGTTGCGCCCCCGCTACCCCGCCTGGATCCGCCCGTCGGGCGGTCGCTCCCTAGAACTCTAGGCAAAGACCGAGTGTTGCGCTAGGGTAAGGCTGATTGAAAGCGTTACCCTGGCTGCGGGGCTCGGCCCGAGGGCCAGCCCAAGCAGGTTGTCAGAAGGCGCCTTCCAGCCCCTTGAGCCGGATCCGGAAGTCGTCTACCACGTCTTGGGCGTCGGCGCCGCTGGCGATCACCCGCGGCGTCAGCATGACCACCAGCTCGGTGCGCCGGGTTCGCTCATTCTGGGAACCGAAGGCCCAACCAAGCACCGGGATCTTGTAGAGCCCGGGGATTCCCTCTCTGCCACTGTTCTTCTCGTCCCGAATCAGGCCACCCAAGACCACCGTCTTTCCGCTGTCTACGGCGATGGAACTGGAGATATTACGGGTCGAAATCGTGGGCCTGTCGGGGTCGCTGCCATCCTTGACGTTACTCACCTCCTGCTCGATCTCCATCAGCACCAGGCCGCCCGGATTGATCCTGGGGGTGACCGAGAGCACGATGCCCGTATCCCGGTACTCGATGGAATTGGTGATATTGGTGGACGTGGTATCGGTGAGGGCCTGGGTCGGGATGGCGACCTGGTCGCCGACCTGGATGCGGGCCGACTGGTTGTCGAGCACCATCACCGACGGCGAAGACAGCACATTGGCCAGGGAGTCTTCCGCCAGCGCGGTCAGGACCGCCTTTACCGTATTACTCCCGCTCAACAGGGTCCAGGCAAATCCTTGGGCAGAAAATTGCGGGCCTTCGCCTGGGATACCGCCAGAGGTGTTGGTGAGGGCCGAGGTCCCGGTGTAGCCGCCCCCGTAATACTGGTCGAAATACCATTGAAGACCGAATTGGAAATCATCCACTAGGTCGACCTCGATAATGGTCGCCTCGATCAGCACCTGCAAGGGAACGATGTCCAGCCGCTCCAGGGCGTTGCGGACCTTTTCATAGTCGCTGGGAGTGGCCAGGATCAGCAGCGAGTTGTTGGCCTCGTCGGCCACCACCTTGATCTCGTCGCTGAGCCGAGCCGACTCTTGCGAGACGGTGGCCACCGCCGGCCGCGCCGTGGTCCTGGCCGCCGGCGTCTCCTGGGCTCTTTTGTCCGAGGTTCTCAGGGTGACCGGGGTCTTGCCGGGCGCTACGCTGGCGCTGGCGGCGACGCCGCGGGAGGCGGTGGCATCGGTGGCGAACAGCTCGGTTAGCAGGCCCGCCATCTCGGCGGCGTCGCCGTTGCGCACCCGGTAGACGAACAAACGCTTGGCGGCGCTGCCGGTGGCTCCCGCCTCGTCCAGGCGCCGGATCCACTTGCCCACCTCTTTGAGATATTCCGGGTTCTGGGTCACCGCCAGCAGGCCGTTGGCCGAGGAAATCGGCACCACCCGCAACACACCCGCCAGCGGACCCTCGGCATCGGCGCCGAAAACCGCTTCCAGATCTTTCAGGATATCCGCAGACTCGACGTTGTCCAGGGGGAAGAAGCCCACCGACAAGCCCCGGATCCAGTGCACATCGAACACGTCGATGGTTTCCAACAGCAACTGAATCTCCTGGGCGGTACCCGCCAGCACCAGCAGGTTGCGCGCGGTGTCGACCCGCACCACGCTGGACTCCTGGGCCAGGGGCTCCAGGATCTTGGCCATTTCGACCACCGAGATATAGCGCAGCGGCACCACCTGCAGGTTGTAGCCGCTCGGCAAGGGCTTACGGCGATCACCGAGCTGGGGCGTCAGGGTGCCGCGTACTGCTTTGGCCGTCGGCACCACCCGATAGATGCCATCGACCATGACCAGGGCCGCGCCGTTCATGCGCAGCAAGGTCTCCAGGGTCGGCAGCAGGTCGTCCCGGCGCAGCGGCCTGCCGGTCTGCAGGGTGGCGCTGCCTTTGACTCCAGGGTCGAGGATATAGTTGATGTCGAGCAGATCCCCCAGTACCACCTTCACCACCTCGCGGATGTCGGTATTCTCGAAATTCAGGGTGATCTCCCCCGCCTCCGGCGCCACCGCGGCCGGCGCCAGGGACTTGATGAAACGACCGCTGCCGGCCACCTCCCAGCCCTGGGTCCCGGCCTGCGGGACTATCCCCTCCTTCAGGTCCCCTAGCGTCTGCTGCGCCGCCTCGCCGGCGGAGCGCGGCGCCTGCCCGTTGCCGATCGTCCACAGCTCCTGCGGATCGTAAACCATCACCCGGCTGCCGCCCGCCGGGACCGATTGGGGCGCCGGCAGTGGGGTTTCGGCGGCGAGATCGGCCACTTCCATACCCTGGGACAAGGCTTCCGTGGTTTCCAGCCCCTGAGCCTCTGCCGCTTGTCGGGTCTGGTTCCCTGCACAGGAACTCAGCAACATCGCCAATGCCAGCGCCAGCAATCGCAACAACCGGGCGCGGCGCGACCAGGCCCGGGAATTGGCTCGCACCCCGTATGAAACGCCCTGGGCGCGCATTGGCGCCTTGTGGGGCGTTGGGGACAATGCTGCATTCATGCTCAAACACCTTTTCATAGATTCTCGGTCCGCTTACTTTTTGCGGTTCAGGGCCGCCGGAAGCCGACGTGAGGCCGCCGGCGTGCGAGCCCCGACCCGGCGGCGGGGGCTGGTCTTTTTCGCCGGTGGCGGCGCTGGTTTGCTGTAGTCGCGCAACTCGAACACATGTTCGTCATTCTGCTTCTTCAACACCAGCCGCTGGTCGTCGATCTCGCTGACTTCCCAGCCCTCGAAGCGGTCGCCCAGTCGCACCCGCACCGTATCCTTGGTAGCAAGATTACGCACCAACGCGGTAGTTCCCTTTGGCGTCGTATAGACCCCGACCAGACTCAGTTTCGGCAGCGGCAGGTCTTGCTGCACCGGAGCCGGCGCCTCCTCCTCGGGCTCATCGCTGGGCGGCCGCCTGCCTTCCACGAACAGCGGGCGCTCCAGGATATCCTCGTAGTTTGCCTCGTCCGGCAGCTTGAAAGCCGCTTTCGGCGGCAACACGGTTTCCTGCGTCGCCGACACCGGTGTCCGAACCGGGGGCGGGACCAACTGCCGGTCCCGGCCCAGATACCACCATAGTTCCGCCGCAAACAGCAGCGACAACAGCAGCGACAACAGGGCGAGTAAAGTCTTCACGCGCCGCTCTCACGCAAATACCCGGTCAGCTCGAAGGAGATGTCCAGTGAATACTTGTTGGTTGCCGGCTGGGGCCGGCGGCTACGCCGCCGGCGCGGGGCGGGCCGATTGCGTACCGTCAGGTTGTCGATGAACAACAGCGGCGATGCCGCCTCCAGGTCATACACGACCTTGAACAGGGCGTCCACATCCCCGCTCATGCGCACCAGAATCGCCACCCGCTGAGCATTGCCCTCCTCCTTCAGCGGCAGATTCTGGGTGCTTGTCAGCTTGCCGCCGGCTCCATCCACCGCAGTCTTCACCTGCTTCTGGAGCGCGGCGGCGGCCAGTGCCGGGGTGCCGGCATTTACGTAAAAGGAAGCGCTTCCGACCTCCCGATCCAGGCTTCTGAGCCGGGCCTGCAATTGGGGCCCCTGGGCCTGCAGGTCTTGAAAGCGGCGGATCTGATCGGTGATCTCCGACAAGGTCTCGTTGTAATCGCCATTGAGGCTCAACCAGGGCCAGGTAATGGCCAGGTTCAGCCCCAACACCAGCAGCAGCAGGATACCAAACGCCCGGAAGCATGGATTGACGGGCTTGACCGCTTCAGTCATGGCTCGGCCCTGGGCGCCACTTCGGCGGCGATGTGGAAGCGTTCCATGGTCTTGGCTGGCACCTGCACCAAGGGCGAGCGAAAACCCACCTTGGAAAACATGGCCGAGTCCTCCAGCCGTTCCAAGAGCACCGTGGCGAGGGCCGACTCGCCGCGGATCTGCAACTGGCCCTGTCGCAGCTCCAGCTGCTGCACCCAGGTGTCGTCGGGAATCAGGGCCGTGAGTTCCTGCAGCACGTCCACCACCGGCGGGGTGCTGCTGCGCTTGTTCACCACATACAGGGCGGACTGGGTGTTCTTGTCCAGTTTTTCACGTAGGCTCAGGGTCTCGTTGGCCGAGCGTCGCACCTGCCGGAGTTCCTGGTCCAGCTGCTCGACCAACCCCCGCTTGTACCAGATCGGCAGCACCAGTATCCCCACCAACAGGGTCAGGGGCAGCAACATCAGCAGCCAATTTAGCTTGGAGCGCAGCCAACCCTGGCGCGGACGAGCCTCGGGGGGCAACAGGTTGGCCCGCGGCCAGGCCCCTGCCGGGTCCACCACCGCCGGTGCCAGGCCGGCCTCCGATAGGGCAGTCAGCCAGGGCTCGACCCGGCCCCGAGGCGCCACAACAATGCGCAGATCGAGCTTTTGGTTCGCCGCCCGCCGCCCCAGCACCCGGTAGTCGTAATACGCCTGGTCGGCCCCGAACGGGGTAAGCCGGTCGAGCTCGAAGCCCAGTACCTGGCGCAGGTTTTCTTCCACGCCCGCCGGCAGGCTGAGATCGCGCTCCAGCACCAGTTCCCGGGGCAGAGTCAGGGTGATGGTGAGGCGATCGGCCTTGATACCGGACACCAGGCGCCGGGCATCGCCCAGGGTCTCGGCGGGAAACTCCCCCAGCGGCACCGACTGCGCCTCGGTCTCGGTCTCCCGAAACAGCCGGTAACCCCCCGCTCCGGGTTCGATGCGAATATGGCACAGGTCCTCGCTCAGCAAACGGCGCAGGGCCGGCGGCAGGCAGCCGCGCAGGCTATTCCACCAGGCGTATACCGGCTCGGTCAGCGTCTCCGCTTGGGAACCGAGGCCGAGTTTCGGAAGGCTGAGCGATCGCAATTAGGTTCCTTCGGTTTAGCGAGACCGGGGGGTCAAGATTCCGCTCCGCTGTCCGGCGGCTCGCTTTCGGACACCGGCAGACTGAGCTCCCAGGCCAGAATCTGAAAGTTACGGCGGCCTGTGCTCACCACTGCTTCCAGGGCGAACGTCTGGTCTTCGCGCAACGGCACTTCGACGTGAATTCGGTGGACGGAGTCCCCGCCTTGCTGGACCAGCTGACTGCTGGCGCCGGGCGGCAGCAACTCGCCGCTGTCCGCCTCGCCCTGGGCTTTGGCATCCAGGTATTCGTCGATCTGCGCCTCCGGCAACTCCAGCACCGCCAACAGCACCAGGCGCGGCGCAAAAATGGGATTGACTGTACTGCGGCGGGAATAGACAGTCAACGCCGGGGCCAAGGTTCGGAACAGTTCCGGGGTCATGCCGAGCACTTGGCGCAGCTCCACGACACT
>CBDUCL010000174.1:0-6400 GCA_965365625.1 uncultured Chromatiales bacterium | reverse complement strand
GACGCGCCCAAACTTGCGCATGTTGTAAAAGTACAGCCGTTGGCCATCCGACAAGTCAAACTGCACGCGTAGGTGGCTGGGCTGGCCGAGGGGTTCCATGTGCAGGCGCCCGCTCAGATTGACCACAGTATAGCCGGCCAGGGTGCGGTCGCTGAAAGCGGAGTCGTTGCGCTTGCCGGTCGCCAACAGGTTGGCCCCGAACTCCCAGCGGTCCCGGCGCCAGGCCAGGTTGGCGCTGAGGCTGCGCTTGGCGCGGCGCGCCAGGGTCTCGCCGGTAGTGCGGTTCTCCGGGTTCTGCAGCACCCCGTCTAGCTGCAGGCGCCATGGGCCTTGCTGATACCCGTAGCCCAGCTCCAGGCCGTAGATCCGTGCCTGGTCCACGTTGTAATTTCGCCCCGGCTCGGGGCCCAGGAAGTCGTCCGGGTCGACGAACTCGATGAGGTCGTCGATACGGGTATAAAACAGGCTGGCAGTGAGCTGTTGGTCCCGGCCCAGATCCTGGCGCAGACCCAGCTCGAAGCCGGTGGAGGTCTCCGGGTCCAGGTCCGGATTGCCGCCAAAGCCATACAAGTCGGCGCTGTTCGGGGCGCGAAAGGCGCTGGCGGCGCTCGCCCGGAGGCGGCTCGCCGGGCTGAGGTCGTAACCCCAGGCCAAGCTCCAGGTGGCATGGTTACCGAATTCCTCGTTGTGCACCAAGCTGGCGCCCAGGGTCATTTGGTGCTGATCCAGGTCCAGGCTGTCTTGGAGGTAGAGGTCCAGATTGCGCAGCACTTCGTCGTAGCCGGTGCCGAAGGACAGCGAGCGGGTGCGCTCGCGGGTATAGGTCAGCCCGGCGGTGAGTTGGTGCACCTGGCCGGGTTTCCAGTCGTTTTGCCAGTCCAGCCGGGTGCGGTAGGTGTGGGCGAAGTCAGGGCTCTGGTTTTGATCGATTTCGTCGCTGAAGTAGCTCAGGTTGAGCCGAGAGTCCCAACGCTCGCCGGGACTGGCGTCCAGCCCCAGGGCGCTGGTGGCGCTGCGATAGTCCTGGTCGAGGGGTCTGGCGGAGAAGTCGAGGTAGTCGGTGGTGCCTTGGCTCTGCCAGTGGCTGAGCCGGGCCTGCAACGGCCCGAGCGAGGCGTCGGCAAAGGCATTTAGGTTCAGGTTGTCGTGGCCCAGGTCGATGTCCGATTCCTCGCGGGCGGCATAGCCGTCGGTGCGCAGGCCGCTGAGGTCCAGGCCTAGCTGCAGGTCCTGGCCGGTGTGGTGCAGGCTGGCGCCGCCGTTCCAGGTGGCATTGCCGCCGCCGGAGACGTGAGCGCTCCAATCGGTACCCGGCTCGGAGGAACCGCGGCGGGTGATGATATTGATCACGCCGCCGATGGCCTCGCTGCCGTACAGGGTCGAGCGCGGGCCCTTGACGATCTCCACCCGCTCCAACAGTTCCGGGCTTATGTTTTGCAGCGCCGCATTGCCGATGGTGCCGGGGTTGATTGGCACCCCGTCGAGCAGGATCAGGGTCTGGTTGCTGTCGGTCCCGCGCAGGAATACCGAGGTCTGCTGGCCGGGGCCGCCGGTGCGCGCGATCTCAACCCCGGCGTGGAAGCGCAGCAGTTCCGCCAGGTCGCGGGCCTGGGTCAGCTCGATACTGGAGCGGTCGAGGACGATGCTGCTGGCGAGGGCCCGCGCCTGGGGTTCCGGCTGGCGGCTGGCGGTGACCAGTAACGGCTCCAGGGTGGTTTCGGCGGCCAGCGGCGTCGCCGCCGAAACGGCGAGCAGGGCCGATAATAGATGACGCATGGCGATGGTCCCGAGGCGCACACCCGCGCCCTGCAGATGGATCGGCAGGTCGGGAAGGGGAATGGGGGGACAGGACCCGAAAGCGGGGGTGAGCTGTCGCCGGCAGCGCCCTCCGCGGTACCTGATGGATGCGCCAAGGCCGGTCTCCGGACTCGCAGAAGGGGCCATTGGCCCCAGAGCACCGCCTTCCCATGCCGAAGCACAGTGGACTGATGGCGCCTTAGGTTTCTGCTTACCGTTGCGGGGGCAGTGCCGGCCTTGTCCCGGGGGACGCACCGGCTTCCCGTTTGGGGGCGCGGACGAGCTGAGCGGAGAAACGTCGAAAGCTGGCGTTTCCCGAGCCGGGGGGATACCCCTGCCGAAAAAACCCACGGATGGTTCTTTTCAGCCTTGCCTCAGTTAGTGCGCGGCCCTTGACCCTGCCAGGCAGGGCACCTCGAGCGCTATGGACTCTAGCGGCTCGCCCCCGCCAACGTCAAGCGCTGACGGAGCGGCGATTACTGGAGCAGGAATTCTTGGGTGATGAAGAGATAACCCAGGGCGCCAATCAGCATGGCCACCGCCGCGTATTGCAGCAGGATGCAGATGCCGGGCAGGTCGTTGCAGGCGCGGCTGAAGCGGCAAAGCTTACAATTTCTCAAATTTGTCACCTCGTCTACGGCTTGTGGCCGGCGACCCGGCAATGCCGGAAAGCACGGCTGGACGGGTAAAGGCCGAGGCCCGGCTGCACAGAGGCCCGGCTGCACAGAGGAGTGCCGGCCCCGCCTAGGGGTATTCCCTAGGGTGTCTAAGATGCCGAGATAGTCGCACACCGGAGCCGGGATTGCCAACCCGGCGGCGCGTAAAATTTTCGCCTTGGGTCCCTGCAGCGAGGGCCGTTTTGGTGTTCGGCGCTTTGCCTGTCGCGCCTAACGTATTAACATGAAGGGGAATTTTCCCCTCTCCGCGCTGGGTATTTCCGATGCAGTCGCTCGCCAATGGTCCAACCCCCACTGTGCCCGCTCCGGGGCGCCGACGCTGATGTCCCAGCCCGCTTTCATCTACGCGGCCACCCGGGAGAACTTCACCCGCCTGGTGTTGGAGAACTCCCGCCGCGGCCTGGTGCTGGTCGATTTCTGGGCGCCCTGGGTCGGCCCCTCCCTGCGCCAGCGGGAGATGCTGGTGGCGCTGGCGGAGGAGTACCGCGGGCGCTTCCTGCTGGTGACGGTCAACACCGACGAGCAGAAACAGATCGCCGGCGACTACGGGGTGCGAAGCCTGCCGCTGTGCAAGTTGTTCCGCCACGGGCGGGTGGTGGAGACCCTGCACGGAGTCCAGCCCCGGGCCGACTACCGGGAGGCGGTGGAGCGCCACCTCGGGACTCCCGCCAGCCCGGCTCAGCAGGCCGCGCTGCGGGCCTGGAGCCAGGGCGAGCCGGAACAGGCCCTGCAGATTCTGGCCCAGGCCGCCATCGAGGCCCCGGACGACCTGGAACTGCCGTTGCTGATGAGCAAGCTGCTGGTGCAGCTGGAGCGGATCGACGACGCCCATGCCTTGCTCTCCGCCCTGCCGCCGGAGGGCCGGGACCAGCCGCGGGTCGCCCGCATGCTGTCGCACCTGGAGTTCCTGCTGACTGCGGCCGAGGCGCCGCCCAGGGAGGAGGTGGAGCAGGCCCTGGAGCGTGACCCGGAAGATCTGCAGGCGCGCTACCAGTTGGCTGCCCGGGCCCTGCTGGCGGATGAGTTCGAGACCGCCATGCAGCAGCTGATCGAGATTCTGCGGCGCGACCTGGGCTTCCGCCAGGGTGCGGCCCGGCGCGGCCTGCAGGCGGTGTTCGACAGCCTCGAAAAGGATGATCCTCGGGTCAAGCCATACCGGGCCGAGTTCTTCCGGCTGGCGTATTGAGCAGCCGCGCCAGCATGAGCCAGAGCAATCCCCCCCGTGTCGGCTTCGTCAGCCTGGGCTGTCCCAAGGCCCTGGTAGACGCCGAGCGCATCCTCACCCAGCTGCGGGCCGAAGGCTACCAGGTCTCGCCCTCCTACGGCGATTCGGACCTGGTGGTGGTCAATACCTGTGGCTTTATCGATGCGGCGGTCGAGGAGTCCCTGGATGCGATCGGCGAGGCCCTGCACGAGAACGGGCGGGTGATCGTCACCGGCTGCCTGGGGGCCAGGGCCGAGCAGGTTCGGGCCGCCCATCCCCAAGTGCTGGCGGTGACCGGTCCCCACGCCTATGAGGAGGTGATGGAGGCGGTGCATGCCGAGCTGCCGGCGCCCCACGACCCCTTCAGCTCACTGGTTCCGCCTCAGGGCATCAAGCTGACCCCGCGCCACTACGCCTATCTGAAGATTTCCGAGGGCTGCAACCACCGCTGCACCTTCTGCATCATCCCCGACCTGCGCGGCGACCTCGTCAGCAGGCCCGTATCCGAGGTGCTTCAGGAAGCCGAAACACTGGTCGAAGCCGGCGTCAGGGAACTGCTTGTGATTTCCCAGGATACCAGCGCTTACGGCATCGACCTGAAATACAAGACCGAGTTCTGGAACGGCATGCCGGTGAAGACGCGCATGACCGAGCTGTGCGCGGCGCTAGGCACGCTCGGCGTCTGGGTGCGGCTGCATTATGTGTACCCGTATCCGCATGTCGATGAAATCATCCCGTTGATGGCCGAGGGCAGACTGCTGCCCTACCTGGATATTCCGTTCCAGCATGCGAGCCCGCGCATACTCAAGGCCATGAAGCGACCGGCCGCGAGTGCAAACACGCTCGAACGCATTCGGGCCTGGCGCGAACGCTGCCCGGACCTGGCATTGCGCAGCACCTTCATCGTGGGTTTTCCCGGAGAGACCGAGGATGACTTCGGGCAGCTGCTCGATTTTCTCGAAGCCGCGCAGCTCGATCGGGTGGGCTGCTTCCCGTATTCCCCTGTCGAGGGCGCCAGGGCCAATGCGCTGCCGGATCCTGTCGACGAGGACACCAAGCAGGAGCGGCTGCAGCGCCTGATGGAAAAACAGGCCGCCATCAGCGCCGCAAAACTGAAAACGAAGATCGGTTCCGTGCAGCGGGTGCTGGTCGATGCCGTCAGCGAATCCGGTGCGATCGCGCGCAGCACCGCGGACGCCCCCGAAATCGACGGCCTCGTTTATATCGAAGAACACAGCGATCTTGGCCCCGGTGATTTCGTCGATGTTCGCATCGATGCGACCGATGAACACGACATGTGGGGCCGCATTGTAAGCCGGCCATGAACGCCCCATGGACGCCAGGGACTTCACCATCAATGCAGCGCCCGAGACAGCTCGGGACCGGAAACACCTGCAGGACAGGGTCACGCGCGCCTCCCGGATCAGCGCCCAGGTATCGCTGAGCTGGCGTTCAAACTTTGCCAATCATATCGACAGCCGGTATTGCGACAATCTGGACGTCCGGCGCGATTACTTTCCGCTGGACATCGAAGCGCAGCTCGATGGCTGTGCTGCAGGCGCTGCGGTCCATGGTCACTTCGGACCGGGCGAGGTTCTGTCCGAACTTTCACCGGCCCGGGTGCATACCGTCAAACACGAGCAGTTCAATCGCAACTTTGCCGCGCACATGCGGCTCGAGCCCAGGCTTGGCCGCTTCTATCCCGGTGGCATCTTTGAAAACATACCCGGAAATCACAGCTCGAACTACCAGCCGAGCCGCATCATCGCCATGGACGACCAGACGATAACTGTTGATTTCAATCATCCGCTGGCAGCGAAAGCGCTCGACCTGGACATACGCGTCCTGTCGATACGGGAGGCCGGCCAGGAACCGGGCGGGCGCTGCACCGGCATCGTCGAGACCTTGGCGGCCAATGGCCCGGGCATGCAGGCCCGCTACGACGACATCGCGACCGATTTCTGGAGCGACGATCCGTTCGCCCGAGCCGATACCTCGCCGGACGACCGCTTCTATGCGCAACCCAGGCTCGTGGAACACCTGGATTTCACGTGTTCACGCCAGATCGGCGAGCTGTACGAGAAGCTGCTGCCGCACGAGGGCGACATCCTGGATCTGATGTCAAGCTGGGTTTCGCATCTGCCGGCTGAATTTGCATCGGCGAGAATCACCGGCCTCGGTATGAATATGCAGGAGCTCGAGCGCAATCCGCTGCTCGCGTCGCTGCTGGTTCACGATCTCAATCGGCGGCCGGCGCTGCCGTTCGACGACAATGCATTCGACGGCATCGCCTGCACCGCGTCGGTCGAATACCTTGTATCGCCGGCTGCCGTGTTCAGCGAACTTGCAAGAATACTCAGGCCCGGCGCGCCGCTCGTGATCACTTTTTCCAATCGCTGGTTCCCGCCGAAAGCGATCCGCGCATGGGGTCAGGCGCATGAATTCGAACGCATCGGTCTCGTACTCGAATATTTCATCCAGGATGGCGGTTTTGAAAACCTCCACACGTACTCGTTGCGTGGGCTGCCGAGACCGCCCGCGGACAGGTACGCGGATCAGCTGCCCCTGTCTGATCCCGTGTATGCCGTCTGGGGATTCAAACGCTGACAGACCGTCCCGGAGTTTGCACCAGGTCGGATGAACGCCGACCTGGCGGTCCGCAAAACCAGCCCTGTCCAGATTCCGGCAGCTTATTCGTGGCTACGCTCTGACGGACGGAACC
>CBDUCL010000173.1:0-6406 GCA_965365625.1 uncultured Chromatiales bacterium | reverse complement strand
GATCCGCAACAACCACATCGCCAAGGCGACCGGGCCCACCGGAGTCGGGATCGGCTTCAAGGAGACCTCCGACGTCACCATCGAAGGCAATCGGATTCTGTACAATGCGGTGGGGCTGTACCTGGACGTATCGCCCTACCAACCGGACACCACCAACCGCATCGACAACAACCTGGTGGCCTACAACGGCGTCGGGGTGCGCTTTCTCAACGACTGGCAGGGCAACCTGTTTCGCGGCAATCGTTTCAAGGGAAACATCACCCAGGTCGCGGTCGAAGGAGGCAGAACCGCCCAGCGCAACCTGTGGCAGAGCAACTACTGGGACGATTACGAGGGCTTCGACCGCGACGGCGACGGCATCGGCGACACCGCGTACGAACTCTATGGTTATGCCGACCGCATCTGGATGGACGTACCGCCAGCCCAGTTCTTCAAGGGCTCGCCGATGCTCGAAGTGCTGGACTTTCTTGAACGCCTGGCCCCCTTCAGCGAACCGGAAATGACCTTGCGGGACGAACGGCCGATCATGCTCGCCGCGCAATTCCCCGAACAAACCGCTGCACCGGCCCGGCAGAGCGAAACCGAATCTGCCGCACCCGCCAAACCGAGCAGCTACGACCTGCTCCGCCAATCCCTCGAAGGCATCCGGGACCAAGACCGATGACCGTGCCGACCAAGCCGAAGCCCGCCAAGCCCCGAGTCAGCTACAAACGCAGGGAACAGAGCCGCCGCGAGTTCCTGCGCAGCGCCGGCCTCGCCGGCGGTATGGTCGGGCTCTCCCTGCTCGGGCTGCTGCCGGTGCTGGGCGGCGCCAATGCCCGGCTGCGCCCTCCCGGCGCACTCAAGGATCGGCTCGACGAGCAGGCGTTTCTGGCGGCCTGCATCAAGTGCGGGCAGTGCGTTCAAGTCTGCCCGGTGGAGGCGATCCGGCTGGCGGATTTGACCGACGGGGTAGGTGTCGGGACGCCTTTTATCGAAGCCCGGGACCAGGCCTGCGATTTTTCCTGCGACGGTCTCCAGTGCGTGCTGGCCTGCCCGACGGGTGCATTGACCCATGATTTGGACTATCCGGCGGACGCCCGCATGGGCTTGGCCCGCCTGGCTCGCGCAGACTCCTGTCTGGCGGTGCAGGGTAGAGGCATTCAAGGGCCGGCCCGCGAAGCCGGATACAAGGGCATGCTGCGCTACGCGGAGATCGACCGGTGGAACCCGATCCCAGTGGCGGATTACGACTACGACCTGGAGCTATGCAATCTATGCGTGCGCCAATGCCCGATCGAGATTCGCATCGCCCAATGCGCCGCGGGCACCCCGCCGTCCGGCGATCCCAACCAGTGTCCGCCGACGCATGCGATCGCGCTGGAGCCCAAGGGCCCGGACGGCGGGATGAAACCGGTAATCCATGACGGCTGTGTCGGTTGCGGCGTGTGCGAGATGATCTGCCCAGCGCAACCGAGCGCCATCGTGGTCGACATCGACCGAGTCACGGCCGGGGCTTGACCATGGGCTACTTTGTCGCATCGCTGGGCCAGCTCCTGGGCCTGAAGCCGCGCAAACCCACAGCCGAGCAGCAGGCGCCCGAGGTCAAGGAGATCTACTTCGAGAAACGCAAGGAGCGCCTCACCAAGGAGGCCCTGCGCGCCGTCGAGGAAGCCCACGAACGCAGCCGACATCGGCACAAGTGGCGCAACCGGCGTTGGGCCACGCTGGTGCTGGTGAACCTGCTGTTCGTGGTCTCCTTCTACTTCGACGTGCAGTTGGTGGAGGGCGCCCTCACCGCCTCCCGGGTGATCGGTTTCCACTTCGCCGACCTGAATTCGGCGCTGCAGGTGATGCTGGCCTTTAAGCAAGTGGTGCTGAATTTGCTGATCGGCACCCTCACCGTGTTTCTGCTCTGGTGGCTGCTCGGCGGGCGCACCTTCTGCTCCTGGGTCTGTCCCTATCACCTGATAGCGGAAGGGGCGGAAAAGATCCACCTCGTGCTGGCCAAGCGCAAACTGGCCGTGGACCTGCGCTTCCACCGGGGCGTGCGGGCCCTGTTCTACCTGGTCTTTGCCCTGCTCACCCTGGCCACCGGCTACACGGTATTCGAGACCATCTCCCCCACCGGCATTCTCAGCCGAGCCCTGATTTACGGTCCCGGCCTCGCCCTGCTCTGGGTGCTGGCCCTGCTGCTGTTCGAGGTCTTTGTCTCGCGGCGTGCCTGGTGCCGCTACGTGTGCCCGATCGGCATTACCTACGGACTGGTGGGCAGCATTTCGCCATTGCGGGTGCAATACAACATGCAGAGTTGCCACCACGAGGGCGATTGCCGCAAGATCTGCATGGTGCCCCATGTGCTCGATGTCACCATCCGCGGCCGGGCGACCGGAGTGGACACCGACATCGGGGCGGACTGCACCCGCTGCGGACTCTGTGTGGACATCTGCCCCACCGACTCCCTGAGCTTCAAGTTCAAGGGTCTCGACAAGGTCCTGTGAGCCCACCCATGATTCGATTTGAAAAGGTCGTCAAGCGGTTCCGCCGCCAGGAGGTGCTAAAAGGCATCGACCTGGAGGTCGCGCGCGGCCACCGCATTGCCCTGGTCGGCTCCAACGGCGCCGGCAAGACCACGCTGATCCGCTGCCTGCTGGGCGAATACGTCTGCGAGGGAGCGGTGCGAGTAGATGGCCTGGACCCACGCCAACACCGCCAGCAGGTGCTGTCGCGCATCGGTTTCGTGCCCCAACT
Source organism: uncultured Chromatiales bacterium (assembly GCA_965365625.1). Classification (GTDB taxonomy): domain Bacteria; phylum Pseudomonadota; class Gammaproteobacteria; order Chromatiales; family Chromatiaceae; genus CAVWCW01. The sequence continues at coordinate 3,676 of CBDUCL010000173.1, read as the reverse complement.
GCCACCGCCGCTGAAAATGCCCGTGGGGCAGCTGCTGCGCTTCGCCGCCGGACTTTGCGCCGCCGACCCCGAGCGCATGCGGGCGGTCGCCCAGCGGCTGGGATTCGACGCCGGCCGTTTCCGCCATCAGCCGTTCGTACGCCTGTCCGGCGGCCAGAAGCAGAAGCTGCTGATCAGCATCGCGCTCGGCCGCGACAGCGATATCCTGGTGATGGACGAGCCCGCGGCCAACCTGGACCCGGAGGCCCGGCACATCTTTTTCCAATTGCTGGCGGAACGCCAGCATGACGCCGCCATGCTGATCTCCAGCCACCGCCTGGACGAGGTCGCCAGCCTGGTCAACCGGGTAGTGGAACTGGACCAGGGGCAGGTGGTGCTGGACGACAAGGTCGCCGACCTGGTGGAGCTGTCGAGCCGGCTCTGGTGCAGTGTCGGCCTGACCCGCCCGGACCCGGCCTTCGCCAAGGCCATCGGCGACTGGGGCTTCAGCAGCGGCGACGGGGGGCAAAGCTGGCAGGGCCCGGTAGCCGGCCCGGACCGCCTGCGCTTTCTCGGCATACTGTCGCGCTACGCCGCCCTGCTCGCCCACATCCGGATCGACGAAACCGAACCCGAAGCCCGCCTGGAGGAGGCCCGTTTTGGCTAGGCTTCTACCTGCCGCCCTCCTCCCGCTGCTGCCGACGCTCCTTTTGCTGGGCCAACTCGTCGCCTGCTCCGGCGACCCGGGCGCCGGTCCGCAGCCGGTCAAGTGGGACCGTTACACCTGCGAGCGCTGCCGAATGGTGCTGAGCGACCGCATGCATGCGGCCCAGATACGCCTTCCGGGAGCCAACGGGCGCTCTAAGATGTATTTCTTCGACGACCTGGGCTGCGCCCTGATTTGGCTGCAGGACCAGGAGGATGCCGAGAGCCCGAACACCGAAATATGGGTCACCGACTGGCGCGACGGCCATTGGATCGACGCCCGCAGCGCCCACTACCTGACCGGCCAGCAGACCCCGATGGCCTACGGTTTGGGCGCCCAGGAAGAGCCCGCCCCCGCCGCCATCGGCTTCGAACAGGCCCGGCAGTCGATCCTGGCCCGGGAAAACGGCCATCACCAGCATCATACCGGTCACCCCCGACCGGCCGGAGACTGATCCATGCAGGCATTCTGGCTCACCGCCTGGGCGGATATCGTGGAATCGCTGCGCGCCAAGTGGTTCCTGGTCTACAGCCTGGTGTTCGGCGGCCTGGTGGCCCTGCTGCTGATCTTCGGCATTACCGAATCCCGCATCATGGGGTTCAGCGGCCTGTCCCGGCTGCTGGTGACCTACATCCAACTGTCGATGGCGATCCTGCCGGTGTTCGTGCTGATCTCCACCGTCCGCTCCCTGGCCGGCGACCGGGAAGCCGGGGTGTTCGAATACCTGCTGTCGCTGCCGATCGGGCTCGGGGCCTGGTTCTGGGGCAAGCTGCTGGGGCGCTTTCTGATGGTATTCCTGCCCGTGTTTCTGGCCCTGCTGGCGGGGGTAATCTGGGGCGCTGCGCGCGGGGCCGAGGTCCCCTGGGCCTTGTTCGGCTATTACAGCGGGTTGTTGATGTCCCTGGCCTGGTGCTTTCTCGGCATCGGCATGCTGATCTCTACGCTGGCGCGTTCCGCCGATGTCGCCCAGGGCGGCGCCTTCGTTATCTGGCTGGTGCTGCTGCTGTTTCTCGATCTGATCCTGCTCGGGGTGATGATCCGCGAGAGCCTGCCGCCCGAGGCCGCCGTGGGCATCGCCCTGGCCAATCCGCTGCAGGTATTCCGCACCGCTTCCATGATGCTGTTCGACCCCCAGTTGGTGCTGCTGGGGCCTACCGCCTACCTGATACTCGACCACTTCGGCAGCGGCGGTTACATCGCCTACGCGCTGATCTATCCGACCCTGCTTGGCACCGCCTGCGCGACCCTCGGCTACTTCCTGTTCCGCCGCAGCGACCTGCCCTGACGGGGGCCGAACTGGCGCGCTTGGCCTGGATTGGTAGGGTGGAACAAGCGCAGCGGTTCCACCCTAGGGCCTAGGGCCTAGGGCCTAGGGCATGTTATTTCGCCAACACTGAACGAAGAATATGCCAAATCTTTACCTGATCACTCCCCTCTCTAAGCCCGATCTCGTTCCGGCACTGGGCCGAAAAGGGATGTCGGCTGGATATAAAAGTCCCTGTGGGAGCGGCTTGCAGCCGCGATTGGACGCCATGATGACTGATCAGGCCGTTCGCGGCTACAAGCCGCTCCCACAGGCTAGAAAGGCTTTGCCGAGCCTGCTTGCTGCTATAGGTCGATTCGATCAAAGCCCTGGATTGGCATCGAACCGAGACCCGGTTGAACAATCTCGGTGCTCCCCAATGCCGGCTTAGGCATGGGGGTAATCAGGAATCTTTATCAGCCCCGAAGGTCCAGCCTTCGAGGCGCGCGATTCGGGCCACATTGATCCGGGCCGCGCGAATAGCCCACCGCTTACCGATCAATGCGACGTTAACTAGCCAGTGCCGGTTGGTTTGCTGGTTACTGCGTGCATTCCCTGCTGGCTTGCATGCGCCCGCAGCAGTTCTTCGCAATGCTCCCAATCCCCCACATACGCCCGCATCAGGCTTTTCCACAACTTGCCGTGGTTGGGTACGTCGAAATGCAGCAACTCGTGAACGATCACGTAGTTCCACACTTGCGGGTCCAGTTCCAGCAGCTCTGCATTGAAGCTGAGAATGCCGTTGGAGGAACAGGAAGCCCATTTGGTCCGCATGGGCCGAACATACACGCCGGTAACGCTGACGCCGAGCTTTCCTGCCCATTCAGATACTTGTGCTTTGAATACCGCTTTTCGCTCCAAGGCAGACATGCGGCTAGACCCTGGCTGCCTTTTCCAACAACAGGAACAGTTGGTCGACGATTGCCGCCACACGATCTACGTCTTCGGCTTCGGCCAATATTGCGAAGGTGACCTTCTTTCGCAGTTCACGAAGTGAGCTCTCGCTCTTTTGCCAGTTCGGGAATGCCACAAACGCCGCCTTGATCTTGCGGCTGACTTCTTCTGCATTGCCAATCTGCTCGTCGAGCAGCGTCCGATAGACGAAGTATCTCGCACTTGATGAGCAGGCCGCCGGAGCCGCAGCAGGGATCGTAAATCTCCATGCCGGGCTCCGGCGCGAGCACGCGCGACATGATGGTGCCGACTTCCGGCGGGGCGTAGAACTCGCCGGCACTCTGGCCGCCGCCCTCGGCGAACTTGCGGATGAGGTATTCGTAGCTCTTGCCGATGATGTCGGTCTCGACGTCGGCGAGCCCGAGGCGCTTGGTACTTGATGGCCTCGATGAGGTTGGACAGGCGGTCGTCGTCGAGGTCGCGCTGGCCGTGGGTGGTGGCATTGAAGTCGACGCGGTCGATGCTGCCCTGCAGCGGCGGGTTTTCCCGGGCGATGGACCGCATGTGGGTGGTGACGCCTTCGCCGATCTTGTCGGAGAGCTTGCGGATGACGGACCAGACGGGCTGCTCGGGATCGTCCGGCACCAGCGGCAGGTAGAAGCGGACGAGCTTGTGGTCGGCCTTGGCGAGCTGAAACGCCTTCTTGCGCGAGCCGACCTCGGCGGCGATGCGGTTCAGTTCGTCGTCGAAGACGTCGCACAGCCGTTTGGTGAAGATCAGCGGCAGGATGTAGT
>CBDUCL010000172.1:0-6434 GCA_965365625.1 uncultured Chromatiales bacterium | reverse complement strand
TACGCCAGCGTGCAGGCCTTCCTCGGCGATCGCTTCGGCGCCTGGGGCACTCGCTGCTACAACTTCGTCATCGGGGTTCGGCTGGTGAGCGAGGTATTCGCCAATCTGCTGGTGATCGGCATCCTGTTCGGCGCCGCCAGCTCAGGCGCCTACGCCCTGGCGGTAGTCGGGCTGGCGGCGGTGACTCTGGTCTATTCCATGTTCGGCGGCCTGCACGCCTCCCTGCGCACCGACCTATTCCAGATGCTGTTGTTCCTGCTAGTACTGGCCCTATTGCTGGGACTGGTGCTGACCGGCGGCCATTTCAGCCTGGAGCGCTTGCTTTTCACCCCCTTCGCCATCGGCGAGCCGGGCCCCATCCTATTGGCGGTGGCCCTGCTGCAGATCTGGAGCTACCCCCTGCACGACCCGGTGATGATGGACCGGGGCTTTCTGGCCGACCGCGACACCACCCGCCGGAGCTTCCGCCATGCAGCCTGGATCAGCGCCCTCTGCATCACTGCCTTCGGCAGTTTAGGGGTGCTGGCCGGTTCCCAAGCGGGGGCCGGCGAAGCCATGAACCAGGTGCTGGAGCGCCTGCTCGGCGAGCTGCCGATGCTGCTGTTCAACGCCGCCCTGGTGATCTCCGCCATGTCGACCCTGGACAGCACCCTTTCCAGTTCCGCCAAGCTGGTGGCGGTGGACATGGGCCTGCTGCGCCCCAGCCTGCGTAACGGCCGCCTGGCCATGGCCCTGTTCATGCTGGCCGGGCTGGGGTTGGTGTTCGCCGGCAACCGGGATCTGTTCAGTGCGGTGGCGGTAAGTGGCACCGCCTCCATGTACCTGGCCCCAGTAGTATTCTTCTCCCTCTGGGGCGGGCGCCGGGACATCCCGGTATGGAGCTATCTGGCGGTATTCGCCCTGGCGGTAGGGGGGGCCGGTCTGTATTTCGTCGAATCCTCCGGCTACGCTCAGTGGCTAGGTGACTACCACAAATACACCAAGCTGCTGCTGATCTCGGCCAGTGTGTTGGTGCTGGGCTGCCTGCTGTTCTGGGCCGGCATCCGCAGCAGCGCACGCCAAACCGCAGCGGCCACGGCCGCCGCCTGAGCAATGCCGGAGCAGAACCTGGGCGAGCTGGATGGGCCGACGCTGGTATTCGGTGGCCCCTACAGCAACCTGAGCGCGACCCAGGCCCAGCGCGACCGGGCCGAGCAGCTCGGCATACCGCCCGGGCGAGTAATCTGCAGCGGCGACCTGGTTGCCTACTGCGCCGAGCCGGAGCAGACCGTCTCCCTGGTACGGGACTGGGGCATCGGGGTGGTGATGGGAAACTGCGAGGAGGCCCTAGCCGCGGATGCCGTCGACTGCGGTTGCGGCTTCGACCCGGGCAGCAGTTGCGCATTGGCCGCGGCGGGCTGGTATGACTACGCTCGCCGCCAGCTGAGCCCCGCCAGCCGGGCTTGGATGGGGGCCCTGCCCTCGGCCATTCGGTTCCGCATGGCCGGGCGCAGCCTACTGGTGGTGCACGGGGCCCCGTCCGCCATCAACCGCTTCGTCTTTGCCTCGACTTCGGTCGATAGCAAACGCCGCGAGCTGGACCTAGCCCTCGCGGACGCGGTTATCGCCGGCCACAGCGGCCTCCCCTTCGGACAGGCCATCGGCGAACGATTCTGGCTCAATGCGGGCGTGATCGGCATGCCGGCCAACGACGGGACCCCGGATGGCTGGTACCTACTGCTGGAGCCCCGGGGCCGGGCCATCCACCTACGCTGGCAGCGCCTGCCCTACCCCGCCGCCGCCAGCCGCCACAGCATGCTCGCGGCCGGCCTGGAACCCGGCTACGCCGAGGCCCTGGTCAGCGGCCGCTGGCCCAGCCTCGACATCCTCCCCGACCCCGAGCGGGCCGCCGGCGGGCAGCGCCTGGAGCTGCCGCAGCTGGTGTGGGCTGCAACCTAGGTTTGGCAGCCGCCTGCCAGAAGGCCAGCATCGCCCGATGCCGCCGTGGGAGTTCGCAGACTCCCCTCAAAGTTCCCAGCTTCGACGCTAAAATCAACGCTTGTTCGGCGCGGTGGCGCGCTCGCTGACCGCCATGGAGAGCGAAGCGAAGGCGGTTAGTCTTGGATGTCCCAAAACGCATCACGAGATCGAAGACACACTTGTCTATCTGCCGTAGAACCGGTTCGCCGTCGATGTCAGAGGCCTTGGCACCCACCTCCAGGGCCTCGGTGGCAATGGGTGCCGCGTTCCGTGTCATCAGCGTCGTAGGAGCGCCGCCCTCGGCGCGAGCCGGCGTTCGGGGTGTCTCCGAGGGCATGATCGGCGCGGGGGCGCGCCTCCTACCAGGCTAATCCTTCGGCGGTGCGGGGGGCAGCGGAGAGGTGGGTACGATGGCGATCTCGTCGCCGGCGTGGAGCTTGGTAAAGGGCTCGCAGAACTGGCGGTTGACGGTGAGGCGCACCGCGCCTTCGGCCAACAAGTAGCCCTTTTCGCGCTTGATGCGGCGCAGCCATTCCATCATGCCCTGGACGTCGGTGACCGTCTCGGGCAGTTCCACCTCCTCCTGCTCGGTGCGCATCTTCTGCACCAGATAGGTGAAGTACAGCAGCTTGACCTTGCGCTTGCCCGCCTCGGCCTCGGGTACCTGGCGCGAGTAGCCCATGGCCTCGAGGCGCTCTAGATAGGCACGCCAGTTCTCTTCCTGATTGACGCCCAGCGTGTACAGGGTGTCCCAGGAGTAGATGCCCGTATCGTGGCCGTCGTCGAAGCTCAGGCGCAGGGCGTATTGGCCCTGGGGCTCGATGCTGGTGATATTGACCCCCTCCTTGCCGGTTACCGGCTCGCCCATGGCGCGCACCTCGGCGGCCTTGGAGAATACCCGTAGGTACTCGCAGGGGTACTCGAAGCGCTGCCCGTCGGAGAAGGCGATGGAGAGCATACGGGACTTCTGGTGCAGTTGGATCTCGGTGGGTGTCGGGTGGGCGCTGGATTCGCTCATCATACCTGGTTTCCGTCAGCCATTCGCAGGGCACCGGATGGTTACACAGGCAGGTACCGGACTCAAGGTTTGGCAACCATGGGCTGCCTGGGGTCAAGTACCGCGGATGCGGTCGTAGTAGCGGGCGCGATAAAGCAGGCGCGGGGTCGCGCCATCGGTGAAGCGGCTGCGGGTGTGCAGCACATTGTTGCTGACCAGGCCCTGCCCAGAGTCCAGTCGGGCCCGGAAGTGCCAGGGCGACGGCTGTTTCAGGATTCGCCCCAGGCAGGCGACGGCGGCCCGGGTGGGGTCGTCGTCCCGCCACTCGATGCTGCGGGTACGGGCGGTGTAGCGCATATGCAGGCGCCCATCCGGGCGCAGACTGAACACCGGGCCGCTCTGGCGCGGGCGGATCTCGCGGCCGTCCACAACATTGGCGGGTATGGCCATGGCATCCGGCTGCATCAGGGCCCGAATGTGCTCCGGATCTTCGTCGCGCAGCAGGATATAGGCGATCTCATGGTCCAGCAGCTCGTTCTCCCCGCCCTCCGCCGCCGGGTGCACGCAGTGCAGCAGCAGGCCGTAAATCTGGCGCCCGGGGGGGTTGTAGTAGCCGTCGGTATGCCAGGCGATGGGGCGGTCGGTATAGGGGATGTAGCCCTGGTGCAGGGCATCGGACTGGACCTTGAGCGAAGTAATGGCGTCGGCGTCGGCCCCCAGGTTGTCGTCCAGCCGCTCCAAGCCGAACCGCCGGCCGAGGGCGCGCACGATCTCCTTGTCCGGGTCGGCGCCCAGGGTGCTGGCGTAGATCGCCATATTGGTCTTGCGGCACAGGCGCAGGATGGCGTCCTCCTCGGCCAGACTCAGGTTCCGGGGGTCGCGCACCTCCACCAGCAACTCTTCCAAACGCTGGGGGTAATCGGCGAGCTTTGCCGCGCGCCAGCGCTGATAGCCGCCGCTATCGGCCAGGTCGAAGGGGTTCAAACCAGCTGGTCCAGGATACGCTTGCGAAAGCGCACCCCCAGCCCCTCGGCCAAGCGCCGGCAGGCATCGATATCCACCCCCTCAAGTCCCTCTACGGCGGTGGCGGTAACTTCGGGTACATGTTCGGGGGCGCGGCGCAAGAACTCCAGCATCGCCTGATAGGAGCCGGGCAGGTTGGGCCGGCAGTGGCGCTCATAGATGGCTTCGTCCTGGGCATTGAGGGATACCGATAGGGCGTCCACCACCCGGCCCAGTTCCGGTAAGGTATCGTCCCGATGCACCAGATTCGACAGTCCATCGGTGTCCACCCGCACCCGGACGCCGGCCTGCTTAACGACCGCCGCGACTTCGAGCAATAGGTTCAGGCGCAGGGTGGGCTCACCATAGCCGCAGAAAACCACCTCGGCGTAGCGGCGAGGGTCGCCGATCGCAGCGATCAGTTCCTCGGCGCTGGGGCGATGATGCATGCTGAGATCATATTCGCCCACCCTGAAGTCACCGCGGGTCTTCGGGCAGAAGACGCAGTCCAGGGTACAATGGTCGGTAATGCTCAGGTACAAGCGATCGCCGATCTGGTAGGCGATGGTCTGGGTCACGGCGGGCAAAACAATCCCCTAACAAACCAGTGGAAAAGGCTATACTCGCGATTGAGAAATCGCATTGACGCACATCAACCGATCTGGAATCGACCCCATGGGGAGCCGCAAGTCCAGGAGCCCCTGGCCCTGATCCACGGCCTCTGGATGCCGTCTCAGGCGATGGCGCTGCTGGGCCGGCGCCTCTCCCGTTGCGGCTTCCGGCCGCTTTTGTTCGGTTACCCGAGCCTGCGGGCCGACCCGATAGAGAACGCGGAACGTCTGCACCGCTGGATCCAGGCGCTGGACGTGCCCAAGCTGCACCTGCTGGCCCATAGCCTCGGCGGACTGGTGGTGCTGGAGCTGTTCGACCGCTTTCCGGAGCCGCCGCCGGGACGGGTGCTGCTCCTAGGCGCTCCGGTGCAGGGCAGTGCGGTGGCCCGGCAGCTGCACCGCTCAGCCCTGACCCGGCCCCTGCTCGGGCGCAGCGCTAGCGGCGCCTTGCTGCAGGGTGCGCCGGCCTGGCGCGGCGGGCGCGACCTTGGGGTAATCGCCGGCACTCGGGGTCCGGGTCTAGGCACCCTTGTGGGGGGGCTCGCGCGCCCCAACGACGGCACCGTCGCCCTTAAAGAGACCCATCTGCCTGGCGCCAGCGCAACATTGGATCTCGCGGTCGGCCACAGCGGCCTGCTGCTGGACCGCCGGGTGGCCGAGGCCGCCTGCCGATTTTTACGCGAGGGTCGGTTTTGATCCCAGCATTCGCTGCCTCAATCCCAACCAAGTCGCGGTTCGCGGTCGATTGGGTCGGCAAGAAACGGCATTGGATAATGTCTTGCCGGCGGCAGAGGCTGCCGCCCCGGCGCGGATATCTTCAACGGGTCGACCAATCTTCGGCCTCTGGCCCGGGCGGTTTCGGCAGGCGCCTTGCAGGTGGTAAACTCCCGCGCATCGAATTTTAGCGAGGAAGACTATGGCTGGACACAGCAAATGGGCGAATATTCAACATCGTAAGGGGGCTCAGGACAAGAAACGCGGCAAGCTCTTCACGAAGCTGATTCGCGAAATTACCGTCGCTGCGCGCATGGGCGGCGGCGACCCCTCCGCCAACCCGCGCCTGCGCCTGGCGATGGACAAGGCGCTGGGCGGCAATATGCCGAAGGACACCATCGAACGCGCCATCAAGCGCGGTTCCGGCGACATGGACGGCGAAAACTACGACGAGTTGCGCTACGAGGGCTACGGCCCGGGCGGCACCGCCGTCATCGTCGACTGCATGACCGACAACCGCAACCGCACCGCCTCCGAGGTGCGCCACGCCTTCACCAAGGCAGGCGGCAACCTGGGCACCGACGGCTCGGTGGCTTATCTTTTCAATAAGACGGGATTGCTCAGCTACCCGGCGGGCGCCGACGAGGACGCGATTATGGAGGCCGCCCTGGAGGCCGGGGCCGAGGACGTGGTGACCAACGACGACGGCAGCATCGACGTCATCACCACCCCCGAGGGCTTCAGCGATGTGAAGGCGGCGATGGCCGAAGCCGGTCTGGATACCGAGATGGCGGAGGTCACCTTCAGCGCCAGCACCCAGGCCCAACTGGACCGGGACGACGCGGAGAAACTGCTGCGCCTGGTGGATATCCTAGAGGACCTGGACGACGTGCAAGAGGTCTATACCAACGCCGATATTTCGGAGGAGATCATGGAGTCCCTGGACTCGTGACCCGCATCCTGGGCATCGACCCCGGCTCACGCATCACCGGCTACGGCCTGATCGACAGCGACGGGGTGCGCTCCCGGCATTTGGACAACGGCTGCCTGCGGGTGCAAGAGGCCGAGTTTCCCGCTCGCCTGGGGCGTATCTTCGCCGGCGTAGCCGCCCTGATAGAGGACTATGGGCCGGAGGAACTGGCCATCGAGCA
>CBDUCL010000171.1:0-6478 GCA_965365625.1 uncultured Chromatiales bacterium | reverse complement strand
CCGAGTGGCTGTTTACCCCGGAGGCGGAGCGCCGCGGCCGCCTGGGAGACGGCAGCGCCCTGCTCACCGGGCTGCTGCTCGGGCTCACCCTGCCACCCGCCCTGCCGCTCTGGATGGCCTTTCTCGGCGGCGTGGTGAGCATCGGCCTGGGCAAGCTGATCTGGGGCGGACTGGGCGCCAACCTGTTCAACCCGGCCCTGGTGGGGCGCGCCTTCCTGTCGGCCACCTTTCCCAATGCCATGACCAACTGGAGCGCCAACCAGAGCGGCGGCGGGTTTTTCGACCTTCCCCCTAGCCTGTTCGCCGCCCCCCTGATGCAGCCCCAGTACGACGCCCTGAGCGCCGCCACCCCCCTGGGGCTGATGAAGTTCGACCAGCAACCCACTGCGCTGGGAGACCTGATGCTGGGCACCAGCTCGGGCTGCATCGGCGAGACCAGCGGCCTGCTGCTGCTCGCCGGGGGCCTGTTCCTGCTGCTGCGCCGGGACCTGGACTGGCGTATCCCCGCCGGCATCTTCGCCGCCGTGGCGCTGGGCTCGGGTGCCCTGTTCCTGTGGGACGGGACGCGCTATCCCGACCCCCTGTTCTCGTTGTTTGCCGGCGGCCTGCTGATCGGCGCCATCTATATGGCCACCGACCCGGTGACCTCGCCGTTGACCCCGCGCGGGGCCTGGATCTTCGGCATCGGCATCGGCCTGCTGGTGGTGCTGATCCGTGCCTTCGGCGGCTTTCCCGAGGGGGTGATGTACGCCATCCTGCTGATGAACGCCGCCACCCCGCTGATCGACCGCTACACCCAATCCCGGGTCTTCGGCAAGGGGGTCGAGCAGCCATGACCACCCAGGCCAGAGTCGCCAGCCCGGAGCCCACGCCCCTGCGCCTGGTGCTTACCCTTAGTCTGGCCGGGCTGCTGTCGGGGCTGATCATCGTCGGCATCTTCGAGGCCACCCTGCCGACCATAACGGCCTATCAGGCCGAGCAGTTGCGCCTGGCGGTGTTCGAGGTGCTTCCCGGCACCCGGCGACTGCAACGGCTGGTGTACCGGAACGGCGAACTGACGCCATCGGAGGAGACCGGCGACGACATCGAATACGTCTACGCCGGCTACGACGGCGACGACCGGCTGCTGGGCTACGCCATCCCCGGCGCCGGCCCCGGGTTCCAGGACACCATCAAGCTGCTCTACGGCTACCGACCGGCCCTGGGCCAGGTCTCGGGCATGCGCATCCTGGAGAGCCGCGAGACCCCGGGGCTGGGGGACAAGATCTACAAGGACCGGGCCTTCGTCGACGGCTTCCGCGCCCTGGCGGTGGCGCCCGAGATCCAGGCGGTAAAAAAGGGCCGCGGCGGCGCCCCGCACCAGATCGACGCCATTACCGGGGCCACCATCTCCTCCAAGGCGGTGGTGCGCATCATCAACCAGGCCAACGAGCGCTGGCTGTCCAGGCTGCCGGCGGGGGAAAGCTGAGATGCCCCAGAATCAACAAGACGCCTACCAAGAGTTCATCAAGGGCCTGTGGCGCGACAACCCGGTATTCGTTCAGGTGCTCGGCATGTGCCCGATGCTGGCGGTCACCAATTCGGCGATCAACGCCGTGGCCATGGGCGGGGCCACCCTGTTCGTGCTGGTCGGCTCCAGCCTGCTGGTGTCTTCGCTCAAACGCTGGATCCCCAAGCAGATCCGCATCTCCTGCTACATCATTATCATCGCCACCTTCGTGACCGTGGCGGATTTCAGCCTGCAGGCCCTGATCCCCGAGGTGCACAAGGAACTCGGGGCCTTTATCCCACTGATCGTGGCCAACTGCATGATCCTGGGTCGCCAGGAGGCCTTCGCCGCCCGCAACTCGGTGCGCCTGGCCGTATTCGATGCCCTGGGTATGGCCAGCGGCTTCTTTCTGGCCCTGTTCACCCTGGGCAGCGTGCGCGAGATCCTGGGCGAAGGGGCGTTGTTCGGCATCGACCTGTTCGGCCCCAACTTCGAGCCCTGGGTGATCATGATCCTGCCCCCCGGGGGCTTTCTCACCCTCGGCCTGTTGCTGCTGCTGTTCAGCTGGCTGCAGGAGCGCAAACAGAAGCTGGCCCAGCGCCTGGCGGCGATCGAAGAGACGGCGCCATGAACGAACTTCTTTGGATCTTCGTCAGCGCCTTGCTGATCAACAACTTCGTGCTCGCCTACTTTCTCGGGCTCTGCCCGTTTCTGGGCGTGTCCCAGCGCCTGGACACCGCCTTCCGCCTCGGCCTGGCCAATATCTTCGTGATGCTGATCACCGCCCTGTGCGCCTGGTTTCTCAACACCTATATCCTGCCTCATGCGCCCTATCTGCGGCTGATCAGCTTTATCGTGGTCATCGCCAGCACCGTTCAGTTCATCGAGATGGTGATCCGCAAGCTCAACCCGGCGCTGTTCCGGGCCCTGGGGATCTTCCTGCCTCTGATCACCACCAACTGCGCCATCCTCGGCCTGGCCATCTTCGCCACCAACCGCGGCTATGGGCTGGTCGAAGGCCTGGTGTTCGCCCTCGGCGCCGGCGGCGGCTTCACCCTCGCCCTGGTGCTGATGGCGGGCCTGCGCCAGGAGACCGAGCTGGCCGAGGTCCCGGCCCTGGTCCGCGGTACGGCACTCAACCTGATCATCGCCGGTATCTTGTCCATGGCCTTCATGGGCTTCGCCGGCCTGTTCAGCTCTGGCTGAGGCGATGCTCGCCTATCTGCTCGGCATCGGCGGACTGATCGCGCTGTGCGCCGCCTGGGTGCTGTTCCAGCTCTGGCTCAAGCGGATCGACCCCGGGTATCGCGGTCTGCAGGGGGGCTGCGGGGGTTGCGCCGAGAAGCGGGAGTGCAAACGCGAGTGCGAGCGGGAGCCGCGCGGCTGAGGCTTGCGGGCATTGGAGGCTTGGACCAGACTAGGGGCAGGCACAAGGGGTGAATGAACATGAGCCAAACCGCCGGCGAACCACTGATCAGCGTCGAAGACTACCTGACGGGTGAGCTCTCCAGCGAGGTCCGCCATGAATTCGTCAATGGCGAGGTGTTGGCCATGGTGGGAGCCAGCATGGATCACAACACCATCGCCGGCAATCTGTTCGCGACCTTGCATGGGCTGCTCCAAGGAGGCCCTTGCCGGCCGTTTATCGGCGACGTCAAGGTCCGCATACAGCAACACGGAGACGACCGTTTCTACTATCCGGACTTGGTGGTTTCCTGCTCGCCCGACCAGCCCAGCAACTACTACACAGACTCGCCGGTGCTCATCGTCGAAGTCCTCTCCGATTCCACCGAACGCCATGACCGGGCCGAGAAGTTCCACGCCTACCGCAAGCTCGAGAGCCTGCAGGAATACGTTCTGGTGGCCCAGGATCTGATGCGGGTCGAGGTCTACCGCCGCGCCAGCGGCTGGGAGCTGGAACTCTTCGGAGCGGAAGATCGGCTCCGCCTGGAGTCGGTGGAGCTGGAGCTGGCGGTGGCCCAGATTTACGCGCGCACAGATTTGGCCGCTGGCGGGCCTCACTAAACTAACCCTTAGCCCGGGCCTCGCGGAGCCCGATTGGGCCCGGCCCTGTCCGTCCCTGCGAACCGCCAGGCGGGTATTGGTCGAATCTAGCGTCCTCGCGCCAGGGCCCGCTGCACTCGCGCGCCGATATCCGCTGGGTTCTCCACCACATGCGCACCGAGCTCCGCCAGCCGCGCCATCTTCGCCCTAGCGGTGTCTTCGGCTCCCGAGATAATGGCTCCGGCGTGGCCCATGCGCCGCCCCGGCGGTGCGGAAACCCCGGCAATGTAGGCCACCAGGGGCTTGCTCATATTGTCCCGAGCCCATTGGGCCGCTTCCACCTCCTGGGGGCCGCCGATCTCTCCGATCAGCAGCACCGCGTCGGTGTCCGGATCGCGTTCGAACTCGCGCAGTGCGGTAATGAAATCGCAGCCGTTGATCGGGTCGCCGCCGATGCTGAGCGCAGTGGACTGGCCCAGGCCGAGGGCGTTCATCTGCTCTACCGCCTCGTAGTTGAGGGTGCCGGAGCGCGAGACCACGCCGATGCGCCCGGGCCGGTAGATGCTCGACGGCATGATTCCCACCTTGCACCCACCGGGGGTGATAATGCCGGCGGTGTTGGGCCCGATGATTACGGTGTCGCGGCCGATGGCATAGCGCTTGACCTGCATCATGTCCTGAACCGGGACGCCGTCGGCGATCACCACGATCACCCGGATGCCCGAGTCGATGGCCTCCATAATGGCGTCGGCAGCGAAGGCGGGCGGTACGAAGATGCCGGACACCTGAGCGCCCGTGGCGTCCACCGCCTCGGCCACGGTATGAAATACCGGCAGATCCAGGTGTCTGCTGCCGCCCTTGCCAGGGGTGACGCCACCCACCACTCGGGTGCCGCCGCGGATCGACTCCTGGGCATGAAAGCTGGCGTGCTGGCCGGTAAAGCCCTGAATGATCACCCGGCTGTTGCGATCGACCAGGATGCTCATGCGGTCACCTCCTTGAGCGCAGCCACCGCCTTGGCGGCGGCATCGTCGAGATTGTCGGCTTGGACGTAGGCAAGGCCGGATTGCCGCATGATCGCCTGGCCCTCGGCCAGGTTGGTGCCGGCCAGGCGCACCACTACCGGCAGCTCGATATGCTGGTCCTGGATCGCCTGGACAATGCCCGCGGCCACCCAGTCGCAGCGATTGATGCCGGCGAAGATATTGACCAGAATCGCCTTGACGTTCGGATCTTCCAGCACGATGCGGAAGGCATTGGAGATCTTCTCCGGCGAGGCGCCGCCGCCTACATCGAGGAAGTTGGCCGGGCGCCCACCGTGCAGGGCAATGGCGTCCATGGTGGCCATGGCCAGCCCGGCACCGTTGACGATGCAGCCCACATTGCCGTCCAGGGCGATATAGTTGAGGCCATGGCCGGTGGCCTCCACCTCCTTCGGGTCTTCCTCGTCGAAGTCGCGCAGATCGGCCACCGCGCTGCGCCGGTACATGGCGTTGCCGTCGAAGCTGATCTTGGCGTCGAGGGCCACCAGCTTGGTGTCTTCCACCACCGCCAGGGGATTGACCTCCACCATTAGGGCATCGGTGTCCCGGAAGCAGCGGTACAGGCCCCGCATCAGCTTGGCCGCCTGGCCCATCAGCTTGCCGGTGAGGCCGATGCGGGCGGCGATCTTGCGGCACTGGAAGTCGAGCAGACCCACCGCCGGGTCGACGGTTTCGCGCACGATCTGCTCGGGGGTTGCTCGCGCCACCGCCTCGATATCCATACCGCCGGCAGCGGAAGCGATAATGGTAATGCGCTGTTGGGCCCGGTCGAGCAGCAGGCCGATATAGTATTCGCCGCCGATCTGCTGCGCTTGCTCTACCAGCACCCGCTGCACCAGGCGCCCCTCGGGGCCGGTCTGGGGGGTCACCAGGCGCGAGCCGATCAGGGTGTCGGCGGCCTGCCGCACCGCCTCGATGCTGTCCACCAGTCTCACCCCGCCGCCCTTGCCGCGACCGCCGGCGTGGATCTGGGCCTTGACCACCCAGCGCTCGCCCCCCATCTCCTCGGCGGCCAGGGCGGCATGGGTGTCGTTGTGCACCACCCGGCCTTCCGGCACCGGGACATTGAATTGCCGCAGCAGGGTCTTGGCCTGATACTCGTGGATATTCACGGGCGCCCCCCTCGGATCTGCTCGACCCTCCCGATCAGCATTTCGGCCTGGCGGATGGAAGCGGCATCGATCATGCGCCCGTCCAGGGACACCGCGCCCCGGCCCTCAGCGGCGGCGGTCTCCAGCGCCTCCAGAATACGCCGGGCCCGGGTCACCTCCTGCGCTCCTGGGGTGAACACCCGGTTCGCCAGCTCGATCTGCGATGGATGAATCGCCCACTTGCCCTCGCCACCGAGAGCGGCAAAGCTGCGAGCCACATTGAGGAAGCCGTCAGGATCGGATATATTGCCGTAGGGCCCGTCGATCGGGCGCAGGCCATGGGCCCGGCAGGCCACGATCATCCGCGACATGGCGAAGTGCCATTGATCACCCCAGTGGAAGGCGCGAGCGCCGGCCTCGTCCGCATCGGCGAGCACCCCGTATTTCGGGTTGGCGCCCCCCATCTGGGTGGTCCGAGCCTGCACCGAGGCGGCATAATCGGCTACTCCGAACACCATCGCCTCCAGGCGCTCCGGGCAGGTGGCGGCGATCTGTTCCACATTGGCCATGCCCATGGCGGTCTCGATCAGCACGTGGATATTGATCGGCTTCCAGCCCTTGGCTGCCTCGATCTGCTCCAACAGGGTGCTGACGAACAGAATGTCCGAGGGCTGCCCGACCTTGGGGATCAGCAGGGTGTCGAGCTTATCGCCGGCCTGCTCTACCACGTCCACGATGTCGCGATAGCAGTAGTGGGTGTCTAGTCCATTGATCCGCACCGATACCGAACAACCGCTCCAGTCGTGCCGGTTCAGGGCCTGGATCACATTGCGCCGGGCCTGCTCCTTGTC
>CBDUCL010000170.1:0-6512 GCA_965365625.1 uncultured Chromatiales bacterium | reverse complement strand
GTCGATCTTCGGTAAAGCTCAGCAGGATAGCGGCGTAACTGGCTCTGGAAAGGCCATTCGCCTTGGCTGACGCTGGATTCTGCTCCCCCATATTCAGGCGTGCCGGGGACTGGCTTGGCGGCATCCGGGGTAGATCACCGGCAGGCCGCACCGACCCAATTCGGCCTACCCGATTGCCCAGCACAAGGGCAGAGTCGACCTCACGTTTCCACAAAGATTGACATTCTTCAATGCGCCCGCACCTCGTCTCGCTGTAGTTTTTGCTTAAGAGCGCCGCGACGCCTTGCCGGCAGACGGAGATGCTACAGGCTGCAAAGCGACAGGCTGGATGGCGCTTTCGAGGGAGCACCCCGGCATGAAACAGACAATGCAAGAAGCGGCTTACCCGGTGTTCGTGCTCGAATTGAACCGCAATGAAACCGACTTCGGCTCGATGGACGAGATCGTCGACCACCTCAAACAACAGATTGAACGCTCGGAGATGGGGCGCTTGATTGGGGTATTCGACCACTATCGGCACACGCGGCATCTACGCTTCGGGCAGATCGATGCCGACATCCTGGCCGCCAAAAACATCCTGTTTTGCTTCGGCCTGTCTTTGCCCGAACCGTCGGCCCTGGCCCTGCGGCCCCGCTCACTGGGAGTAGCCGAGACCAGCACCGGGTTCGTTGTCAGCTTCATGGAAGCGCCAATGCCGGTGGTCAATCAAGCGATGGAAGACTGGGTAATGGGCTTGGCCAACTACTGCCCCGCCTGAGCCCGAGAGCAGAGACCATCTCGGCGCCGGACGCGGCACCGCTAACCGTTGCTAGGGTCTCCCCCAAGGCTTCAGGGACGAAGCCAACCCGTTCGGGCCGCCATGGCGGCGCCTAAGGAGCATCGGTTGTAGAATGTCGCATGCCCGATTGCCGCGGCGCCTACCCAGACACCAGGGAGTCAACCATGGACCGATTTCTGTTTGCCAAAGCCCGCGATCAGGCACCCGAGCAATTGCTCGCGGACTGCCTGCAGCAGCTGGGCACGCCGCCGGAGGAAGCCAATCTGGGCTTCGTTTATGCGAGCGATCACCTGGCTGAGAATCTGGAACAGCTGGTGCTGGAACTGCAGCAACACCTGCCTGCGGTCCAGTGGGTGGGGTCGGTCGGCACGGCTCTGTGCGCCGGCCGCGACGAGGTCTACGACGAAGCGGCCCTGGCCCTGCTGTTGGGGGCCTTCCCTCCCGGTAGTTTCCGCCTCCTGCCGACCCTCAGGCAGGGCCTGCGGGAAGCGCCTGACGAACTCAAGGCTTGGTGGCTGGAGCAGGAATACCTGTTCGCCCTGCTGCACGGCGATCCCGGCAATCCCTCAACCCCCGAGCTGACCGAGAAACTGGCCGCCAACACGGGCAACAGCTTCTGCAACGGCGGCATCAGTTCGTCCCAGGGGCAGACCCTGCAGGTGTGCGGCGGAGTGACTTCCGGGGGGCTGTGTGGGGTGCTGTTCAACCAAGAGGTGGCGGTGCTCACGGACCACACCCAGGGCTGCAGCCCTATCGGCCCGCCCCACCGACTAACCAAGGCCCAGCGCAATATCGCCGTGACCCTGGACCAACGCCCTGCGTTGGAGGTGATGAAGGAGGAGATCGGCGAGATCCTGTCACGGGATCTGGGCCGCATCGGCGGCCTGATCTTCGCCGCCTTGCCGATTCAAGGCTCCGACACCGGCGACTATCTGGTGCGCAATCTGATGGGCGTCGATCCGGACCATGGGTTGGTGGCGGTGGGCGATTACCTGGAAGGCCAGGAGCGGCTGATGTTCTGCCGCCGCGACGGCAATACCGCCCGGGAGGATCTGCTGCGCATGCTCGAGCGCCTGCGCCAACGGGTCGGTGACCGCCCCATCCGTGGCGGCATTTACATCTCCTGCCTCGGACGCGGGCGGTACCAGTTCGGCGACAACTCCCAGGAGCTGGGCTGCATCCAATCCGAGCTCGGCGACTTCCCCCTGGTGGGCTTTTTTGCCAACGGCGAGATCTACAACGGCCGCTTGTACGGCTATACCGGCGTGCTTACGCTGTTCCTCTGAGCCGCTCTTGGCCCGAGTCGATTTCCTGATCGCTGGCCAGGGCCTGGCCGGCGGCCTGCTGGCCTGGGAACTGCTGCAGGGCGGGGCCCGGGTACTGGTGCTGGACGCCGCCGACCCCAGCGCTGCCTCCAGGATCGCCGCCGGCCTGATCAATCCGGTAACCGGCCAGCGCTTGGTTTTGGCGCCCACCGCCGGGGCCCAGTTGACCGCCGGCCGCCGGCTCTACGCCCGGTTGGAGCAGGTCCTGAGCGAGCCGCTTTTCCGGCCGCTGCCCTTGCTGCGGCTATTTCGCTCTCCGGCAGAGCGGTCGCGGTGGCAGCGCCGGCTCGGCGATCCCATTTATCGCGACTACCTGGAGCCACTCGGCAGCTCCCCGCCCTCCGGGCTGCAGGCGCCCTACGGCGTCGGCGTTCAGCGCCACACCGGGCAGCTGGACACTGGGACCCTGCTCCGCAGGCTGCGCGACTGGTTGCAGACCCGGGGCGCCTGGCGGCGCGGGAGGATCGAGCCCGCGGAGCTGAAGTTCAGTTCCACAGCGGTGCACTGGGGCCAGGTCCACGCCGGCCGCCTGATCTTCTGTGAGGGTTGGGAGGCCCGGCAGCACCCCTGGTTCTCCCAACTGCCCTGGCAACCAGTGAAGGGGGAAATCCTCGACCTGCACCTGCGAGCTCCCAGCCTGGAATCTTGGATTCTCAACGCCGGCTGCTGGCTGCTGCCCCTGGGCGACGACCGCTTCCGCCTCGGCGCCAGCTACGATCGGCAGCACATCGATAGCCGGCCTACCCCAGCTGCCCGCGAGCGGCTGTTGCAGGCCCTCGGCCAACTGCTCGATCCACTACCCAGGTTCAGCGTCGCGCGCCAGCGGGCTGGGGTGCGCCCGGCGACCAGGGACAAGCAGCCGTTCCTGGGCCTGCACCCGCGCCAGTCCCGGCTCGGCATCTGCAACGGCTTCGGCTCCAAGGGCAGCCTGATGATCCCCTTCTATGCCGAGCGCCTGGCCGCGCATCTTCTGAGCGGCGCCCCTCTGCCTCCGGAGGCGGACATTCGCCGCCATGTCGAGCTGTTGGTCTAAACGCGGGTCAGGCGAAATAGGCCGTACCGGCAGAAACCGGCGGCAGCGACTCCCGAACCAGCGGGGCGCATACCCAGGCGGCGGTGAAGGGAGAACACCTTCATCCGCGCTCGGGCAGAACTGGCGGAGGGCGAAACGCCGTCAGAAATCGTGACGATATCCGGCGCTCAGGTAGAAGAAGCGGTCATCCCGGTCGCCGCCCAGGTCCTCGTCGGTGCGGCTGAACTCGACCCCGGCGTCGAGTTCCAGAGAGGTCCTTTTCGTCAGCCGGTAGCGGGTGAACAGACTGGGGATCAGCCTGCGCTGGTCGTTGCCGTCGTCACGATCGCGAAAATCCATGCGCAAACGCGGGGTGAGCTGCCAGCGCTCACGCACCGGCACCCGGGCCCGCAGCAGCACCGAGGTAATATCCATGCGCTCGGCGTCGGTATAGCGCAGGCCGGCGGAATACAGATCTCCGGTTTTGAACAGGCTGGTGCCCATCAGCTGCCCGTAAACATACCAGTCATCGCTCTCCAGACTGTCACTGTCGGGGGCGCTGCTGTCATCGCGGAGGCTGTAGAGGCCGCCGTCGACCAGCAGTTGCCAACGGTCGTTCAGCTGTTGGGTCAGAGAGGCATAGAGGGAGCGGTAGATCAGACTGCGGTCCTTGGCCAGACGCTCCAGGTCGCCGTCGGACAGATCCGGGCCCAGGTCGTCGAAGTCGTCAGCGCCGACGCTGTACAGCGCATTGCTCAGAGCCAGGCTGGGGCTGCGACGGTAGTCCAGGGTCAGGCTGGCCACCGTGCCTTCTTGAATGCGCCAGTTGCCAAACAGGTAGAAGATATTGAGTTCGTCGAAGTAGGTGTCGTAGTCCAGCAGGGAATAGGCGGTGACGCTATCGCCCAGGTAGCGCCCCTCGGCCCCCAGGGCGCGGCGATCGGTCTCGCCGTCGAAGCGCTGGTAGAGCCCGTACAGGCTCAGCAGCCAGCGTTCGTCCAGGCCGCTCAGGTCCCAGGCCAGGCCATTGAACAGCCGGTCCGTATCCACGCCATCGCGGGTCGAGCGCATCGGCGAGCCCACCACGTAACGCAGGGCCTGGCGGTCGCTGTAGCGGAATTGATAGTGCAGGCCATCGAAATACCCCAGCACCCCAGAACTGGGTAGACGCTGGCGGCCCAGTCGCCCCTCATGGCGACCGTCTACGCTGGCCAGATCCAGATACAGATAGCTGACCCGGGACGGGCTGTCGCGCTCGGAAAGGAAGCTGTGGTCGTAGCTGCCGGAGAAGCGCCCGCTAACGTCCAGGTTGCCGCTTCGGCCCTGCCAGTTGAGATTGGCCGAACTCAGCAGGCTGGAGCGGTAGGTCTCGCTGCTCTCGCCTTCGAGCTTGCCCCGATCCAGCAGGTAGAACTGATCAAAGCTGCCGAATACCTCGAATGGGCGACCCGTCTCCGCCAAGGGGGCGGCGGCGCCCGCCGGCGTCTCCTCGCGGGCCAACAAGGCCTCGAGCAAGCGCTCCACACGCCGGGTCTCGGGGCCATCAGGATAGTCTTCCAGGTAGCGCTCGAACTGGGCCCGGGCCTGGGCGTCTTGGCCGCGCTCGGCGCGGGCCACACCCAGGGCGACCACGGCCTCACGCACATAAGGCTCAATACCGGCGGCTATGATCTTGTCGTAGATGGCATTGGCGCGCTGGTACTGGCCGGCATTAAAGGCTAGGCGCGCCTGGCGAAACAGGTCCGCGAGCTGGCGTTCCTCGGGAGTCGTGCCGACCGGTACCTGGGCCTCCGGCACAGGCTCGGGTTCGGCCGCGGGGGCGTCGGGTTCGAGCAGGATATCGAGGCTGCGGTCGTTGCGCCCGGCCCGGACCTGGAAGCGACGCGTCCGATCGAAGCGGATACTCACCCCGGGGTCGGTATCCAGGTTGCCGCTGGCCTGGACCGAGCGGATCGGCGACGGCTGGGCCGGGGTTAATTGCTTGAGCCCCTCCCCCAGGGCGTCGGCCACCAGCGCCGGCGTGGCTCCCGCGGCACGCAGGCGGATTTCCACCCGCTCGCCGAACTCTGCCGGGCTGTGGGATAGGTATTGCAGGCGCTGGATGAAATGCACGGTCACCACCAGCCGGCCGTCCCGGGTCTCGCTCGACAGCCGCTCCAGGAAGCGCTCGCTGCCCAACGCCTGGACCCCCTGCACCCAGCCGAGCAGCAGTAACACCAACAGCCAGCCAAGCCGATTAGGGAGGATCAGGTCGACGGGTTTCATTCGCACAACCCCGGACGGTCTTCCACCGGCTGGCTACACCAATCCCCTTCCGGTGGCGCCACATGGCACTGGATGCAATCCCGCCCCTGGGGATGGTTATTGCCGGGGGGCGGCCGATCCGGCTCATGGCAGCTGGAGCACTGGCTCTGGGCCAGCGGGATCTCGTTGTGGTCCACCTGGGACGGGCTAACTTGCCAACTGAAGGTGCTATGACAGGCAGCGCAGTCGGTGGTGGTGGGAATATGGCTCGGCGACTGCCCCTCGGCAATCTGGCCGTTGTGGCAGACGATGCAATCGCCCAGCGCCTCGCTGTGATCCATCCGCAGCAGCGGCACCCAGGCCAGGGTGCGATGACAGGCCTCGCAGAGGTTGCTGGTGGGGGGGTGACCCGGGGGTTTGCCCGGTGCCAACTGCCCGTTGTGACAACTTACGCAGCCGGAGGCAATGCCCGCATGATCAAACACCGCGGGCACCCAGGCGGTGGTGGTATGGCAATCGTCGCACTGGTTGCTGGTGGGGAGATGCTGGGGCGGCTTGCCTTCGGCGATACTGCCGTTATGGCAGCTGAAGCAGGTCCCCAGCACCTCGGCGTGATCCATTCGCAGCAGCGGAGACCAGGCGCTGGTGCGATGGCAGGCCTCGCAGGCGTCGCTGCTGGGGATGTGTCCGGGCGGCTTACCCGGGGCGATGGCGCCGTTATGGCAGCTCACACAGCTTCCGGTGAGCTCGGAATGGTCGACTCGCGCCGCCGGCGACCAGTAGCTGGTGCTGTGGCAGGCATCGCACTCGTTGGAGCTGACGATGTGATCCGCCGGCTTGCCCGGGGCAACGCTGCCGTTGTGGCAACTGAAGCAGGTCCCCAGGACCTCGGCGTGATCCACCCGCGTCACCGGCGACCAGTTGCTGGTGCTGTGGCAGGCATCGCATTCGTTGGAGCTGGCGATGTGGTTCGGCGGCTTGCCCGGCGCGGTGCTGCCGTTGTGGCAGCTAAAGCAGTTGCCCAACACCTCCGCATGGTCCACCCGCGTCACCGGGGACCAGTAGCTGGTGCTGTGGCAGGCATCGCATTCGTTGGTGCTGGCGATGTGGTTCGGCGGCTTGCCCGGCGCGCTGCTGCCGTTGTGGCAGCTGA
>CBDUCL010000169.1:0-6540 GCA_965365625.1 uncultured Chromatiales bacterium | reverse complement strand
GCACTCGGGGCTCGGCCAGGTGGTGCAGCAGGCTGTTGGACAGCACGGCGTCAAACCCGGCCCGTGCCAGGCGCGGGCTGGGCAGGCGTTCGCACACCAGCTCCACCCGCTCGGCCAAGGCCGGCTCCGCATTCAGGGTGTGGCGGCCGAAGCCGAGCATGGCCTCGGCGCCGTCCAAACCCTGTATCCGGGCCTGGGGGTAGGCGCGGGCCAGGGCCAGGGTGATGTCGGCCGGGCCGCAGCCCAGGTCCAGGGCCTGGAAAGGGCCGTCCGGAGCCAGCGGCCGGAATAGTTCCAGGAAGCGCTGGTTGGGCTCCGAGAAATCGGCCTCGGCGTAGGCCTTGGCCTGCTCGGCGTCGTCCATCAGTTCCGGCTCGGGGATGCGTCTCATGGCAGCCTGGCCTCGCCGGCGAACAGCTCGGGTATGGTTTCGCGGCGGCGCACCAGATAGGCCCGATCCCCATCCACCATGACCTCGGCAGCGCGCGGCCGGGTATTGTAGTTGGAGCTCATGGTGAAGCCATAGGCGCCGCTGGAGCGCACTGCCAGCAGGTCACCCGGGGCCAGGCTAAGGCGTCGGCCCTTGCCCAGGAAGTCGCCGGTCTCGCACACCGGGCCGACCAGGTCGTACTCGCCGGCGCGGCCCCCGGTGCGGCGCTCCACCGGCAGGATTTCCTGTACCGCCTGGTACAGGGCCGGGCGCAGCAGATCGTTCATGGCGGCGTCGATAATCGCGAAGTCCTTGTGGGGGGTGGGTTTTAGGTATTCGACCCGGGTCAGTAGCACCCCCGCATTGCCGGCGATGGCCCGCCCCGGCTCGATCAGAATCTCGTAGCGGCGCTGGCCCAAGCGCTGCTTGAGGGCGGCGGCATAGACCGCCGGCTCGGGCGGCATCTCGTCCGTGTAGCGGATGCCGAGCCCGCCGCCCAGGTCCAGGTGTTCCAGCCCCAGGCCTGAGGTGCTCAGCTCGTCGGCCAGGGCCAGCACCCGGTCCAGGGCATCCAGAAAGGGCGCCAGCTCGGTGAGCTGGGAGCCGATGTGGCAGTCGATGCCCACCAGCCGGATGTGCGCTAGCTCGGCGGCACGCCGGTAGGCCGCAGCAGCCTCCTCGAAGGCGATGCCGAACTTGTTCTCGCGCAGGCCGGTGGCGATGTAGGGGTGGGTCTTGGCGTCCACATCCGGGTTTACCCGCAGCGAAACCGGGGCTTGCAGGCCGCGCTCCCCGGCCACCCGGTCGAGCAGGGCCAGCTCGGCCTCGGACTCCACGTTGAAGCAGCGGATGCCCACCTCCAGGGCGCGGGCCAGCTCGTCGGCGCGCTTGCCGACCCCGGAGAACACTACCTTGCCGGGTTCGCCGCCGGCTGCCAGCACCCGCTCCAGCTCGCCCACCGAGACGATGTCGAAGCCGGAGCCCAGTCGGGCCAGCAGGTTGAGCACCGCCAGGTTGGAGTTGGCTTTGACCGCGAAGCAGACCAGGTGCGGATGGTCGCCGAGGGCGTCGTCGAAGGCCCGCCAGTGGCGCTCCAGGGTGGCCCGAGAATAGACGTAGCAGGGGGTGCCGTAGTCCGCTGCGATCCGGCCCAGGGGCAGGGACTCGGCATACAGGCTGTCGCCTCGATACTGGAAGTGATCCATCCGGGGGCCTCAGCGCGCCGCCTCGATGTCTTGCGCGGCCTCGGGTTCCAGGTCCTCGGCGTCGAATTCGGGCGCTACGGGAACTTCATCGGAGATCGTGCCCTCCGCCGACGGTGGCTCGGGCAGGTACAGCGGGCCCTTTTGGCCGCAGGCGGTGAGCATTTGGCCCGTGCCGAGCAGAACGATAACGAGCCAAAGCAGATAGCGCGGCCAGCAGTGCATGAGAGCGAATCCTCCGAACGGGTTTTCGAGCCAGGAGTATAAACCCTGGCCCGCGGCAGGCATACCGGAGCAAGCTGCCGTCGGGCCGCTATAATCTGGGATTATGCCTGTAGATACCCGTTCGATAAACGCCGGTGCGCTCCGGGTAAGCCTCGAGTTGGCGCCCGGCGAGCCGCTGTGGAAGCGCGCTCCGTCCCGGGGCGCGGATGGGCGGCTGCTGAGCGATTTCATGATGTTGATCCCAGGCCTTGGCCGCCGCTCCGAGCTGCGCCTGCAGACCACTTTGGGCGAGCTGCAGGCGGTGTTCGATTATTACCGCGAGCTGGTGGTGTTCGCCGACCTCAACCTGAAGCTCAACGTTCTATGGGTCAGCATCAAGCCCCTGCCTGGATTGAACCTGGAGCTGGCGGCCGCGATCAAGCAGCGGGTGCCGGAGGCGATGCTCGTGGCCAACAAGGCGGAGGCCCTGATCAGCGAGCGGGCGCGGCGGGGATGAAAGGACGTAAGATAAGGCCCTAATCGATCGCTGCGAATCAGCGCCCCCCCAGCGCAGGCTGTAGTTGTGCGGTTTTCGGGTTCTAGCCTCAGTCGTCGTACTCCGATGCCCGGCGGGCATCTCCACGCACCTTATCCGCCGGGTAACGGTCCTCGTTGATCTCGATCTTGCGCCAGGCGGCCGCTACCGGGTCGAGATCCAGGCGCTCGGCGATGCGCAGCAGGAAGATCAGGATGTCCGCCAGCTCCAGGGCCACCGCTTCCCGCTTATCATCGGCCAACTGGTAGCTCTGGGCCTCACTCAACCACTGGAAATGTTCCACCAATTCGGCGGCCTCGGCGATCAGGGCCATCGACAGATTCTTCGGGGAATGGAACTGCTCCCAGTCCCGTTCGCGGGCGAAATCCCGCAGCCGTGCGCTGAGCTGGTGCAGGCTGTCTTTCGGCGCCCGGCTCATGGCTGCTCGACCTGCAGCCGGGCCCGGGCGCGGCCGATGGCGGCCCGCACCTGGTTCGGCGCGGTGCCGCCGATATGGTCGCGGGCGGCCACCGAGCCTTCCAGGGTGAGCACCCCGAACACGTCAGCGTCGATGCGCTCGGAAAAGCCCCGCAGCTGTTCCAGACTCAGTTCCGCCAGGTCTTTGCCCTCGGCCACGCAGAAGGCCACCGCCTTGCCCACCACCTCGTGGGCATCGCGGAAGGCCAGGCCCCGGCGCACCAGATAGTCCGCCAGGTCGGTGGCGGTGGCGAAGCCCTGCATGGCGGCGGCGCGCATGCGCTGGTGGTTGCAGCTTAGGGCGGGCAGCATGTCGGCGAACACCTTGAGGCAACCCTTGAGGTTGTCCACGCTGTCGAACAGGGGTTCCTTGTCCTCCTGGTTGTCCTTGTTGTAGGCCAGGGGCTGGCTCTTCATCAGGGTCAGCAGGGAGAACAGATGGCCGAAGATGCGCCCGCTCTTGCCGCGCACCAACTCGGGTACATCCGGGTTCTTCTTCTGCGGCATAATGGAGGAGCCGGTGCAGAAGCTGTCGGACAGCTCGATAAAGCCGAACTGGGCGGAGGACCAGAGCACGAGTTCTTCGGAAAAGCGCGACAGGTGCAGCATTATCAGGGCTGCCGCGGCGCTAAACTCGATGGCGAAGTCGCGGTCGCTGACCGCGTCCAAGGAGTTCTCGCAGGGACCGTCGAAGCCCAGCAGCTCGGCGGTGTAGGCGCGGTCGATGGGATAGCTGGTGCCGGCCAGGGCGGCGGCCCCCAGCGGCATCCGGTTAAGACGCTTGGCGCAATCGGCCAGGCGCCCCTGGTCGCGCTCCAGCATCTCGAACCAAGCCATCATATGGTGGCCAAAGGTTACCGGCTGGGCGGTCTGAAGGTGGGTAAAGCCGGGCAGGATACTTTCTGCCTCGCGTTCCGCGGTGTCCAGCAGCCCCAACTGCAGGCGCCGCAGTTCGACACGAATGGCGCCGATTTCGTCGCGCAGCCAGAGGCGAATATCGGTCGCCACCTGGTCGTTGCGCGAGCGCCCGGTGTGCAGCTTCTTGCCGGCCTCGCCGATATCTGCGGTCAGCGCCGCCTCGACGTTCATATGCACGTCTTCGAGCGCCACCGACCAGTCGAACTCGCCTTGGTCGATGCGGCTGCGGATCGCCTCCAGACCGGCGATAATGGACGCTCCCTCGTCGTCGGTAATAATACCCTGGCGGGCCAGCATTCGGGCGTGGGCGATGGAACCGGAGATGTCGTAGCGGTAGAGCCGGCGGTCGAATTCCACCGAGGCGGTAAAGGCCTCGACGAAGGCGTCGGTGGGCTCGTTGAAACGCCCGGCCCAGAGCTTGCCGGGTCCCTGTTGATCGCTCATAGCGGCTATCCTGGAACTGGATGAGGTGCAGTTTTCAAAACGACGATGTGGCGGCGTTTCCCGCGCCGGGCGGGTTAACACTCAGCCTACGCTAGCCGCCGCGATTATAACCGCAACCGGAGGCCCTTTGTCTTGAAACCCGCCCGCGATCCTGCCCCCGTCGCCGGCCCGAGCCCGGCAAGCGGCGGCTTGCTGCCGGACTTCTGCGGCCTGCCGGCGGTGTTCGCGGTAGTGGTGGGGGCGGAGCTTCTGGCCATTGCCCTGGCCCTGGGCAGCGGCCTGCCCTGGCAGGATTCGTGGCACCGCCTCAGCCTGCTGTCGCTCTACCTGCAATGGATCGGGCTCAGCGCGGCACTGCTGCTGTGCCTGCTGCGCGCTCCCCTAGCCCGGCTGCCTGCGCGCCGGGCCGCATCCCTGGCATGGGGCCTGTGGCTGCTGGTGGCGGCAGCGGTGAGTCTGGTGGCGGGCGAGCTGGCCGAGCGGCTGGGCCTGGGCCTAGACCCGGACGGGCGCCTCGGCCTGCTGCTGAAGACGCTGGCGATTGCCGCCATCGCGGGTGCCTTGGCCCTTCGCTACCTGTACCTGCAACACCTCCGGCGCCGGCAGTTCGATGCCGAGTCCCAGGCCCGCGTGCAGGCCTTGCAGGCGCGCATCCGGCCGCATTTTTTGTTTAATAGCCTGAATACCATCGCCGAGCTCACCCGCAGCGACCCGGTCCTGGCAGAGGAGTTAATCCAAGACCTGGCGGACCTGTTCCGGGTCAGCCTGGGCGAGGGCGGCAGCACCAGCCTGGAACGGGAGCTGGAGCTGGCCCGGCGTTATTTGCACCTGGAGCAGCAGCGCCTGGGCGATCGCCTGCGGGTCGAGTGGGACTTGCAAGACCTGCCGCTGGAGGCCCGGCTGCCGCCGCTGGTGCTGCAGCCGCTGCTGGAAAACGCGGTCTACCACGGGGTGGAGCCGGCACTGGAGCCCGGTCCGGTACATATCGCGGGCCGCTACCGAAAGCACCAGGTGAGTTTCAGCATCCGCAACCAGGTGCCGGCGGCCGCGGGCGGTGAGCACCGCCAGGGTAACCGCATGGCCCTGGACAACATCCGCCAGCGTATCGAGGCCCACTTCCCGGGCCAGGCCAGCCTGGTGGCCAGCCGGGTGGAAGACGACTATCAGATTCGCCTGGCGTTTCCCCATCCTTGGTTCGAGCCCGGTGCCGACTAAACCCATGCGCCTGCTGATCGTCGACGACGAGGCCCTGGCCCGGGCGCGCCTGCGGCGCCTGGTGGAGGCGCTCGGGGAGGGTTACGAAGTAGCCGGCGAGGCCGCCAGCGGCGAGCAGGCCCTGGCCCTGTGCGCCGGCGGTGAGGTCGACTTGGTGCTGCTGGACATTCGCATGCCCGGCATGGACGGGCTGGCCGCCTCAGCCCGGATGGCCGAGGGCTCCAAACCACCGGCGGTGGTGTTCACCACCGCCTACGACCAGTTTGCCGTGCAGGCCTTCGAGCACAATGCGGTGGGCTATCTGCTGAAGCCGGTGCGGAGCGAGGAACTGGTCCGTGCCCTGAATCGGGCGCGCGCCCTGACCCGGCCCCAGTTGCAGGCCCTGGAACGGCTGCAACCCGAGTCGTCCGGGCGCAGCCATGTCTGCGCCCTGTATCGGGGCGACTTGCGCTCGGTGCCAATCGAGCAGGTACGCTACTTCCGCGCCGAGGCCAAGTACGTGGTGGCCCATTTCGGCGCTGGCGAACTGCTGCTGGAGGAGCCCCTGAAGTCCCTGGAGCAGGACTTCGGCACGCGCCTGCTGCGTATTCACCGCAATGCCCTGGTGGCCCGCGACTATGTGGAGGCGCTGGAAAAGGGCGCCGACGAACGCTGGCGCATTCGCCTGCGGGGGGGCGATGTGCCCCTGGAGGTCAGCCGCAGACACCTGCCCGCCGTGCGTCAATGGTTGCGCGGTCGGGGCTGAGGCTCGGGCGGTTTGCTTGGGGCAGTCCCAGCCGCTAGCATTGCAGTTTTGCCCCCCGTGGAGCCGCGCCCCATGTCCGAGACCCCGTTGCGCATCGCCACCCGCAAGTCGCCCCTGGCCATCTGGCAGGCCGAGCACGTGGCTGCCGCCCTGACTCGGGCCCACCCGGGGCTGCAGGTCGAGCTGGTGGGCATGAGCACCCAGGGCGACCGCATCCTCGATGCTCCTCTGGCCAAGGTCGGCGGCAAGGGCCTGTTTGTGAAGGAACTCGAGCAGGGTATGCTGGAGGGCCGGGCCGACATCGCCGTGCACTCCATGAAAGACGTGCCCGTGGATCTGCCCCCGGGGCTGCACCTGGCGGTGATCATGG
>CBDUCL010000168.1:0-6568 GCA_965365625.1 uncultured Chromatiales bacterium | reverse complement strand
CTACAAGGTCTACCGCGCCATGGTACGGGCCAAGGTCATCGCCATTCGCCTGTCCCAGCCGGACCTGAGTAAGGACGAGCGGTCCCTGGCCTTGGCCGAGTATCGGGTCTATTCGGCCCTGGCCGAAGGCTATGGGGTCGAGCCGCAACCGGCGGTTATTATTACCCACGGGGTTTCCGGCTCCGGCAAGAGCAGCCTGTCGCAGATGTTGGTGGCCGAGCTGCCGGCGGTGCGTATCCGCTCCGACGTGGAGCGTAAGCGGCTTTTCGACCAAGAGGCGGGGTCTGGCCAACGATCCGGGCTGGGCGAGGGTATGTACAGCTCTCGGGCCACCACAGACACCTACCGGCGGCTACTGGAGCTGGCCGACACCATCAGCGACGCCTGCCAAGCGGTCGTGGTGGACGCCACCTTTCTCGAGCGCGAGCAGCGCCGACGCTTTCGGGAGCTGGCCCGGACCCGTGGGCTTCCGTTCCTGATTCTGTCGATTGAGGCGCCGGAGGCCCTGCTGCGGGAGCGGGTCGCACGGCGACTGGCCGCAGGCACGGACCCGTCCGAAGCGACGCTCGCGGTACTGGAGGCCCAGCTCGCGCGGCGCGAACCCTTGGATGCGGAGGAGGAGGCCCTGACCCTGCATATCGATACCAGTCAGGAATGGAGCGCGGAGCGCCTGCTGGCGGCGGTACGGGAGCGTCTCGGAACCGCCTGATCCGGGTTCCTTACTTCAGTCGCGATTCAGGCCTTGATCAGGGTCGGAAAGGGGTCTTTGTAGACCCCTCGAGTGTCCACGATCAGCTTGGCGTGGCGGCGGATCAGCTCGTAGTCGAAGGCGTCGTGATGGGTGGCGATCAGCACCAAGTCGTAGCGGGCGATGGTCTCGGCGCTCAAGGGCACGCTCTGCAAGTCGAAGCGGTAGTTGCGCATCGGCGGGAACACGGGGATGTGGGGGTCCGAGTAGTCGATGCGGGCGCCGCGCTCGCTCAGCAGTTGCATCAGCTCCACCGCGGGGGATTCGCGCATGTCGTCGACATTCGGCTTGTAGGCGATACCGAGAACCAGGATCCGGCTGCCCTTGATCGCCTTGGACTGCTCGTTTAGGGCGCTTACCAGCTTGTATACCACCCAACGCGGCATATTGGTGTTGACCTCGCCGGCCAGCTCGATAAAGCGGGTGTTGATGCCGTATTCCTTCGCCTTCCAGGTCAGGTAGAAGGGATCTATAGGGATGCAATGTCCGCCTAACCCCGGGCCGGGGTAAAAGGGGGTGAAGCCGAAGGGTTTGGTGGCCGCGGCGTCAATCACCTCGTGGATGTCCACCCCCATCTTGTCGGCCACGATCTTCATCTCGTTGACCAGGCCGATGTTCACCGCTCGGTGGATGTTCTCCAGCAGTTTGGTCATCTCCGCCGCCTTGGTGGAGCTGACCGGCACCACCTGCTCGATGGCCTGGCGGTACAAGGCGACCCCCACCTCCAGGCAGGCGGGGGTATGGCCGCCGCAGATCTTGGGGATATTGGCGGTGCTGAAATCGGGATTGCCCGGGTCTTCACGCTCCGGGGAGTAGACCAGGAAGAAGTCCTCGCCCACCCGAAGGCCCAGCGATTGGAGGCGGGGCAGCAGTTCCTCCTCGGTGGTGCCCGGGTAGCTGGTGCTCTCTAGGGACAGCACCTGGCCCGGTCGCAGGTGCGGCAGCAGGGCCTCGGTGGTGTCGATGACGAAGCTCAGGTCTGGTTCCCGAAACTTGTTGAGCGGGGTGGGCAGGCACAGGATCAGGGCGTCTGCTTCCGACGCTCGGGACAGATCCGCGCTGCCTTGCAGGCCCTTGGCCAGGGCTGCCGCAACCCGGGCGCTGGGGATATGCTCGATATAGCTGGTGCCGGCCGCCAGCTTGTCCAGCTTGGCTGGTTCGCGGTCGAAGCCGATTACCGGGAAACCCGTCTCGGCGAACCTCAGCAGCAACGGCAGGCCCACGTAACCGAGGCCCACCACGCCGATAACGGCCTGTTTGCGATTGAGTTTATCGATCAGTTCATGCATTCGGCGGCGACCTGTCGGAGCCCGAGCCGGCGGGCGACGGCGGCATTGTACTGATTTCCTCAGGCGGTGGCGAGGCGCACCCGGCGCCGGTAGTGGTAGAATCGTGCGATTTGCCGCCAGGGCGGGGGTGATCGGCGGGACCCAGAAACCTGCCGGCAACAAGACAATACCGCATGAAAGTCCAAGTCAGCGAGCTGATCGTCAAGTTTCTCGAGCGCCTGGGGGTGGATACCATCTTCGGAATGCCGGGCGCCCATATCCTGCCGGTCTACGACAGCCTCTACGACTCCCCGATCCAGAGCGTGTTGGCCAAGCACGAGCAGGGCGCCGCCTTCATGGCCTGCGGCTACGCTCGGGCCAGCGGGCGCATCGCCGCCTGCATTACCACCGCCGGCCCGGGTGCCACCAACCTGGTCACCGGCATCGCCAATGCCTATGTGGACCGCCAGCCAGTCGTCGTCATCACCGGCGAGACCCCGACCTATATCTTCGGCAAGGGCGGCCTGCAAGAGAGCTCCGGCGAGGGCGGCAGCATCGACCAGTCGGCCCTGTTCAAGGGCATCACCCGCTATAACAAGATCGTCGAGCGCACCGACTATCTGGCCCATGTGCTCAACCGTGCCGCCAAGGTGCTGCTGTCAGACAACCCGGGACCGGTGCTGCTGAGCCTGCCCTACAACCTGCAGAAGGAATTGGTCGACCTGGAACTGCTGGAGCAGGTGCGCACCCAGCGCCCGCAACGCGCGCCGCACCACCAGGATCCGCTGATCGAACGCCTGGCCGAGCTGTTTGAGCAGGCCGAGCGGCCGGTGATTGTCGGGGGCTACGGGGTGCTGCGCGCCGGCGCTCGGAGGCAGGTACAAGCCTTGAGCGAGGGCTGGAACATTCCGGTCACCAGCAGCCTCAAGGGCAAGGGGGCTATCGACGAGCGCTCGGAGCTCTCCCTCGGTAGCCTTGGGGTGACCTCCAGCGGCTATGCCTACGACTACATCGTCAACCGCGCCGACTTGGTGCTGGTGCTCGGCGCCAGCTTCAATGAGCGCACCAGCTACCTCTGGAACGAGCAGTTGTTGGCAGGCAAGACGGTGGTGCAGATCGACATCGATCACGATCAGCTGGACAAGGTCTATACCGCGGACCTCAGTATTCATGCCGACATCGGCCAGGTGCTGGACAGCCTGTTGCAGCGGCTCGCCGCCCGTGCCTGCCCCGAGAAGCAGCTGGAGCCCATCCCTGCCTACAAACAGGCCTTCGAGGCCCAGGCCAGCGCCGCGGGCAACTCGATCTTTCAGGCCGAGTTCTCGCTGGTGAAGGCCTTCTTCGAGCGCCTGAACCGGGCGTTGCCGGCGGGCGCCGCCCTATTCGACGACAACATCATCTTCGCCCAGAACCTGCTGCAGGTCTCCGCCGGAGTGGATTTCTATCCCAACTCCGGCATCTCCTCACTGGGCCACGCCATCCCGGCCGCCATCGGCGCCCAGTTTGCAGGGCGCCGGCCGATGTTCGCCATCATCGGCGACGGCGGCTTCCAGATGTGCTGCATGGAGCTGATGACGGCGGTCAATTACGGCATCCCGCTCACGGTGATCCTGTTCAACAATGCCAGCATGGGGCTGATACGTAAGAATCAGGTGCAGAGCTACCAGGGTCGCTTTATCGACTGCGACTTCATCAATCCCGACTACGGAGCCTTGGCTCGATCTTTCGGTATTTGGCACCGGCGCGTGGAAGCGATCGCCGATCTCGGCGGCTTGTTCGCCGATCTCAACCTAGCCGAGGGTATCAACCTGATCGAAATCCTGGTCGACAAGGATGCCTTTCCCAACTACTCGTCCCGGCGCTGAGTGTGCGATGGCGACCGTGCCCGCAGGGAATGAGTTCCAGCGCCTGGCCGCGCGGCTCGAGGCGACCGTCCCGGCGACGGCCCTGCACCGCTACCGGGAGCTGCTGCCCGACCTGGAGCGGGCACTCTGGGCCGGACCGCTCGACGACGCCTCGGTGGCCCGCTACCAGCGGGCGTTCCGCGACTACGAGGCCCTGCTGGCGGAAGCGGGCGACGACGATCGGCACGGGTTTATTGTTGTCATTCCGGTCGCCGACCGGCCCCAGCATCTGAGCCAGTGCCTGTCCAGTATCCTGCACCTGTGCCGCAGCTACGGCTACGGCGGACAGTGCGGCGGCCGTTTCAGGCGCGTGCGGGTGTTGGTCGCCGACGACTCGCGCCGGCCCGAGAGCCTGGCCCGGCACGCCGAAATCGCGCGGGAATTCGATGCCCAGGGCCTAAGCACCGAGTGGTTTGGGCCCGAGCAGCAGATCGCCCAGCTTAAGCGCCTAGGGGCAGAGCGGCGCGCTGACCTGGTCCGGGTAGTCGGTTCATTCCAAGATCCCGACCCAGCGGATTTCGGCCACAAGGGGGCCGCCATCACCCGCAATATCGCCTACTTGCGGCTGCGCCAACTGCTCGCCGAGGATCGGGGTGGCCCCACACTGGTCCAGTTCATCGACAGCGACCAGGAGTTCTGCGTCCTGGTGCCGGGGGAGCCGGCCAGTCGCCGCCTCTATGCCATCAATTACTTCCATCACCTGGACCGCATCTTCAGCCGCAGCGACGCGGCAATCCTAACGGGCAAGGTGGTGGGGGACCCGCCGGTCTCCCCGGCGGTGATGGCCAGCAACTTCCTGGACGATGTCATCGGTTTCCTCACCGAGCAACTCGCGCTCGATCCGAGCGGCGCCTGTCGATTCCACCGACCCGTGAGCACCGTCGGCGACGCGGCCTACCACGACATGGCCGACCGCTTCGGTTTCGCCCAGGCCCAGGCGGCCTACCGCTACCGTTGCCGCCTATCGGGCGCCCACGGCAACGGCGCCTGCCTGGCTGACTTCGCTGGCCGCCTGCGGCGCTTTTTCTATGGTGAGCACCTGACCCGGATCACCTACTTCGACTACCAGGGGGACCTGTCAGAGACCCGACCGGCGCGCACCATCTACACCGGTAACTATGTGCTGCGGCCCGAGTGCCTGGAGTGGTTCATCCCTTTCGCCGGTCTCAAGCTCCGCATGGCGGGCCCGGTGCTGGGTCGCCTGCTCAAGGCGGAACTGGGCCCGCGCTTCGTTTCGGCCAACCTGCCCATGCTGCATCAGCGCACCCTGGAGGAGACCGGCCGTTCCGAGTGCCGCCCGGGGGTCGATCGGGCCGCCGAGAGGATCGACCTCTTGGGGGAGTTCGAACGCCAGTATTTCGGTGATTTGATGCTGTTCGGAATCGAAAGGCTCACCGCCAGCGGCTATCCCGCCAAGGAACTGCCGGCGACCGAGATCCTGTGGGCCCTGACCGAGGTCGAGGCCGGATTGCGCCAGAGCTACCAAGCCAAGCAGGCCGAGGTTCTGGCCAAGTCGGAGACCCTGCGCGGCCTGCTCGAGGACGCCGCTTCCTGCTGGCGGCAGCCGGACTGGGTGGGCGCCCGCAAACACTTCGCCGCCTTTCTCGACAGCATCGAGCACAACTTCGGACCCGGTTCCCCGGGCTGGGCCCTGATCGACGACCCGGCCCATTGTCGAGCCCGTTTGCGGCAACTTACCGCCGCCATCGGCGACTATGCGGCAGACCGCGCCGCCTGGCGGGAGGCGATCCAGTGAATGTGTTTGTCTTGAACAGCGGCCGCTGCGGCTCGACGACCTTTATCCGCGCCTGCCGCCATATCCGCAACTACAGCGCCGGACACGAGACCCGGGTCCAGCTACTGGGCGAGCAGCGCCTGGCCTACCCCCCGAACCATATCGAAGCCGACAACCGCCTGTGCTGGTTCCTCGGTCGCCTCGATGCCGCCTATGGCGAACACGCCTACTATGTCCACCTCAGTCGCGACCCCGGCGCCACCGCCGCCAGCTTTGCCCAGCGCAGTCGCTTCGGCATCATGCGGGCCTACCGGGAGGGGCTACTCCTGCACGATCAGCCGCAGGCGTCCGATCTGGCCCTGGCCAAGGACTACCTGCGCACGGTGGAGGCCAATATCGCCCTGTTCCTGCGCGGCAAACCTCAGCAGATGGCGTTCCGTCTGGAGCGGGCCAAACAGGATTTCCGGCTGTTCTGGGATTGGATCGGGGCCGAGGGGGAGCAGGCAGCGGCCCTGGCGGAATGGGATACCGCACACAACGCCGGTCTGCCCGCCGCCGCTGCGCAAGCTGGGCCGTCGACGCCGGGTCACGAGCCCAAGGACATTATCTGATTGGCCCGACCTCGAAAAATTGGCTGTCCCCGCGTTGCGAATCGAAGCAACCGCCGGCCATCTGGCCCGACTGGGCCTCACCGTTCCCTGCACGGAATGCACCCAGAACCTGTTTCCACCCCGAGCATCGACTCGCCGCCGGCGGCCTGGCCGCCGCTTATGGCTTACGCTGTCCGTCCTCGCCGTGCAACTCGCTCGCTAGTCATAGGTAATATCAATCGCTTAGGTAGGAACAAACAAATTTACTGAAAGCCTTCGTCGCCCCAGAATACAGGCTCTGATCCACGGCAAGCGGAGCGACA
>CBDUCL010000167.1:0-6600 GCA_965365625.1 uncultured Chromatiales bacterium | reverse complement strand
GCCCCCCACGGGAAACGCTATTAAAACGCTTCCCTAGCGGGCCGAGCGTCTCCGGTGCGACCCGAGTACCGGCGATTTCTGGAGGAGCAAGATGGTTTGGATAGCAGTTGCCACCGGTTTGGTCTTGACGGCCGCATCGGCGATGATCTACGGCCGAAACCGGCGCGCCAGGCAATTGGCGTTCATCAAGACCTACCCCTTTCATCCCGCCCTCAAGGCCAAGCTCAACGCCAAATACCCGCAACTGAGCGAAGAGCAGACCCATCTGGTGTTTCGGGCGCTGCGCGACTATTTCTGGATGTGCAACAAGGCCAAACGCAAGCTGGTCGCCATGCCGTCGCAGGTGGTTGACGATGCCTGGCACGAATTCATCCTGTTCACCCGCGCTTACCAGGCGTTTTGTGGCAAGGCGTTGGGACGCTTCCTGCACCACACCCCTACCGAAGCAATGAAGACCCCAACCCTGGCTCAGGATGGGATCAAACGGGCCTGGCGCCTGGCCTGCGCCCGCGAGCGATTGAACCCAAACGACCCCGGTAAGCTGCCGCTGATCTTTGGCATCGACGCCCTGCTGGAGATACCCGACGGCTTCGTCTATGTCCCGAACTGCCGGGACCCCAGTTCTCCCGGTTACGGCAGCGGCTACTGCGCCGGTCACATCGGCTGTGCCGGGGGCTGCACCGGAGACTCGGGTGCCGCCGACGCCGAGCGTGGCTTCTTCGACGGCC
Source organism: uncultured Chromatiales bacterium (assembly GCA_965365625.1). Classification (GTDB taxonomy): domain Bacteria; phylum Pseudomonadota; class Gammaproteobacteria; order Chromatiales; family Chromatiaceae; genus CAVWCW01. Next base: position 5,872 of record CBDUCL010000167.1, on the reverse strand, counting down.
TGTTCGACGGCTTCAATTGCGGTTCCGACTGCGGCGGTGGGTGCGGCGGGGATTGACCGGATTCACCGCTCGTTCAATCGCTTGGGGAGCGCGATCCGTACCGGGCATCCGGGAAGTCAGGGAACCAGCCGGGGCGTCGGCCGTTCCCGCTTCCAGTGCGCCTATTCGTGCGCAATCGGCTTGTCGGTGAAGACGTAGTCTCGCAGTTCTTTATCGAAACGAGGGTCTTTGCGGCGAATCCATTCCAATACCATGGCGGCATGTTCTTTCTCTTCGTCTCGGTTGTGCGCGAGAATCGCTTTCAATTCGTTATCGCTGCAGGCGTCTACCCGCTGGTTGTACCAGTCGACAGCCTCCAGTTCTTCCATCAGAGAAATAATCGCCCGATGCATGTCTCGGGTTTCTTCCGACAACTCGCTCACCGGCTCGTGATAACCTTCGTTCGCCATATCATTCTCCTGTCACTATTGCTCAAACCAACTTCGTAATCATGCCGCCGCGGTCAAAACGGCTATCGCCCTCACCGCAAGGTACCGCCGAACCGAAAAACCGCGTGTGGTCGCGGTTTCATTGAGTCTACCCCAGCTAGGGCGCGCCGAAAATGCGTTGCAGCAATTCGGGCCATTCCCGTTCCCAGCAGCAACGGTGATCCATGCCGGGCACCACCCACAGCTCAGCCGAGGGTTGATTGCGTAGCGCTGCTCGGATCACCGCCGGCGGAAGATTCTGGTCTTCCGCGCCGACGATATGGACCTGGCGCAGACGCGCGGGCAACGGCCCAAGCGAACTCGGGTTGCGGGAGGTCGCCAGCGGGCTATAGCCGTGGCGCTGGACCCAGCGTTCGGGATCGAGGTTGCCGGCCAGGGTGACTAGCAGCCGGACCCGGTCCAGGCGAGCGGCCAGCAGCATGGCCAGGGCGCCGCCGCCGCTGTAGCCGATTAGGGCGAGTTCCGGGCCTCCCTCGCCCTGACGCAGCCGCTCCAGGACCGCAGCCATACTGGCGATCACAGGCTCCCCGTAGCGGCCGTGGGTCCAGTGCCATGGGTGGCAACCGAGATCTGCTGCATGGCCCAGGTAACAAGGGCGGCCCAGGTAGACGGCGGGACCCGGGTCCAGGCCCATGAGGCGCAGCACCAGGGGGTTGCGCGGGCTGGGATCGCGGGCCGGGCGGCCGGAGCCAAGCCAGGGCGTGCCGTCGCCGTCGATATAGACGTGCAGCAAAGCCGGCTTCATTTCGGCGCCCCGGTTCAGCAGCACACTGTGTCGGAACTCGGTGCCCTCCAGTTCGATACGCCGGAGGCCTTGGACCTCAGCCTCCTCATCGAACTCCCTGGGCGGCCCTTGCGCGCACCCGACCAGCAGCGCCAGCGCCACCGGCCAGGGGTTGAGCGTCAAAGCAGGCCGCTGGGTACGAACAAGAAGTCTCCGGACTCGTGACCGGCAAATTTGATCGGGGCGTATTCCGGCACTTGCTCGACCTGGAAGCGATTGGCCTCATAGGCGACCCGCGCCGCCACTTCGCGGTAGATGCGTTGACCCTCGGCGACGTCGTCCAGTTCCTCCAGCACGCTGATCAACGACTTGGCGAAGACCGAGTGCTTGCCGCCGCCACCGTCGAGCACCGGGGCCAGACCACCGGAGCTGAGCACAGTACGCGAGCGCATGTCGGCTATGGTCTGCAGCCAATGGCGCCGGGTCTCTTCGGTCTCGCCGGCCTCGATGTTGGCCAGGGAGGAACGGGTGAGTGCCCCCGAGTAGCAGGAATCGGCGATCACCAGCACGTGGCGGGTCTGCATTACGTTGAGGATGTCGGTAACCGCCACATTGGAAATCCAGTTGGCGGTGCTCTCCATCTCGGCGTCCACAGGCAGCCAGTGGCCGCGCAAGTTTACCCGATCTAGCTCGCCATGGCCGGCGTAGTAGATTACCAGGTTGTCGCGTTCGTTCAGTTCTTTGCGCAGGCGGTTCAGCTGGGACAAGACCTGGTAGCGATCGGCGTCCAGCAACAGCGTGGTGTCGAAGCCAAACCGGTTTTCCAGCAGTTCCGCCATGGTGCGAGCATCGTGGTGGGCGGTATTGAGCTTGGGCAGGTGGCGGTAATTCTGGTTGCCGATCACCAGCGCGAAGTAGCGTCCGAATTCCACGCCGGCGAGCGCGCCTCTGGGCCGGACCTGGACCCCCTGAGCGCCGTCTCCGGTAACCAGTTCGAAGGCCAGGCCGGCGCGCTTGCCGGCGGCGTCCACCGCCACCAGATTCACCCGAGTGGAGGGCTCGCTGAGACGAATGTCGGCGCTGAACAGGCCCTTGGCATCGACGTTGAGCTTCTCGCCGTTGAGCGTGACCGCGTAGAGACCTGCCGGCGCCGTAACCTTACCGACGATGGTGCGCTCTTCGGCCGCGGCGACCGGAATCTGGGCCTCGCCCCGGACCGCCACCAAGGGCGGCTCGATGAGCTGGATGCTGGGCGGCGCCAGCGGCACCTCCGCATCGCCGGCCCGGGCCGCCACCTGGACGGGCTCGCTTTCGGCTTGCCGCTCCAGGGTCTTGACCTTGCTGCGCCAGTCTTCCGATTCGCTGCGCAGCTTGTCCACCATGCGCTGATAGTCGGCCAGCGACTGCTTGCGCTCCTTTAGCTGCTCCTCCAAGGCCGCGATGCGAGCGGCCTCGGCGGCGTCGTCAACGTCCTTGGCATCGAGATCGGCCCGCGCCCGTTCCAGCTCGGCGTTGGCGGACTCGACCTGGGCTTGATAGTCATCGACCTGCCGGCGAGCCTCGGCCAGTTGGCTCTGCAGCTCGGCTAGCCGGCCCTGGTGCGCGGATTCGGACTGAGCCAGTTGCTGTTGCCAACGCGCCGATTCTTGCTCCAGGCGCCGGACCTCGGTCTGGCGGGCCGTTTGTTGCTCGCTCAACAGCCGCTCCCGCTCGGCCAACAGCTGTTCCAGCTCCGCCAGGCGCGCGGCATCGTCGGCCCGGTCCTGGCCCTGGGCGTCCAACCGGGCCTGGGTCTGGGCCAGGGCCTGGCTGCTCTGGGTCAGTTGGGCCCGATAACTGGCCAAGGCCTGATCCGCCTGCTCCAGTTGGCCCCGCAAGCGGGCGATCTGCTCCCGGTTATCGGCATCGGCCTGCTGCAGGCGCTGTTGCAGGGCGACGGACTCCCGCTCCAAGCGCTCTATCGCGGCCTTTTGCTCGTTCTGACGCCCGCTCAACAGGGCCTGCTGTGCCTGCAGTTGGCGCTCCAAATCGGCAATACGCGTGGCGTCCGAGGCCTGAGATTTGGCCTGGGCGGCCAGCTCGGCCCGGGCCTGCTTCAGGGCCGCGCGATTCGTCCCTGTAGACCTGATACTCGGCAAGCTGGCGCCCCGCGGCGTCGAGGCGACCCTGCAGGGCGGCCCGCTCGGCCTCAAGCGCGGCCTCGGACTCGCCGAGCTGCCGGCGCAGGCGCGCCGCTTCCTCTTCCAGGCGAGCGGTCTCGTCCTTTTGCTGGCTAAGGCGTTTCTCGCGGGTGGCGAGCTGTTCTTCGAGGGTGGCGATGCGAGCGGCATCGCCGCCGACACCGGACGCTAGGGCATCCAGTTCCGCCCGCGCCTGCTCCAGCTCATCGGCGCTCTGAGCCGCGAGGCTCTGGTAGAGTTCCAGGTCCTCCCGGGTGCGGGCCTGTTGCTGTCGGGCGAGCTCCAGTTGCTCCCGCAGACTCTCACCCTCGGTGCGCAGGGCCAACAGCTGGGCGCGCTGGTCCCGGGACTCGGTTTCCAGATCCTGGATCTGTGCCTGGCGGCGGACCAGTTCCGCGCGCTGCCGTTGCAGGGCCTGCTCGGCCTCCTCGATGCGAGCCCGCTCAGCCGGCGACAAACGAGCCCCCGCATTTTCGTCGAGCTTGCGGCGCAATTCCTGTTGCTGGCGGCGCAACTCGCTTTCGCGCCGCTGCAACTCGTTGCGGGCCTGCTGCAACTGGCTGCGGGTGCTGTCCAGGTCACGCCGCAGGCGGTCCATCTCCAGGCGGCTCTGATCCAGCTCGGCCTGGTCGATCACCACCGCATCGGGCAGATCGGAGGCATCGCGGTAGAGCTGCAGGGCCTGCTTGGGGTCGGCGGGCACACCCAGGCCCTTCTCGTAGAGAAAGGCGAGATTGATCTGGGCGCGGCTGAACCCCTGCTCTGCGGCACGCTTGTACCAAATCGCCGCCATTTCGTAATCGGGGGCGCCGCCGAGGCCCTTTTCATAGATCTCGCCTACCTTGTTCTGGGCGTCCGGATCGCCCTCTTGAGCCATCGGCAGCCAGACCCGCAGGGCGCTGGAATAGTTGGCGCGGTCGTAGGCGGTATACTCGCCGCCGCGGATCTCGCAATCCTGGGCGCTGGTCTGGATCGGTCGCCGCGCGGAGAGATACGTCATCTGGCTACCGAGCTTTCGGATTTGCCCAGGCAGCAGACAATCGACGATCAGCAGGTCGTCGGCGCTCTTGCCGCCGGCACCGGTCGCAGTCACCGCGCGGGTATCGGTTTCGGCCACGCAGCCGGCGAGCAGCAGGCCAATTCCGAAACCCAGCATGGACGCCCGCCATCTTGGCCGGCGCATCAGGTCCTCGCTCCTCGACGGGAAAACTTGTTCAGGCATCGGATACACCCCAATGGTTACACGCTCCGGACTAGACGCCGGCTTCTCGTTACTATAATAACTGTACCCAATGATAGCGCATCCGCAGGCTTTTCCGGCCCGTGGCCGCCCCGCCGTAAATCATCCCGAGAGACCGCAGCGATCGACAAGCAGTACCCCGATCAGACTCATCCCAGCGCCAGCTTGAGGGCGGCTTTGAGCCGGCTCCGCTTTCCCGCCTGGCTGGCGGTGCTGGCTCTGGCCCTCCTGGTACAAGCCGGCCCCTGGGCCACCCAGCTGGACCGCTGGCTGTACGACGGCGCCCAGCGCCTGCAGCGCGATCCGGCCGGCTCGGCCCTCGATCCCCTGGTGGTGGGAATCGACACTGAGACCCTGCGGCGCTACCGGGAACCGATTGCGCTCTGGCACCAGCACCTGGGGGACTTCTTCGCCGCCGCCAGCGCAGCCGGTGCGCGCCTGGTGGCGACGGATCTGGTGCTACCCGACCGATCCTACGACTTCCTGATCCCGGGCCAGGACCGCAAGCTGCTGCAGGGGCTTTTGGCGGCCCGCGGGCATACCCCGGTGGTGCTCGGCATGTCGATCGAAGCCGGACGAACCCGTGAAATCTTCCGCCCCATCCTGCTACTCGCCGGCGCCTCCGGAATGTCGCTGATCCAGGTGGACGGCGACGAACTGGCGCGCCGCCTGTTGCCCGCCGTCGGCAGCGGCGAGGCCCAGGTGCCCAGCCTGCCGGCGCAAGCCGCCCGCCTGCTGGGCCGAGCGCCCGCCTCGGGACTGATCGACTACCGCCTGGGCGGTCCCTTCGACTATCTACCCCTGCAGCAACTGGTGGACTGGCATCGGGCCGGCGAGCTGGAACCCTTGCGCCAGCGGCTGCAGGACCGGGTGCTGATTATCGGAAGCGTGCTGGAGGACACCGACCTGCACCGGGTACCCTTGCCTCTGGCTGCTTGGCTCGGGGACTCCACGCTGGTCCCCGGGGTTCTGGTGCAGGCCCAGTCCCTGCGCACCTGGCTCGAGGCGACCCCGATCCAACCCCTGTCTCCCGCCTGGGCGGCCCTGCTGGCGGGCCTGCTGGCCCTCGCCGCCTTTGGCTTGCGGCCCCACGGGCTGCGGTTGGCGGCAGGACTAACGCTTTGCCTGGTCCCCGTGCTGCTGGCCTGGCCGGCGCTCGCCCGCTGGGCATTCTGGCTGGCGCCGGGGCCGCTGGCGCTCGGGGCGCTCACCGGATTGATTGGCCGCGCCGGGCTCGAGG
>CBDUCL010000166.1:0-6628 GCA_965365625.1 uncultured Chromatiales bacterium | reverse complement strand
CTACCGCACGCTGACCGCGGTCGTTGCGGCGCTGATGGTGATCGAAAGCGCGAAGGGCGTGGAGGCCCGCACCATCAAGCTGATGGAGGTGTGCCGCCTGCGTGAAACCCCGATCCTTACCTTCGTCAACAAGCTCGACCGGGAGGGCCGCGACCCGATGGAGATCCTGGACGAGGTGGAGGAGGTGCTCAAGATCAACTGCTCGCCCATCACCTGGCCGATCGGTATGGGCAAGCGCTTCAAGGGCGTCTATGACTTGCGGAACGACACTACCTATCTGTATTCGCCAACTCATGGCGGTAAGATCCAGCAGGGCGAGCTGGTTTTGGGCCTGGACAATCCGCGCCTGGACGAGGTGGTGGGCGGCCAAGCCGACGAGCTGCGCGAGGAGGTGGAACTGGTGCGGGGCGCCAGTCACGATCTGGATCTGGACGCCTACGCCCGGGGCGAACTGACGCCGGTCTCCTTTGGTTCGGCGATCAACAACTTCGGGGTCAAAGAACTTCTCGACGCCTTCGTCGATTATGCCCCGCCGCCCCTGGCCCGGGTCACCCAGGAGCGCCGAGTGGCGCCGGACGAGGAGAAGTTCAGCGGCTTCATTTTCAAGATCCAGGCCAATATGGATCCGGCGCACCGCGACCGAGTCGCCTTTATGCGGGTCTGCTCCGGCAGCTACCGCAAGGGCATGAAGATGCGCCATGTGCGCCTGGGCAAGACGGTGCAGATCAGCAATGCCATCACCTTCCAGGCCGATGAGCGCCGCCATGTGGAGGAGGCCTGGCCCGGGGACATCATCGGCCTGCACAATCACGGTACCATCCAGATCGGCGACACCTTTACCGAGGGCGAAGATCTAAAGTACGAGGGCATCCCCTATTTCGCCCCCGAGCTGTTTCGGCGCGTGGTGCTCAAAGATCCGCTGCGGATGAAGGCCCTGCATAAGGGGGTCCAGCAGCTGTGCGAGGAGGGCGCAACCCAGTTGTTCCGCCCACTGCGCAACAACGACCTGATTCTGGGAGCCGTCGGCATCCTGCAGTTCGATGTGGCCGTGCACCGCCTCAAGGACGAATACAATGTCGAGGCCATCGTCGAGCCGGTACAGGTCGCGACCGCGCGTTGGATCGAGTGCGACGACGACAGGATGCTGGAACGCTTCCGCGAACGGGCCCACGACAACCTGGCAGAAGACGGCGACGGCCAGCTGGTCTACCTGGCCGGCACCCGGGTCAATCTGGACCTGGCCCAGGAGCGTTGGCCGGACATTCGATTTCAGGCCACCCGGGAGCTGTGAGCCCTGGGGCCGCTAAAGCTCCCATTCACCAAACCTAACCGCCAAAGAGAACCCACCCATGGAAACTTCCGCCATCGAGCAACTCATTTCCGCCGGACTCACCGACTGCAAGGTGCAGGTCACCGGCGACGGCAGCCACTTCGAGGCGGTGGTGATCGGCCCCGTGTTCGCCGGCAAGAGCCTGCTGCAAAAGCAGCGCCTGGTGATGGACACGGTGCGCGACCAGATCGCCAGCGGCGAGTTGCATGCGCTCTCGATCAAGACCTACACCCCCGAGGAGTGGGCAGCCCAAAACGGCTGATTCCGCAGCCGATCGGGATCCGGATTGGCCCGGAGCTGCGGACGCCGGGGGGCGGTTGACTCCGGGCTGGCGTATATCCGCGGCTCGACGCAGGTTGTAAACCGCCCGTGCCGGTACATAATTATTAGTGGACACAAGAAGAAGCTACGGGTGACAGCCCGCACAGGAGGCGAATGATGTTTCTCAAAGAGAGCGCAACCGGCAAGCTGGTAGAGGTGCTAAGCCTGAACGACCTGTTCAATCCCAACCACGGCGAGCTAGTGGGGCGCTACAATGCCGGGGAAGAACTGCAAGACGCCGAGAAGTTCAGCAAGGCCGGCTTGGAATTTCTGTCCGGCGAGGCGTTGCCGCAGTGCTGGGTAGACGTGCATTACCGGGACGCCGAGATCCGACGCTGACAACACGGAGATTTGGCCGGGGGATCGTGTTCTCGCAAACGGCTCCGCCCGACGGTTAGCGCTGTTAGTTATCTTAGCCGGCAGCGACCGGGATCTTGCCGATCCGCAGGCGCCATTCCCGGGGGCCAGTGTTGTGCACCGATTCGCCGCGGCTATCGACCGCTACGGTGACCGGCATATCCACCACCCCGAACTCCCGAATCGCCTCCATACCCAGGTCCTCGAAGGCCAGTATACGGGCCGAGCGGATGGCCTGGGCCACCAGATAGGCCGCCCCGCCGACCGCCATCAGGTATACCCCGCCATGCTTGCGGATGGACTCGATCGCAGCCGGGCCGCGCTCGGCCTTGCCGACCATGCCGATCAGCCCGGTTTCGCCCAACATCATCTCTGTGAACTTGTCCATGCGAGTGGCGGTGGTAGGGCCGGCGGGGCCCACCACCTCGTCTCGCACCGGATCCACCGGGCCCACGTAATAGATGAAGCGGTTGCGGAAGTCGACGCCTTCCGGCAGGGCTTCGCCCCGGGCCAGTATATCGGCGATGCGTTTGTGGGCGGCGTCTCGGCCGGTGAGCAGCTTGCCGCTGAGCAGCAAGCGTTCGCCGGGTTGCCAGCTGGCGATGTCTTCACGGCTGACCTGGTCGAGGTCGACTCGGCGAGCATCCGGGCCGGCCTCCCAGGTGACCGCCGGCCAGTCTTCGAGCCGCGGCGGTTCCAACCGGGCCGGCCCGCTGCCGTCGAGTTCGAACTCCAGGTGGCGGGTGGCGGCGCAGTTGGGTATCAGGGCCACCGGCAGAGATGCGGCGTGGGTGGGAAAGTCCCGCAGCTTCACATCCAGCACCGTGGTAAGCCCCCCCAGTCCCTGGGCGCCTATGCCCAAGGCATTGACCTTTTCGTACAGCTCCAGGCGCAGCTCCTCGGCTCGGTTGGCGGGGCCCCTGGCCTGCAGCTCCTGGATGTCGATGGGTTCCATCAGGGACTCCTTGGCCAGCAACATGGCCTTCTCGGCGCTTCCTCCCACGCCGATGCCGAGGATGCCCGGCGGGCACCAGCCGGCCCCCAGTGTCGGCACCGTCTCCAGTATCCAGTCCACCAGGCTGGCGCTGGGATTGAGCACGCTAAACCGTGCCTTGTTCTCGGAGCCGCCGCCCTTGGCCGCCAGGCTGACCTCTACCCGATTGCCGGGCACCAGCTCGGTATGCAGTACTGCCGGGGTATTGTCCCCGGTATTGGTGCGTACCCCCAGGGGATCGCTGACCATCGATGCCCTCAGGATGTTGTCCGGGTGGGTATAGGCCCGGCGCACCCCTTCATCGACCAGATCCGCCAGTCCCCGGTCACTGTCCCAGCGCACCTGCATGCCGACCTTGACGAATACCACCACCAGTCCGGTGTCCTGGCAGATCGGCCGATGGCCCTCGGCGCACATGCGGGAGTTGACCAGGATCTGGGCCATGGCGTCCTTGGCCGCGGGGGACTCCTCCCGCTCCCAGGCTCGCCCCAAAGCCTGGATATAGTCCTTGGGGTGATAGTAGGAGATGTACTGCAGGGCGTCGGCGATGCTCTGAATGAAGTCTTCGGATTGGATGGTGGTCATGGGCTCAAATAGGGCTGAGGACTGAGGACTGAGGACTGAGGACTGAGGACTGAGGACTGAGTGGTGAGCCCACTTGCTCCTCACCCCTCGCTTCCCACCGCGCAGCTAGATTTGCAGCAGCAACCGGGCTGGGTCTTCGAGCATCTGCTTGATGGTCACCAGGAACTGGATCGCTTCGCGGCCGTCGATGATGCGGTGATCGTAGGACAGGGCCAGGTACATCATCGGGCGCACCACCACTTGACCATCTACCACCATCGGACGCTGCTGAATGGCGTGCATACCGAGGATAGCGCTTTGCGGCGGGTTGAGGATCGGGGTAGACAGCATGGAGCCAAACACCCCGCCGTTGGTGATGGAAAAGGTTCCGCCGCTGAGGTCCTCATAGGACAGTTTGCCGGCTTGCGCCTTGGTGGCGAAATCGCCGATCGCCTTTTCGATCTCAGCGAAGCTTAAGCGATCACACTCCCGCAGGATGGGCACCACCAGGCCTCGCGGTGAGCCGATGGCGATGCCGATGTCGTAATAACCGTGGTAGATGATGTCCTGCCCGTCTACCGAGGCATTGACTACCGGGAAGCGCTTGAGCGCCTCGACAGAGGCCTTGACGAAGAAGGACATGTAGCCGAGCCGGGTCTCGTGGGACTTTTCGAACGACTCGCGGTGGCGTTTGCGCAGGTCGTTCACTGCTTGTAGGTCGACTTCGTTGAAGGTGGTGAGAATGGCCGCAGATTGCTGAGCCTGGATCAGGCGCTCGGCCACCCGGGCCCGCAGCCGAGTCATGGCCACCCGCTGCTCGGGGCGGGCGTCGCCGGTCATGCCGCCCAGGGGCTCCAGCCCGGCTGCCACCTGGCCGGCTTCGACGTCCTCGCTGGGTTGTTCCTTCTCCCGGGCGTCCAGGTAGTTCATGACATCCGCCTTCAGGATGCGGCCATCCTTGCCGCTGCCCTCGATCTGACGCGGATCCAGGTCGAGCTCTTTCACCAGTCGCCGCACCGCGGGGGTCAGCACCGGCTCGGCATCGCCGGCGCTGGATTCTGTGGCCGGAGCGGCAGTTGCCTTGGCGGGCTGAGGCTTGTCCTTCCCCTCGGCCGGGGCCGCAGCAGGGGCAGCGGCGGGTGAGATCGTCGCCCGCTCCTCGAGCAGCGCCAGCACCTGACCGGCCTCCACCGTCGTGCCTTCCTGAAAGTGGATCTTGCTCAGTACGCCGGACTTGGGAGCCGGGACCTCCAACACCACTTTGTCGGTTTCCAGGTCCACCAGGTTTTCGTCCTGTTGTACCGGTTCTCCGGCCTGCTTGTGCCAGGTCAGAACGGTGGCGTCGGCCACCGATTCCGGCAGCGCTGGGACCTGAATCTCGATGCTCATCTCGGGGTCCTTCGGTTCATGGACAAATTGATCCGGCCGCTGAGCGCCTCGTCGATCAGCGTCTCTTGTTGCTGTACATGCAGCTGATAGTAGCCGACCGCGGGGGCGGCAGCGGTTCCACGGCCAACATAGAACAGCCTGCGTCCCTCGTCCTGTTGAACATGGAAGCGATGCTTGATCTGGTCCCAGGCGCCCTGATTCTGGGGCTCCTCCTGGCACCAGATCAGTCGTTCCGCGTTGGGATAGCGGCGCACGGCGGCATCGAAGTCAGCCCGTGGGAAAGGGTAAAGTTGCTCCAGGCGCAGGATCGCCACGTCCCGCAGGCCGCGCGCGCGGCGTGCCTCCAGCAGTTCGTAGTAGACCTTGCCGGCGCACACCACCACCCGCTCGACCTGCTCCGGGTCCAGATCGTCGATCTCGCCCAACACGGCGTGGAAGCGGCCGCTGGCCAGTTCCTCCAGGCTGGAGGTGGCCAGACGGTGGCGCAGCAGGCTCTTGGGGCTCATCACCACCAAGGGGATACGCAGCGGACGCAGCATCTGGCGGCGCAGCATGTGGAATACCTGGCCCGGCGTGCTGGGCATGCAGACCTGGATATTGTCCTGAGCGCAAAGCTGCATGAAACGCTCCAGGCGCGCCGAGGAGTGTTCGGCCCCCTGACCCTCGTAACCGTGCGGCAATAGCATCACCAGGCCGCAGCGCAGACCCCACTTGGCGCCGGCCGAGCTGATGAACTGGTCGATTACCACCTGGGCCACGTTGGCGAAGTCCCCGAACTGGGCCTCCCAGAGGGTCAGGGTGTGGGGCTCGGCGGTAGCGAACCCGTATTCGAAGCCGAGCACCGCCTCCTCGGAGAGGATGGAGTCGATGCAGATAAAACGCCCTTGCTTGGGATGCAGATGCTCAAGCGGGGTGTGGGTCTGGCCGTCGCGCTGGTTGTGCACCACCGCGTGGCGGTGGAAGAAGGTGCCGCGGCAGCTGTCCTGGCCGGAAAGGCGCACCGGGGTGCCGGCGTCCAACAGGCTGGCATAGGCCAGGTTCTCGGCGAAGCCCCAATCCACCAACTGGTCGCCACTGGCCATCTTGTGGCGCTCGGACCAGATCTTCGCTACCCGGGGGTGTAGTTCGAAGTCCTCCGGCAATTCGAGCAGGCGCTCGCCCAAGGCCTTGAGCTTGTCGATGGGGATGCCGGTGTCCGTGGGATATGCCCAGGAGACATCGAGAAACGGGCGCCAGTTGACGTGGAACGGGTGGTCCAGGGCGCACAGCACAGGGCGCGACACCAGTTCGCCCTGCTCCAGGGAGTCGCGGTAGTCCTCAACCATGGCGCTGGAGTCATCGGGTCCGATGACCCCTTCGGCGATCAGGCGTTCGGCGTAGATGGCCCGCACCGGGCGGTGGCGGCGGATCTTCTTGTACATTTCCGGCTGGGTCACCGCCGGTTCGTCGGCCTCGTTGTGACCCAGACGGCGGTAGCACATGAGGTCGATGATCACGTCCTTCCGAAAGCGGATGCGGAAGTCGAGCGCCAGCCGGGTGACGAAGATCACCGCCTCCGGGTCGTCGCCGTTGACGTGGAAGATTGGGGCCTGGACCATCTTGGCCACGTCGGTGCAATAGTGGGTGGAGCGGGTGTCGAGCGGGTTGCTGGTGGTGAACCCGATCTGGTTGTT
>CBDUCL010000165.1:0-6635 GCA_965365625.1 uncultured Chromatiales bacterium | reverse complement strand
GCTCCAGGTGCGCAGGTTGCGACTGCTCTCCAGCAACAGGTTGTAGGAATCCGCCGCTGCCTGAATCTGTGGGGTTACTTCACCAGACACGATATTGCCGTGTACCAGATTGCGGATGTCATTGAGGACCAGGCCGAGGCGCCCGACAAGTCGGAGGGCGAGCCCTATATCCTGGTCGAGGAGTCGCCCTACGATCTAGAGCAGACCGTGGCGAACGTGCGCAGCGCCGCCATTGCCGCCAACTTCAAGATAATTCGCTCCGACCACCTGGAGCACGGTCTGGTGCCCGAGGGGCAGGAGAGCGCGAAGATGATGTTCGTGGACTTCTGCAATTTCAAGTTCTTGTTCGAGGCGCTGCAGGTCGACCCGCGGATCGGCATGTACTTGCCCTGCCGTATCTCGGTGGCCGAGACTGAGGACGGGCGGGTGCTGATTATGGCGGTCAATCCCAGGGCCCTGTCCCCGCTGTTCAACAATCGGGAGTTGGACGGCGCTTGCGAGACCATGTATGAGCTGTACGCCACCATTATCGAGGAGGCCACGATATGAGCGCGCGTCTGCTGCGTCGGTCCGTCGTCGCCTGGTTGCTGTTGCTGCTGGCGCCGCTGGCCCAGGCCGGGGAAAACCTGCTGATGGCCCGCTCCGCCCTGGCCTTTCCCGAGGCAATGCTGGTGCTGCAGGAGTCGATCGGTGCCCACGGCTACAAACTGTCCCGAGTGCAGCGGGTGGACATCGGTCTCACTGCCGCCGGCTTCGAAACCGACAAGTACCGCATCGTCTTCTACGGCAAGACCGACGAGATCCAGCGCCTGACCCGGGACCGGCCGGAGCTGATCCCCTTCCTGCCCCTGAACTTCTCCATCTTCGCCGAAGGCGACCAGACCCTGGTCGTGGCGATGAATCCGGTCTATCTCGAACCCCACTGGGAGGACCCCGAGTTCCATACGCTTTTGCGGCGGTGGGAAAGTGACGTACGCTCGATTCTTGCGGACCTGCGGACTGCTGCTGCCGAGTAGAAGGGCGGGCACCCGGCTCTCTAGGCTCGAAAATGGAATCGCCCCAGACTGCCGGCGTTTGCGCGGTCGTAATGACTCAAATCAGGGGGGTCTTGGAGGCCGCGCCGGCCTGCTCGCGCACCAACCGTGGTACCAGGTAGCCAGGCAGACGCTCCCGCAGCGCCCGCACCAGGGCCTTGGCCTTGATCTCGTCCACCTCGAAGTGGGCGGCGCCCTGGACTCGGTCCAGGAGATGCAGGTAGTAGGGCAACACCCCGCAGTCGAACAGGCGCTCGCTGAGCTCGGCCAGGGTCGCCACCCGATCGTTAACGCCGGCCAGTAGTACCGATTGGTTGAGCAGTTCGATTCCGACGTCGCGCAGGGCGGCCAGGGCGTTGGTCACCTCCGCGTCCAGTTCCCTCGGGTGGTTGGCATGCAACACCAAGACCTGACGCAAGCGGCTGTCGGCCAGGGTCGCCAGCAGGTCGCGATCGATGCGCTCCGGCAGTACCAGGGGCACCCGGCTGTGAATGCGCAGGCGCTTGAGCTGGGCCACGGCGTTCAGGCTCTCCACCAGCTCGGCCAAGCGGCGATCGCTCAGGACCAATGGGTCGCCGCCGCTGAGGATCACTTCGTCGATCTCCGGGTCCGCCTCCAGGTAGTCGAGGATCTGTCTCCACTGCTCGTTGCCGAGGCGGGATTCGCCATACGGAAACTGGCGCCGAAAACAGTAGCGGCAATGTACCGCACAGGCCCCGGTGGTGATCAGCAGGGCCCGGCCGTGGTACTTGTGCAGGAGGCCGGGCCGGGCGGTGGCCGCGGCATCGCCCACCGGGTCGGGGCCGAAACCCGGGACCGCAAGCAGCTCCGCTCCCAGGGGTAGCACTTGCCGCAGCAGCGGGTCGTCCGGGTCGCCCTTGGGGATGCGCCGCAGGTAGCTTCGGGGCACCCGCAGGCCGAACAATGCGGCCGCCCGTTCGGCCGCCGGCAGCAGCCCGGGGTCCAGTTGCAGCATTTTCAACAGCTCGGCGGGATCGGTGACCGCCTCCGCCAGGGCTCGTTGCCAGCCGGGAATCTGACAGCGGGGCGCGGTTCGCGCTATCATACGCGCCGCAAAATCGATGTTTGGCGAGGACGACATGGCAACCTATAGTACCAATGAATTCAAGGGCGGGCTCAAGATCATGCTCGACGGCGACCCCTACGCGATCGTCGAGAACGAGTTCGTCAAGCCCGGCAAGGGGCAGGCCTTCAACCGGGTGAAGGTGCGCAATCTCAAGACCGGGCGCGTGATCGAACGCACCTTCAAGTCGGGCGAGTCGGTCGAGGCGGCCGACGTGATGGATACCCAGTTGCAGTACCTGTACAACGACGGCGAGTTCTGGCACTTCATGGACCCGGACAGCTACGAGCAGTATTCCGCCGATGCCGCGGCCCTGGGCGATGCGGCGAAGTGGCTGAAGGACCAGGACATGTGCGCGGTTACCCTGTGGAACGGCAGCCCGCTGCAGGTGGAGGCGCCGAATTTCGTCATCCTCACCATTGCCGATACCGACCCGGGTCTTAAGGGCGACACCTCCGGCGGCGGCGGCAAACCGGCCACCCTGGAAACCGGCGCGGTGGTGCGGGTCCCGCTGTTTGTGCAGACCGGCGAGCTGATCAAGGTAGACACCCGCACCGGCCAATACGTCTCCCGCGCCAAGGAAGACTGAGCCCGCGATGAGCGGGCACTGGCGCCCCAGCGCCGGGCTGGAGGTGCTCCGGGCCCGGGCCGAAATGCTGTACCGGATTCGCGCCTTCTTCCGCGACGCCGGAGTACTGGAGGTCGAGACCCCCTTGGCCGCGGCGGCGGCCAATACCGACCCGATGCTGGACAGCCTGGCTACCCGCTATACCGGTCCGGGAGCGGCGGCCGGCCGCGATATGTACCTGCAGACCTCTCCCGAATTCGCCATGAAGCGGCTGCTCGCCGCCGGCAGCGGACCCATCTACCAAACTTGCAAAGCGTTCCGCGACGGCGAGCGGGGGCGCCTGCACAATCCCGAATTCAGCATCCTCGAATGGTACCGTCCCGGCTACGACCACCACCAGCTAATGGATGAGGTGGAAGCCCTGACCGCGCCCCTGCTGGGAGTCACCGAGCCTTTCGAGCGCCTTAGCTATGGCGAGCTGTTCCAGCGCCACTTGGGGCTAGACCCCCACGCGGCCGACACGGCCCGCTTGCGGGCCTGCGCCCGGGAGCGCGGCGGCGTCGGGCTGGAGGAGTTGGAGCTGGACGCCGACGCCTGGCTCGACCTGCTGCTGAGCGAGTTCATCGAGCCGCAGCTGGGCCGGGACCGGCCTTGCTTCGTCTACGATTATCCGGCCAGCAAGGCCGCTCTAGCCCAGGTGCGCCCGGGCCCGCCGCCGCTCGCCTCGCGCTTCGAGCTCTATGCCGAGGGCCTGGAGCTGGCCAACGGCTTTCATGAATTGAACGATGCGTCGGAGCAGCGCCGCCGCTTCGAGGCCGAACTGCAGCGCCGGCAAGCCTTCGGCCGCCCCCTGGTGCCCCTGGACCTCAATCTACTGGCCGCCTTGCAACAGGGCCTGCCCGACTGCTCCGGCGTGGCACTGGGCCTGGACCGGCTGCTGATGCTGCAGCAGGGTCTAACCCAGATCGACCAGGTGCTGGCGTTTCCACTGGAGCGGGCGTAGCTTTTCGGTTCGCCGACCTCGCAGGTTTCCGAAACAAGGGATCAGCTGTAATCCGGTCAATGCGGCCGGGAATACGGCGACAATGTCGGCATGGTGAGTCGCTGTCCGGTCGATTTTTCAGGCGCTGATTGGGTCGGTTTTCCGATATCCTATGCACCTGGGTGGTTGCGCCCGGGTCAGCCTTTCGCGCTGTCATCGCCGTGGCGTTCGTAGGGATACAGATTATGCGTTTTCGAGAAGAGGACCAGCCATCAAGCGCTCAGCCGGGGGATCCCCGCCAGTACGATCTAGTGACTGGGCTTCCCAACCGCAATGATTTGCTGGAACAGCTCCAATGGTTGCTCGACACGGGGGGCGCCGCGCCTGGGCAGGGGGGGGTGCTTTTCATCGAGCTGGACAACCCGCGCGAGATTCACGACCGGCTGGGCATTTCGGGCACCGACAAGCTCATGCGCGAGCTTGGCAGGCTGGTCGCCGCCCAAGTAGGGCCCGATGACGTGCTGGCTCGGTTCGGCGATTACTCTTTTGTCTTGGCGGCGCGAGGGCGCCAAGTAAAGGTGGTGCTGGCGTTTGCGGAACACCTGCGGCAGCGCGTCGAAGCGCACCTTTTCTGTTTGGACGGACCGTCGCTCACGGTGACGCTAAGTATTGGAGTTAGTTTTTTCGATGGCCGCGAGCAGGATGCACAGCGGTTGGTTGTATTGAGCGAAAAGGCCTGCTGGATTGCCGCCGAGACGGGTGGTAACGGCGTGCACGTCTACAAGGAGACTCCTCAGGAAAAAGCGGATGACGAAAGCGTCGGCAGCATCATGGGAATGCTCCAGGAACACCTTGCGACCGACGGATTCCAGCTGTTCTTTCAGCCGGTCGTGGCCCTTCGCAACAAGAGAACGGCCCCTATCCATCAGGTGCTACTTCGCATGGGGACTCAGCAGGAAGAGTTCCAACAGGCGCAGGATTTCATTCCGGTTGCGGAGCAGCTCGGGATCATGGCGGACCTCGATCTCTGGGTGATCGAACATACGCTCGATTTCCTGCAGGGCCAAGTGTTTGATGCCCAGACTTCCCCCAGGTTTCTGATCGCCCTGTCCCGGGCGTCCCTGCAAAAGCCGGACTTGACGGATTGGCTGGAACGAAAGCTCAAACAACATGGAGTAAGCGGAAGACACTTCAACTTCGCGCTTCGCTTTGTCGATGTGGAGGCGGACTTCAATACCGCCGAACGTCAGATCTTCGGCTTGAGAAAGCTCGGCGCCCGAATTACGCTCACCGACTTTGGAGAAGATCCCGGAGCCTTCAATTATCTGAGGCGTATCTTGGTAGATTTCCTTCGTCTGCCCATGGGGTGGATGGAAAAGGGGCGGATCGATCTACCCGAGATCGTCCGCAAAGGTCACGAGCGGCACCGGTCGATCATCGTTCCCGGCGTCGAGGCCCCGCGGCACATGGACCTGGCCTGGGAAAACGGCGCAGACTTCGTGCAGGGGTATTTCATCCAGCGGCCACAGGCCTGTCCCGATTTCGATTTCTCGAGCCTCGTATTAGACGGCTGAGGTCGGATACGACGCCGCCGTAAGCCGGCCATGCAGCGCCCGGTCGCGGGCGGCGCCTGTCCCTCGGATACCGGGCTCAGCCCAGGTTCAAGGTCCCGATACGCTCCCCCATGCGCAGGTGGCCGCCGGGTTGCAGGTCGTCGGACCAGTGCCCCCGGTCCTTTGCGAACAGCAGGATCACGGTCGAACCCATGTTGAAGCGGCCCATCTCAGCACCTCGATCCAGGCGCTGATCGTCGGCGCCGTAATCCCAGCAGCGCACCTGGTCGCGGGGGCCGGGGGTGATGCTCCCGGCCCACACGGTGTCCATGCTGGCCACGAAGATGGCCCCCACCAGGATCACCGCCAGCGGACCCTGCTCGGTCTCGAACAGGCTCACCACCCGCTCGTTGCGGGCGAACAGGCGCGGCACTAAGCGGGTAGTTACCGGATTCACGCTGAACAGCCGGCCCGGCACGTGCAGCATGCGGCGAAGTGCGCCGGCCACCGGCATGTGGACCCGGTGGTAGTCCCGCGGCGACAGGTAGACGGTGGCGAAGCGGCCGCCGGCGAAACGCTCGGCCCATTCGGCGTCTCCGCCGAGCAGCTCCAGCAGGCTGTAGTCCCGGCCTTTGGCCTGGAAGATGCGACCGTCGGCGATGGTTCCGGCCTGGCTTAGGGTGCCGTCGGCGGGACAGAGAATGGACGCTGGATCCCGGTCCAAGGGCCTGGCGTCTGTGGCCAGGGCGCGGGTAAAGAACTCATTGAAGCTCGAGTAGGCTGCCGGGTCCGGGTTCGCCGCCTCGTCCATCTCCACCCGATACAGGCGGATCACCTGTCGGATCAGCAGGTCCTTGAACCAGGCTAGGCGGCTGCGGGTAACGCGGAACATCAGCGCCGAGAGCAGGTGGTGGGGCAGCAGGTACTGCAGACCCACAAACAGGTAGTCGCGCAGGCGGTTCGACGGTTGCTGGGGGGCTTGGGGCATGGGGGGACTCTGGATTACAGATGCAGGTGTTCGGCGATGGCGCGCAGGTCCCGGCCCAGGGTCTCGACGTCCACCAGACCGGTGAAGATGGCCACTTGGCGGCCGTCCGGGGCCACCAGGTACAGGGGCGACTCATTCAGCTCGCCGGCCTTCGGCAGGCGCAGGCTGCCCGCGAGCGCGGCGGCCAGGATGGCGATCTGCCGGGGCTCGCCACTGAGCCCGACAAACTCCGGGTTGTAGCGGAAGATGCGTTCGCGCAGGCGCTCCGGCGGGTCGGCTGCCGAGTCGGTGGCTACGAAAACCAGACGCATGCGGGCCTGCAGTTCGGGGTTGTCCGCCAAGCGGTTGAACAGCCGGTGGAATAGGGCCAGGACGTTCTCGCGGCTGTCGGCGCAGTCGATGCACCCGAAGTAGACGAAGCTCCAG
>CBDUCL010000164.1:0-6709 GCA_965365625.1 uncultured Chromatiales bacterium | reverse complement strand
CCCTCGGGAAGCGGCAAGAGCACCCATGTGCGCCGGCTCGGGGGCTGGCCGGAAGAGGGTTGCCTGGACCTTGGCAGCCGTTGCTGGTGGCGCAGCCGGGTGCTGGCATTGCGCCCTCGGGAGCTTCATCTGCACCTGCCCTGGCAGCCCCATCGGTTGTTGCAAGTTCAGGGCGTGGAAGCGGTGGCCGCGGAACTCCAGCGGCTGCCAATGCCCCCCGATGGCTCTCGCCTGTTGGCACCAAGCTGGCGGCGGCGGTTCCTGTTCGAGTTCCTGCTTCCGGAACCGGAACAAATCTTCGACAAGCGGAAGGAGCGGGCCCGGTCTGGTAGCCACCCCGTGGACCGCAACCTCAGCCTGGAACAGGTGCAGGCGCAATTGAGGGGCTATGAAATGCTGGCCCGGCACCTGCACCGGAACGGCTTCCAGGTGCTGGTTCGCCACACCTATGACGGGCCGCCGCTGCGCATTGGCGATCCTGTATTAGCCCCACGCGCCCCCAGTTCGTTGCTCGCCCGAGCCCTGCGCGCCCCGCCCCCAACTCCGGGCAATGTCCAGACTTGAGCCACCTTGTCCGCGGCGTTCAGGTCCCGGCCGCCGCCGGGCCCGCCAGCCAGCGGCTCAGCAGGCGATCCAACAGCCGGTTGTTTTCCCTATACAGGGCCTCCGGTCGCCCCAGCACTGTTTGTGCGTCCTGCACATAGCCCTGCCCGATCAACTCGCGGGCGTCGCGCTGGGCAAGAAACCGCACCCACTCGGGCTTGACCTCCAGGTGGAACTGCAGCGCCAGCACTTGGCGGTAGATAAAACCCTGATTGGGGAAGGCCTCGCTGCGGGCAATTCGTACCGCACCGGGGGGGATCTCGAAGCTGTCGCCGTGCCAGAAGAAGGTCTCGAAACGTGCCGGGAGCAGCTCTCCCAGCCAGGTTCCGCGGCCTTCGGGGCTGGCCTCGGCCCGAAACCAGCCGATCTCCTTGTACGGCCCTGGAAACGCGCGCCCCCCAAGCACCTCGGCCAGCAGCTGGGCCCCCAGGCAGACTCCCAGCAACGGTTTGCCGCTGGCCGCGAACTTCAGGAGAAATTGCTTTTCCTCCCGTAACCAGGGGTGAGCGACCTCGTCCCAGGCGCTCATCGGCCCGCCCAGTACAGCGAGGCAATCCACCTCCGCTGCATCCGGCAGACCGGTCTCCGGCACGATGCTCGATGCCCACTGATGGCCGCGGCTGGCAGCCCATTCGGGGAGATAGGTGTGGCCGGGGTTGGCAGTGTGTTGCAGGCAGTGGATCTTCATCGGAGTTTTGGCGGCTTGCTGCTTCGGATTTGCGACCGCAAGCCTATAGGATTAGCCAACCGCTGCCAACGTCGGTCAGGAGCAATCCCCCACTCCGCGCCAGCGGCCTCCAGCCCGATCCGGCGCTGTCCTGCTTCGGGGCCGGGAAATGGCGATTTCATGGCGGT
The DNA here is from genome assembly GCA_965365625.1 of uncultured Chromatiales bacterium. Taxonomy (GTDB): domain Bacteria; phylum Pseudomonadota; class Gammaproteobacteria; order Chromatiales; family Chromatiaceae; genus CAVWCW01. Next base: position 5,251 of record CBDUCL010000164.1, on the reverse strand, counting down.
CCCGATACGGGGCAGGATGCCCGGCCATTCGTACTCGCGCAAGCGAGCAAGATGCGGCGGCTTGATGAAAGCCCGGTGCCTACCGCCTTCCATGGGGCGGTCTGGTTGCGCTTGTCGTATCAGACTGGAAGGGAGTATATCGGGATGGCTTTAGCGCCGGCTGGCGATTGGATGGACAATCCGCTTCGGCAAGCGCAGCGCGGAGAAAAGTTGGTGCCGGGGAAGGGACTCGAACCCCCAACCTACTGATTCAGTTACCCGAGGGTTTCTCCCCGGACTGGACTATCTCATCACCCTCGGCCGCAGCCGTTGGGGTGTCGGGCGCTCTTTGGGGAGCTTATTGCTTGGGCTGCTCACCCCCTAGTCTCTGCACCTTCCAGGCTACCTCTCGCCCTTCGCCTGGCTTGGCTCAGGGTTGCCGCCGGCCTGGCCGCTGCGGTTCCCCTGAATTCACCCGATTTTCGACCGGCGTCACCGCGCGGAAGTTGCCTGTCTGACAAATCAGTTGCACTACCAATTGTGCTACCCCGGCAGGGGCTGTGCCGATCAGCAATCGGCCGCTTCCGACCGGACCGCCCGGAAGTGCGGCAATTCTAGTCAATCGGCGCGCCGGTTACAATTCACGGGCAGACGATAGATTGCTGGGTCTGTTCTGGATACTCCCGATCAACGCGCTCGGCCAACCGCCGTTCCAGGTCTTCACCGGGGCTCGGACCGATGTCGACGTAATAGTCTGTTCGCTCCACGTAGCGCGGCCGCACCTCGGAGTTGATACCCTTGCGCTCGAGGTCGCTCTGGTGGGCCTCGGCCTGGACACGGCGTGCGAACAGCCCCAGGGAAATCGTATTGGCCATCTCCCCCCTGTTGAAACGCCACACGTCGGCGATGCCCTTTGCCTTGATACGATCGACCTCGGCCACGGCCTCCGCGCGGCTGGCCATAGGCGGTATCAGCACCCAGTAACCTTTCTGCTCCTGCCGCGCCTGCTGACGCAGACTGGCGTCCAGGGCATCGGCCCGGAGTGCGGCCCGTAAGCCCTCCGCCTCATCGCGTTGGGGGAAGGGGCCGATGGAGTAGCAGGCCGCTTCGGGCTCTAATGCCGCGGCCGCGGGAGCCGGCTCCGATGCCTCGTCGCCGACGGGGTCGGGTTGCAGGGTCTCGGGCTCCGAAGGCTCAGGTGGCACTGCCTCAGCAGCGGGCCCGGCGCCGGGAAGCTCGAAGTCTTCCGCAGACGCCGCCTCCGGGAATACCGGCGGAGTATTCTGGAATTCCGTCTGTTCTGGGCCCGAGTCAAACTCGGCGCTGCGATCGGGCGGCAGCAAATCCGGGTCGAACGCCGGCATTTGCGCCACCGAGGCGTCCGTCGCAGCCTGTTCGGCACCGGCCTCGGACTCGCTGAGCAAAACCAGGCTCGGCACGCTGGGGTCCGTTGCCGGGGCTGGCTCCACGGGCCGCAGTTCCCGCTGCATACCCCAGGCAAAGATCCCCAGGTTTACGATAATGAGTACCAGAAACAACCACCTGATCAAGATTCAACCTCTCCTGCAATCGCGGCCAGCCCGCTCAGAACCAGATCCCGTTCGTAGCGGGACGTCGGCTCCAATAACGGCTGGAGCCTGGCGCCGTCGCCGCCGCTGAGAATAATCTCGGGAACCCTAGCACACTCCTCCTCGATACGCGCGGCCAGCCGCTCAACCAGGGCGACGCAAGCAAAGAGTCCACCGTAGCCGATAGCGCCGGCGGTGTCGCAGGCCAGCCAATGAGGTTCCGGCGGTGGGGGAAAATCGTCGAGGCCGGTACCGCGCAACAGCGCCTCGCGCATCATGGCCAACCCCGGCAGTATGAGACCTCCGAGATGGCGCCCGTCCGCCGCCAGGCCATCGATGGTGATGGCCGAGCCGCAGTCGACGATACAGGCCGGCCCGGAGAAGCGACGGTGCACAGCTATCAGCGCCAGCCAGCGGTCTACGCCCAGGTGCCGAGGTTCGGCATAGGCGTTGGTTACGCCCAGGGCCTGGTCCCGGCTGCGAGTCTGCTCCACCCTGAGCCCCCAGCGTCCATCCACCCAGTCTAGGAATTCCCCGGTCCTTTGGCGGCCCGCAACGCTGGCGAGGACAACCCGCGCTGGCGCCGGCATGCGCTTCCAGCCTGCGTCCAACTGTCGGCTCAAACCCTGTGTTCGATGACTGAGCGCCGCCGCCTCACCAGCCCGCCCTGCCTGGAGCCAGGCCCATTTCAGGCGGCTGTTGCCGAGATCGACCAACAGGGTCGGGCGCGGGACTGGGGCATTCATGACAGCCGCAGGCTCAGCTCACCCGCGTGGCAGGCGCGCAACCCGGCAGCCTGTTCCAGCAACAGGGCTCCGGCGGGATCCACGCCGCGGTGGACACCGCGCAGCTCCCCTTGGCCACTGGTCAGGACCACTTCACGTCCTTGATAGAGGTCATGACGGTTCCATTCCGCTGCCAGCGGGGCGAAGCCGCTGAGCTCGAAGGTTCTCAGCATGGCCAGCAGCTCGGAAATCAAGGCCCCTGCCAACCGGTTCCGCGAGGGCGCAGGGCTACCAGGCAGCCCCCTCAGATCGACCCAAGGCTGGTCGATGGCAGCGGCTTGAACGGCGCTTAGGCGAAGGTTCAGGCCGACCCCGAGCACCACGTGACTGGGGCCACCAGTCTCCCCCGCCAACTCCAGCAGCAGGCCTGCCAGCTTGCGCCCGTTCCATAATAGGTCGTTGGGCCATTTCAACCCGGGGCCCTGAACGCCCTGGCGTTGCAGCGCCCGCAGCACCGCGAGTCCGGCAGCCAGGCTGAGGCCGCTGAGCTGCGCCGGCCCCTGACTGAAGCGCCACAGCAAGGAGAGATAGATATTGGCCCCGAATGGAGAGGCCCAGTTACGCCCGCGGCGCCCGCGTCCGGCGGTCTGCTGCTCGGCCAGGCAGACACTGCCCGAGGCGGCGCCGGCGGCGGCCTCTTGCATCAGCCAGCTGTTGGTGGAGTCGACTTGCTGGTGCAGGTGCAGCTCTGAAAGGGAACCGGCCGCCTCGGGTTCCAGCCCGCCGAGAATCTGCTCTTCATCGAGCAATTCCAGAGGCTCGGCCAGCCGGTAGCCGCGGCCCGGTACCGCCTGGATGTCCAGCTGCAGCTGTTCCCCCAACCGGTTTAGACGCTTCCAGACCCCGGCGCGGCTGATGCCGAGTTCATCCGCCAACGACTGGCCGGAACAGAAACGGCCGTCCGCCAGGCGCCGAATCAGCGGCAAGCTCGCTGACATAGTCAGCCCCCACCCTGGATCCAGGCGTCGCGTCGTGCCGCTACCGAAGCGCTGGTCTCGGCAATCAATCCGAGCTCGCAGGTGTCCGCGGCGGCTGGTTGCGGCTGGACCTGGAACTCCAGCAACTCATCGCGGCGAAAGGCGTGCACCCGGACACTCGCCTCGGCTGGAATGGTCGCGACCAGTCCATCGAGGTTGGCCGCCTGGGCCCGGATGCCGTCCACCGCAACGATGGTATCACCGGCGGCTAAGCCGGCGCGCTGGGCCGCACCATCGTCCAGCACATAAGCAAGCACCGCTTCCTTGGCCGCAGGGTCGAGCCGGACCCCCAACACCGGCGGCGCGGTTGGTTCTGGTTCCTCCCGAGGCGTGATCAGGCCCCCTTGATCATCGCCGCCACGAGCCGGGCGCAGGCACATCTCTACCCCGAAAGCGGCCAACAACGGGGACAGATCCAGATCCTCTGTACCGCGCAAGGCGCGGTCTAGAAAATCGCTCAGGTCGAGCCCGGCGACCTCGGCGATCAGCGGCTCGATCTCATCCTCGCCGAGGCCGCGATCCATCTTGCCGTAATCCTTCCACAGCCGGCGCATCACATGATCCAGAGAACGCTCGCCCCGAGTATCGCGCCGAATCGTCAGGTCCAACGCCAAGGCGACGATCGCACCCTTGGTGTAGTAGCTGACGATGTTGTTGGGCGCGCTCTCGTCCTGTTTGTAGAACTTGGTCCAGGCGTCGAAACTCGACGCCTCCAGCGACTGCTTGTGTCGCCCGTTGCCGCGCATAAAGCGGGTGATGGTAGCGGCCAGCAATTCGAGATAGTCTTCGGGTGAGATCAGGCCGCTGCGCACCAGGGCCAAGTCATCGTAGTAGGAGGTAAAACCCTCGAACACCCAAAGCAACCGAGTATGGACCTCCCGCTCCAGTCCCTGCTGCTGAAACACCCGAGGCCGAATGCGCTTGACGTTCCAGAGGTGGAAGTATTCGTGGCTGCACAGGCCAAGGAATTTGCGATAGCCCTTGTCGACGGCGCTCACGCCCGGTCGCGGGAGATCCGAGCGGCCGCAGATCAGGCTGGTGGAGAAGCGATGTTCGAGTCCGCCGTATCCGTCGCCGGTGGCCAGCGCCATGAACAGGTAACGGTCGCAGGGCAGCTCACCGAATAGGGCCCCCTGCTGGGCGCATACACGACCGAGATCCGCTGCCAGGCGTTCCATATCCGCTCGGTGACGACCGCTGATCACCAGTTCATGGGGCACCCCCATGACCTCGAACTCGACTTGGCTGAAGCACCCCATCTCGACCGGATGGTCTATCAGGTCCAGATAGGTCTCGGCAAGATAACGACCGAAACCCCGGTCGCAGTCTCCGGCGGGGCGCAGGCTGGTCGCCACTGCCCACTCACGGTAGGCATGCCCCCGCGGGGAAAGTATCGAGAGCGCGCAGGTCTCGTTCTCCCTACCGTCGACGCTGAGGAATACTGAAGTGCCGTTGAAATAGCCCCTTGTGGTATCGAGATAGGCGGCGCGTACCGAGAGGTCCCGGGCATAGACCTGGTAGTGGATCCGGAGGACGCCTTTGACCGGTTCACAACGCCAGGTCTGCTTGTCGAGCTTGACCGCTTCGACCGGAGCACCGTCGCAGCTCGCCTCCAGGGTAACAACCTGGCGCGCAAAATCGCGGATCATATAGCTGCCTGGGATCCAAGCCGGCATGCGCAGGCATTGACCCGCAGGGTCCGGCTCGGGAATATCGACGTCGACCGAGAAGCAGTGGCTCTCGGGTGATTCTGGGGTGATTCGATACTCGATCATGGTCGGCTGGGTTCGGCGAACGGGCGAAGGACCCATTTTAACAGCCTCGAGGAACGGGCGAGCAAACCGCGGCATCACGAGTCGTGCATAAAAAAACCCCTGCCTTTGGTTGGGCAGGGGTTTGGAATAAGAACCTGGCGGTGACCTACTTTCACATGGGGAAGCCC
>CBDUCL010000163.1:0-6743 GCA_965365625.1 uncultured Chromatiales bacterium | reverse complement strand
ACACCGTCGCCCGCAGGCAGTTGGGGATCTGGGTGCCGCTGACTGCGATCCGTTCCACCCCGATTCGCCGCAGCACCCAGTCCAGCTCGGTCTGCATAAAGGCGCTCCAACGCTTCTTCACGATGCGCGGCTCATCAGGGCGAGGCTCCAGGCCGGCGACAATCTCGCAGCCGGGGGTGCCCGGCACCAGGACCGGGGTGCGGCGGAACAGGTCCAGGCGCATGGCCTCGATGTCGCTGCCGTCAGCGGCGTGCTCGCGCACCACCCAGATCACCGGCCAGCCGCGGGCGCGAAACCAGTCGCAGGCGCTGCGAATGCTGGGCAGGCTGGCCTCGGCTCCCCGGACGCACAGCACCGCGTCCGGGCGCACGAAGTCGTTCTGCATGTCGATCACCAACAGCGCCCAGGGGGCAGAGGCGTTCATGGTCGGGGGATCTCCGGTTGCAAAATCGGGCGATTCGTACCATTTAATCTAGACCATGCGCCGCTACTACCGCCCCCTGCTGGTGTTCGCCGCCTGCGCCCTGCTGCTGATCGGCTGCAGCCGCATCGAGCTGGCGTATCGCAATGCGGACTGGCTGATCGCCCGCTGGGCCGACGGCCAGCTGGACCTGAGTCGGGCCCAGCAGCGCGCCTGGGAACCCCAACTAGAGGCGGCCCTGGAACGCCACCGCGGCGAAGAGCTGCCTCGCCTCGTGGCCTGGTTGCGGATGGCGGAAGAAGGGGCGACACAGGGGCTGGGGACGGACGAACTGGCCTGCCTGGCGGATTGGGCCGAGGCCCTCTACGAGCGTCATGCCCAGTTGGCGGTGACCCTCGCCCTTCCCCTGCTGGAAGAACTCGGCGCGGAGCAGATCGACCACCTTCGGCGGCAGATGCGCGAGCGCAATGCCGAGTACCGGGCCGAATATCTCAGCGGCAGCCCCCGGGAGCAGGACGCGGCTCGGGCCGAGCGCTATCGGGAGCGCGTCGAGCGCTGGACCGGCAGGCTCAACCGGGAGCAACGGGAGATGGTGGCAGGCAGCAGCCGCGCCCTGCCGAATCTGGCCGCCCTCTGGTTGGCGTATCGGGAAGACCGCCAGGCTGGGCTGCTCGCGCTGCTGGATGCGGGCGCCCCGCGACAGGAGCTGCGGGCCTACCTGATCGGCTGGTGGGTCGATCTCGCCGGCCGACCGCCGGCGTTGGCGGCCGCCTCGGAGCAGGCCCGCGGTGAGACCCTGGCGCTGCTCGCGCGCCTCGATATCAGCCTGACACCCGATCAGCGGCGCACCCTGGTAGAGCGGCTGGGCCGGCTGCGCCAGGATTTGCGGGGGCTGGCCCAGGAGCCTCTGCTGGCGACCGAAGAACTGCGACCTGCCTGCGTGACCCCTAGCGGCTGAGCATGGCTTCCGCTGGCGTTTGGCCCCGGGGCTGCTAGGCTGAATGAGATAAACCCCGGAGCCGGCCATGATGCGATTGTACTATTCGGAGACCTCACCCTACGCCCGCAAGGTACGCCTGGTAGTGCGCGAGAAACATCTCGGTGACCGGGTGCAGGAGCTGGTCAGCAACCCATTCGACGAAGCGCCGGAACTGACCGCCGCCAATCCGCTGGGCAAGGTGCCGACACTGGTGCTGGACGACGGCGACAGCCTGTTCGATAGCCCCCTGCTGTGCGCCTATCTGGACAGCCTGAGCCCGGAACCGAGGCTGATTCCGGAAGCGGGCCCGGAGCGCTGGCAGGTGCTGCGCTGGGAGGCATTGAGCGATGGCATCCTGGATGCCGCTTACTACCTGGTAATGGAGCGCCGGCGCCCGCAAGGCGAGAATTCCCTGGACTGGATGCAGCGCTGGATCAAGGAAATCGGGCGCTCCCTGAACCAGGTGGAGACGCAGATCGGCGGCCTGCCGTCGGAGCTCAGCCTGGCCCAAATTGCGCTGGCATCGGCCCTGGGCTATCTGGATTTCCGCCTGCCCGACCTGGCCTGGCGCGGCGGGCGCGAGGGCAGCGCGGCCTGGTATCAAGGGTTTGCCGAGCGTCCCTCCATGCAGGAGACCTGGCCCAAGGGCTGAGGCCCCTCAGCCCGCCCCCGCCGCCTGGGCCGCCCGCTTTTCCCGCCGCCGCAGCCAGACCTCCAGGCCCTGGGCATTGAGGTCGCTGTCCACCGCCAGCAGTTCCCGCGCCCGCTCCGGCTCCAGCCCGCAGCCCCGCGCCTCCAGACCCGCCACCAGATCGCTTTCCATGGCCCGGTGGATACGCCCCTGACGCCCCTCCTTGGGGGTCTGCTCGGAGAGCGCGATCTCGGCGCAGCGTCGAATGCTGGCGCGCAACTGATCGATCGCGTCCGGGGTCGGACGAATGCGACCAAAGTGGGTCAGGTAAAAGGCCTGGGGCTCGTATTGCAGGACGCGGTCCAGGCTGTGCTGCCAGCTTTCCGGGTCGAAGGCCACCGGGGTGGTGGGGGCGAAAACGAAGGGCCGTCCTTCGCACTCGAACTCCCGATAGGAGATACCGCAGGTGTCGCCGCTGAAAAAACCCTGGCTGACCCGGTCGAACACGCAGAAATGGTGGTTGGCGTGGCCCGGGGTGTCGAGAAAGACCAGGGCGCGTCCGTTCAGTTCCAACTCGAAGCCGTCCGGGGCCAGCAACACCCGCTCTTCCGGCACCGGGACCAGGGTGCCGTAGTCGCGGGCGAACTCGGCCTCGCCGTAGACCGCGCTGGCGCCCGCGATCAGCTTGGCTGGGTCGATCAGGTGCGGCGCGCCCTTGGGATGGGCTACCAACCGGGCATTGGGGCAGCGGCGCATCAGCTCGCCGGCGCCGCCAGCGTGATCCAGGTGCACGTGGGTGGGGATCACATAGTCCACCTGCTCAGGCCCCAGCCCCAAGGACTGCAGCAGGTCCAGCAGCCGGGGCACGGTATGGTAGGTGCCGGTATCGATAAAGGCCAGGCGGTCGCCCTCGCGCAGCAGGTAGCAGGCCGCCAGGCCGGGACGGTAGAGGCCGATATCGACGGCGGTGATGCCGTACTCGTATTCCAGGGTGCCGAAAGCTTGCATGGGATGATTCCGGTTCTTGAGTTGGAGGGGCGGTCTAAAGTCTAGCAGAGCCGTTAATCCGGGCGCGCTCGCCGCAGAACCTGCCCGAAGGCCGCGTATTCGCCGGCCCCCAAGCGCCCCAGCGGGTCCATTGCCGCAGCGTCGACCTTCAGACGCCCCTTGGCGTCGCGCCCCGCCACCTTATCGCTGATATAGAGTTGCTCGACCCGACCGTAGATCAGGGATTGGGGGGCATTGCCGATCTCGTCGATACGGTAGCAGCTGCAGGCCATGGCGATACGGCAGTCGCCCAGACGCGGCAGGCGCGAGCCGGGGAATTCGGCCAGCGCCAGGCCGAGCTGAGCCTGCTCGGACTCCTCCGGAGGCAGACTGGCGGCACTGGCGTTAAGCGGGTCGAGCAGCTCAGAATGGGCGATATGTACCACGAAGTCGCCGCGCTGCTCGATATTGACCCGGGTGTCCTTGTGGCCGCCCTCCGGGCGCTGACCCACCGAAAGCAGGATCAGCGGCGGGTCGCTGCATACCGCGTTGAAATAGGAGAAGGGGGCGAGATTGAAACTACCCGAGGCATTCTCCGACAATACCCAGGCGATGGGCCGCGGCACCAGGACCTGGATCAGGTGGAAATAGACCTGGGCCGGGGTCAAGCTTTGCAGTTCTATGATCATCCTAGAATCCTCAGTTGGACGGCCTACAGAGTGCGCTTCATTTCGTGTCTGGCTAGGCGCGATGAGGCGCAATGGCCCGCGCTTGCAACGATTCGCAACAACGCCAGGCGCGAAATGGAGCGTGTTATGCAGGTCGTAGCGACCTCACCCAACGGGTGAACGCTGGTCTCCGGCGTTTTTATGATTAAATTCTGCACTTACCCTATTTCTCGAGCGGCCAACTGAGGAATCTAGGATCATGGGGCCAAGTCCGGTTGCTAGTGGGCCGGGGCTCCGAGGGAGCGTGAGTTGAGATGACGAACGGGTTCGGGCCCCAGGACTATACCGCCGACGGCATGCTGCGGGTCGGCTGGTTGCTGTGGCTGATTCTGGCGTTTCTCGCTCGCCATTGGATCCTACTGGTTCTGGGAGCAGTCAGCAGCTTCGTCGGTGTCCGCTCGACGCCGAGTGCGGGTGCTACCTCCGATCTGCTCAGCGGGCCCTGGTTTCTGCTTGCCAGCCTGCCGGCACTGGCGCTGCTGGCCGCCGCCCTGCGGCGGCGCCCCGCGGCGGGCCGGCTGGTGCGGGGCCTCTGGCGGCACGGCCGCTGGCTGCTGACAACCTCGGCCCTGGCCGACTTCGCCCTGCTGGTCGGTCTGGGTCACGGCCAGCTGGCCCGGCTCAACGAGTTGCACATCATCGGTGGGCTGCTCGACCTGTACATCCTCGTCTATCTGCTGCGCTCGCGGCGCCTCGCCTTGCGCTTTGCCGACTTTCCATCACCACCCCAACCTCGACGGAGCCCCTAGGCCGGTTCGCAATAGCGAGCCCGGATTTGTGGCCGTTCCCGGCGCATCTTGCGGCAATGGCCCCGATTGTTGACCGCAAACAATCGGCCACGGGCTCAAAACAGGGTGTAGATAAAGGGTGCAACGGCAGATCCCTGGGTCAGAACAATCAGGGCGCCGAGCAGCAACAACACGATGATGATCGGGGCCAGCCAGAACTTCTTGCGCTCCTTCATAAAGGCCCAAAGATCTTTCAGCAACTCCAACATCAGAAGGGTCTCTCCATATCGCTAGGACGAATTTGCTTGGTGCGCACCACCCGGTAGCTGTCGGCCTGGGGATCGCGCTTGCGCCTCATCGGGTCGTTGCCGAAGGCACGCATGAGCAGACCGGTCGGCAGCACCACCAGATAGAACACAAAGCCGAGCACAATGCGGCTGACCACCGAGCCGATGATCATGGCGATGCGCATCCAGCCGCGGTAAGGGCCGCGCAGGCTGGCCGGGGCGAGAAGCGACCAAAGGATCAGCAGCACACCGATAGCCCAGGCCGCCAACTGCCCGGTGGAATAAGCGGTCAGGGCCCCGAGACCGCGGAACAACAGCGGCAAGCCGAGGCCGAAGATGCCGATCACCAGGCCGCCCGTGGTAAGGCCGAACTGGCGCAGGCCGGCGGCATCCAGTTCCGGTATTTCGTCGTTGTAATTCATGGCTCAATCCAGTTCGAACTCTTGGCGCCAGTCGCCTTGTTCTTGCCACTGGGGCTGGTCGCGCTTGTCCAATAGATAGTTTTCCACCACCAGGTAATCCATCTCGGTGCGCATAAAGCAGCGGTAGGCGTCCTCCGGCGAACCGACGATGGGCTCGCCGCGCACATTAAACGAGGTATTGACCAGCACCGGGCAGCCGGTCAGCCGGTCGAACTCCCGCAGCAGGGCGGCAAACTGGGGGTTGGTGTCGTCATGCACCGTCTGGATGCGAGCCGAGTAGTCCACGTGGGTGATCGCCGGCAGGCTGGAACGGGGGACATGGAGCTTGTCGATGCCGAACAGCCGATCCTGTTCCTCGGTCATGGGCGTGCGCAGCGCCTCCCGCACCGGGGCGACAATCAGCATATAGGGGCTGTCGCCCTCGTGCTCGAAGAACTCTGACACCCGCTCCGCCAGCACCACCGGGGCGAACGGCCGAAACGACTCCCGGTACTTGATCTTGAGGTTCATCACCGACTGCATCTTGGGGCTGCGTGGGTCGCCAATGATAGAGCGCCCCCCCAGCGCCCGCGGACCGAATTCCATGCGCCCGCGGAACCAGCCCAGGACCTTTTCATCGGCCAGGAGCTTGGCCAGCTCCGCCGCCATCTCGCCGTCGTCTAGGCGCCGGTACTTGGCCCCCACGGAATCCAGATAGCCGCGCACCGCCTCGTCGCTGAACCGAGGACCCAGGTAGGAGCCCTGCATGGAGTCCCGGCCCTCGGGGGCGCCCCGGGGGTTGCCGTGGCGCTGATACCAGGAGGCCAGGGCAGCGCCCAGGGCGCCGCCCGCATCGCCGGCCGCCGGCTGGATCCAGATATCCTCGAACGGCCCTTCCCGCAGCAGGCGCCCGTTGGCCACGCAGTTCAGCGCCACACCACCGGCCAGGCACAGGTGCTCCAGCCCGGTCTCCCGGTGAATGCTGCGGGCCAGCCGCAGCACGACCTCTTCGGTCACCGCCTGGATCGAGCGGGCGATGTCCATCTCGCGCTGGGCAATGGGGTCTCTGGCTTGCGCGGCGGGGCACCGAACAACCGATCGAACTTGCGGTTGGTCATGGTCAGCCCGGTGGCGTAGTTGAAATAGCTCATGTCCAGGCGGAAGGTGCCGTCTGCCTTCAGATCCAGTAAATGGTCCAGGATCAGGTCGGTGTACTTGGGCTCGCCGTAGGGGGCCAGGCCCATAAGCTTGTATTCGCCGGAGTTGACCCTGAAGCCGGTGTAATAGGTGAAGGCGGAATACAGCAGCCCCAGGGAGTGGGGGAAGTCGATCTCCCACAGGGCGTCCAGCTGGTTGCCCTTGCCGTGCCACACCGAGGTAGTGGCCCATTCGCCCACCCCGTCCATGCACAAGACCGCCGCTTCTTCATAGGGGCTGGGGAAGAAGGCGGAGGCGGCATGGGACTGGTGGTGCTCCGCGAACAACAGCGGCGGCAGGTCGTCGATTTTGCAGCCGCCGAGTTCGGCCAGCGCCTTTTTCAATACCGTCTTCAGGAACAGCTTTTCCTTCAGCCATACCGGC
>CBDUCL010000162.1:0-6747 GCA_965365625.1 uncultured Chromatiales bacterium | reverse complement strand
TGCCGCCGCCGAACTTGACCTCATCGCCGTAGACGGTGCGGTCTTGCTCGACCTGGATAAAGAGTTCGCTGTCGGCCAGGCGCACCCGGTCGCCCAGGGTGGGGCCGTACATCTCCGCATAGGCTTGGCGGCTGATCTTGGTCATGCGTCTTTCCCCGCGTCCAGCGCGCCCATCACCTGGCCGCGGAATCCGTACACCCGGCGCTCGCCGGCATAGGCCACCAGCTCCACCTGCCGGGTCTGCCCGGGCTCGAAGCGCACCGCGGTGCCGGCCGGGATATTGAGCCGAAAGCCCCGGGCCTGCTCGCGCTCGAACTGCAGCGCCGGATTGGTCTCGTAGAAGTGGTAGTGGGAGCCAACCTGGATCGGTCGGTCGCCGCTATTGGCCACCGAGAGGGTCAGGGTGGGGCGGCCCGCATTCAGCTCGATCTCGCCCGCGGCGGCGATCAGTTCACCTGGAATCATCGGTTGTTCCCTCTCAGACAATGGGGTCGTGCACGGTGACCAGCTTGGTGCCGTCCGGGAAGGTGGCCTCCACCTGCACCTCGGGGATCATCTCCGGCACGCCGTCCATCACCTGCTCCCGGCTCAGCAGGCTGCGCCCCTGGTCCATCAGCTCGGCCACGCTGCGGCCGTCCCGGGCCCCTTCCAGAATCGCGGCGCTGATAAAGGCCACCGCTTCCGGGTAGTTCAGCTTCAGGCCCCGGGCCATGCGCCGTTCCGCCACCAAGGCGGCGGTGAACAGCAGTAGCTTGTCTTTTTCTCTCGGCGTCAGTTCCATGGGGATGTGCTCATGCAGGGGTTTCCGTGGGGTAGGGTGGAACAAGCAGAGCGGTTCCACCAAAGACGGCTGGAGGCCTGGTGGAACCGCTGCGCTTGTTCCACCCTACGGCTAGGTTTTTTCCACCCTGCGCCTATGATTGCGCTCATGTCGCCCATATCCGTGGCGTGCTCGGCGCTCGACCCATAGTTCGGGGTCGCAGGTGCTGCCAGATAGAGGCAAACAGGCGCCGGGCGTTTTCGGTGGAATTGCCCAGGTAGCGCACCAGCAGCAGGTCTTCGATCAGGGTGACGCCGCTGTAGTCGCTGCCGTCGCCCAGCAGCAGGTCGCGGCAGATCTCGACTTCGGGCTCGCCGGCATTGCTCAGCACCAGGGTGCCGCCCACCGCCAGCCCCGCCATCAGCGAAAGCCGGCAACGGTTGTCAGCGCTTACGCGCAGGCGCTCCAACAGCAAGGGAGTGCCGTCGCGGAAAATCGAAAGCCGGCTGTCCAGCCGGCCCGGCTCGAAGGCCTCGCCGATCGCCGGGCGTCCCAGGCACTGGATCTCCCACAGCGCCAGGCGAGCGTTGCCCTGCAGCTCTACTTGGGTCTGCATCGCCACTTCGGCGCCGGGAAACAGGATGTTTTCCTGGGGCAGCCATTCCAGGCTGGCGCCGGGGGCGATCCGCAGGCGTTGCGCCTGTTCGGCGGTGGCTCCGGCACTGCGGTAGAACTTCCCGGCGCCGGGGGTGGTGATCAGGGCCTGGGTGCCGGTGGCCAGGTCGACGTCGATCTCCAACCGGTCGCCCCCGACCACTCCGCCGGGTGGGTGCAGCAAATAGGTGTGGCAGACCTCGCCTTCCGGGTAGAAGGGCCGCTGCACCGCCAGCGGACCCTGGCGCCGGCGCTCGGCCAGCACCGTGCCGCGGGCGCCGGGGCGAAATCCCAGGCGCAGGCTGGCCTGCCAGCCACCGTCGGACGGTATCTCCTCTGCCGTGCTGGCCATCGGGCCCTGAGGTTCAGCGCTTGCGTCGCAGCAGGGGAATCAGCAGCAGCGCCAGGGGCACCAGGACCAGGGCCAGCCAGGCGTGTTCGCTGGCATGCTGGGCTGGGGACAGGTCGGCCACATGGGCCTGGACGGCGCCGGCGGCCGTGAGGAGGCTCAGGGGAATCAGGGCTTTCATCGATGCATCTCCTAGTCTTCGGTTCGGGGTGTTAGACCGTCAGATACTGCTGGATCAGGTCCTCACCCAATTCTGGCATATTCCCGGCGGCGACGGCACGACCTCGGTCAATCAGACAGAAACGATCCGCCAATTTGCGGGCGAACGGGAGTTTTTGTTCGACCAAGAGCACGGTTAGGCCCATCTCCCGGTTCAGCTGCCGCACCACATTGCCGATCTCGGCCACGATGTTCGGCTGAATGCCCTCGGTGGGCTCGTCCAGGATCAGCAGCTTGGGGTCGGTGACCAGCGCCCGGCCGATGGCCAATTGCTGTTGCTGGCCGCCGGACAGGTCGCCGCCCCGCCGGCCAAGCATCTCCTTGAGCACCGGGAACATCTCGTAGATGAAATCCGGCACTTTGCGCAGGCCGTCGCTGCGGGCCGGCAGGCCGATCTGCAGGTTCTCCTCCACCGTCAGCAGGGGGAAGATCTGCCGCCCCTGGGGCACATAGCCCAGCCCCAGCCGGGCGCGTGCTTCGGCGGCCACTCGGGTCAGGTCCCGGTCGCCGTAGCGCATCTGGCCGGATTTCACGGGCAGCAGACCCATAATGCACTGCAGCAGGGTGGTCTTGCCCACCCCGTTGCGGCCCATGAGCACCGTGCACTGGCCCTCGGCTACCTCCAGGTCCAGGTCCCAGAGGGTGTGGGATTGGCCGTAATACTGGTTCAGGCCTTCGATCTTTAGCATCGGTCACTCGCCAAGGTATACCTCCACCACCCGCGGGTCGTTCTGCACTTGGTCCATGCTGCCTTCGGCCAGCACCGTGCCCTGGTGCAGCACCGTGACCCGGGAATTTAGCGCCCGTACGAAGTCCATGTCGTGCTCCACCACCACCACGGAATGCTCGCCCGCCAGGCCGGTGAGCAGTTCCACGGTGTGGTCCATCTCCTGATGGGTCATGCCGGCGGCGGGCTCGTCCACCAGTAACAGCAGGGGGTTCTGCATCAATAGCATGCCGATTTCCAGCCACTGCTTCTGGCCGTGTGACAGGGCGCCGGCCGGGCGTTGGGCCTCCGCGCTGAGACCGATCAGCTCCAATACCTCTTCGATGCGCTCGCGCTGGGCCGGGCTCAAACGCGCGACCAAGGTCGCCCAGACTCCCTTGGGCCCGGCCATGGCCAACTCCAGGTTTTCGAATACGCTGTGCTGCTCGAATACCGTCGGCTTCTGGAACTTGCGGCCGATGCCGGCCTGGGCGATCTCCGGTTCGCTCATGCGCAACAGGTTCATCCGGGCGCCGAACCAGCAGGCGCCGGTGTCCGGGCGGGTCTTGCCGGTAATGATGTCCATCATGGTGGTCTTCCCGGCCCCGTTGGGACCGATCAGGCAGCGCAGTTCGCCGGCATTGACGTAGAAGTTGAGGTCCTTGATCGCCTGGAAGCCGTCGAAGGCCACCGAGACGTCTTCCATGTAGAGCAGGGTGCCGTGGCTTAGGTCCAGGCCCTCGACGATCTTCGGCACCACGAAGTCGAACTGGCGGTCGCGCCGAAACAGCCCTTGTGCCGCGCTCATGGCGTATTCCCCTTGCGGCGCCAGAGCCCGACGATGCCGCGCGGCAGCAGCAGGGTCACCAGCACGAACAGGCCGCCCAGGGCGAACAGCCAAATCTCCGGAAAGGCGCCGGTGAACCAGGTCTTGGCGTAATTGACGCCGAGCGCCCCCAGCACCGCACCGTAGAGGGTGGCGCGTCCGCCGACGGCGACCCAGATCACCACTTCAATGGAGTTCAGGGGTTGGAACTCGCCGGGGTTGATAATCCCTACCTGAGGTACGTAGAGGGCCCCGGCCAGACCCGCCAGCATGGCGGAGAAGGTGAAAATGGCTAGCTTCACGTGCTCCACCTTGTAGCCGATAAAGCGGGTACGATCCTCGCCGTCGCGGATCGCCAGGGCGACCCGGCCGAGGCGGGACTTGACCAGCGCCCGGCAGGCCAGATAGCCGAGCCCCAGAGCAAGACCGGAGGCGATGAACAGGCCGATGCGGGTGGCATCCGACTGCAGGTTGAAGCCGAGGAGGTCCTTGAAGTCGGTGAGCCCGTTGTTGCCGCCGAAGCCCATCTCGTTGCGGAAGAAGGCCAACATCAGGGCATAGGTCAAGGCCTGGGTGATGATTGACAGATAGACCCCCGTGACCCGGGAGCGAAACGCCAGCCAGCCGAATACGAAGGCCAACAGCCCGGGCACCAGCAGTACCATCAGGGCGGCGAACCAGAACTGGTCGAAGCCCCACCAGAACCAGGGCAGCTCCTGCCAGTTCAGGAACACCATGAAGTCCGGCAGTTCCGGGTTGCCGTAGACGCCGCGGTCGCCGATCTGGCGCATCAGGTACATGCCCATGGCATAGCCGCCGAGGCCGAAGAATGCGGCATGCCCCAGGCTGAGGATGCCCATGAAGCCCCATACCAGGTCCACCGAGACGGCGAGCAGGGCGTAGGTCAGGTACTTGCCGAGCAGGGTCACCAGATAGGTGGGCAGGTGCAGGGCGTGCTCCGGCGGCAGGGCGTTGAGGATGGGTACCGCCACCAGGGTGGCGAGCAGCAACAGCAGGAATATCTGGCCGCCACGGTCGCCTTTGAGGATCTTTGCGAGCAGCATGGCCTAGTTCTCCGCCGCGCGGCCTTTCTGCGGAAACAGCCCGCGCGGACGCTTTTGGATGAACAGGATGATGAACACCAGCAGCAGGATCTTGGCCAGCACCGCGCCGGCCCATGGTTCCATCAGCTTGTTGGCGATCCCCAGGCCGAGGCCCCCCACCAGGGTGCCCCAGAGGTTGCCGACGCCGCCGAACACCACCACCATAAAGCTGTCGACGATATAGGCCTGGCCCAGGTTGGGGCCGACATTGGTGAGCTGGGACAGGGCCACCCCGGCGATGCCGGCGATGCCGGAGCCGAGGCCGAAGGTCAGGGCGTCGACCCGCGCCGAACGCACCCCCATGGCGCGCGCCATGGCGCGGTTCTGGGACACCGCCCGCACCTGCAGGCCAAGCCGGGTGCGCTTGAGCACAAAGAACAGGGCGGCGAACACCAGCAGGCAGAAGATAAAGATATACAGCCGGTTGTAGGTCAGCGACAGGGCGCTGTTGATTTGCCAGAGGCCGCTCAAGAACTCCGGGTTGGCCACCGGCACGTTCTGGGGCGAGATCAGGGTGCGCACCAGTTGCTGCAGCACCAGGCTGATGCCGAAGGTGGCGAGCAGGGTCTCCAGGGGGCGCCCGTAGAGAAAGCGGATCACCCCGCGCTCGATGGCGATGCCGGCGGCACCGGAGACCAGGAAGGCGGCGGGCACCGCGAGCAGGATCGACAGCCCGATCATCTCCGGCATGGCCTGCTGAATCAGGTAGGTGGTGTAGGCTCCGAGCATGATCAGCTCGCCGTGGGCCATATTGATCACCCCCATAACGCCGAAGGTAATGGCCAGGCCAATGGCCGCCAGCACCAGCACCGAGCCGAGGCTGAGGCCGAAAAACAGGGTCTCGAGATAGCCGTAGAGGGTGACCTGCTTTTCGATCTCCTGCAGCGCCGCGGCCGCGGCGGCGGCGACCTCCGGATCCGGATCCGACTCGGCCAGGCGGGTGAGGCCGTTTCGAACCGCCGGTTCCAGCCGGCCTTCCAGTTCCACGACCGCCGCCAGGCGCCGCTCCGAATCCGGGGCGCCCAGGCGCGCCAGGGCCAGGGCGCTGTCGAGGGCGGCAGCCACTTGCGGGTCGGGCTCTTTCTGCAGCAGGCGGGCGAACACCGCTGCCTGTTCGAATTCGATGGTGTCGAACATGGAATTGACGGCAGCCAGGCGCACCGCCGGGTCCGGGTCTGACAGTTCCAGCTCCGCCAGCAGGCCGCGCAGTTGGCTGCGCATGGCGTTGTTCAGCGCCAGCTTTTTGAACTTCCGTTTGCTCTGTTTGCCGTAGTCGGCGCCGTTGAGGGCATCGATGGCGTGGCGTTCGCCGTCGCGCTCCTGCATCCAGACCAGGCGCTTCTGCTTTTTGAGATAACGCAGCTCGCCGTCGAGCAGCCCGTGCAGCAGCTCGGCGGTCTGGGGATGGCCGGAGGCGGCCAGGGCGGTCACGCCCTCGACCTTGGTGTCGAAGTCCCGGTCCAGCAGCTGCGCGAAGGCCGCGTCCAGGGCCGGGTCGCCGGTTTCGATGTCCGCTGCCGCGGGCGCGGCGCTCAGGCCTAGCAGCAACAGGGTCGCCAGAAGTCGCAACATTCGGGATGGATTCTCGTCGGAGTAAGGGAGGCGCCCCCGCCGGGGCGGGGGCGCCGCGGGTCACAGGCTCAAGCGGGGGTCAGAAGTTCTGTCCCGAACAGTTGGATGTTTTGACGTTGTAATTGCCGCAGGCGAGCGGTGCGCGCCAGTCGGCGATAATGTCCTTCGAGCCTTCCAGGTAGTCGGACCAGGCATCGCCTGCCACCAGGCCCGAGGTCTGCCAGACCACCTGGAATTGGCCGTCGTCCTGGATCTCGCCGATCAGCACCGGCTTGGTGATGTGGTGGTTGGGCATCATCGCGGAGTAGCCACCGGTCAGGTTGGGTACCGCCACGCCGATGATCGCCTCGCCCACCGCCTTGGGATCGGTGGTGCCGGCCTTCTTCACCGCCTCTACCCACATATTGAAGCCGATGTAGTGGGCCTCCATCGGGTCGTTGCTTACTCTATCCTCGTTCTTGATGAACTTGTGCCAGGCCTCGATAAAGGCGTCGTTGGCGTCATCTTCCACGCTCATGAAGTAGTTCCAGGCCGCCAGGTGGCCCACCAGGGGCTTGG
>CBDUCL010000161.1:0-6807 GCA_965365625.1 uncultured Chromatiales bacterium | reverse complement strand
CCATGTTTTGGGGCGGACAAATGCTGATCGGCACCCTGGTGCCCATCGTACTGCTGTACGCTCCGATGTTCTCCCAATCCCGCTACTCCATCGCCACCGCCTCGTTTCTGGTGCTGGTTGGGGGCTTCTTCCAGCTCTACGTAATTGTTATCGGTGGCCAGGCCTACCCGATGAGTCTGTTCCCGGGCATGGAGGTGGTCGAGAGTAGCTTCTACGACGGTGTCGTGGCGCAGTACGTCCCCAGCATCTGGGAGGTTCTGCTCGGCATCGGCGGCGTTGCCGTCGCGATGGCTCTGGTGGCCGTGGGGGCCCGCATGCTCAAGGTGTTCCCGGAGTCGCTGGAAGACCCCGACGAACTGGTCGCAAAGGCCTGAGTCGAACGGCTTCCGTAACCGGCTTCGCCGTCGGACGAATCCACCACCGGGCAGCCGGTGGTGGATTTTTTATTTCACGCGAGCGCTGGCATGACCCACTTCTACCTCTCCGCGGCCCATAAGTCCTCCGGCAAAACCACCCTGTCCATCGGCTTGTGCGCCGCTTGGCGTGCTCAGGGGCTGCAGGTGCAGCCATTCAAGAAGGGGCCGGACTACATCGATCCCCTGTGGCTGTCCGCCGCCAGCGGACGCTCCTGCATCAACCTCGATTTCCACACCATGCAGCCGCAGGAGATGCACTATGAATACGTGCGCCGCATGCGAGGCGCCGACCTGGGTTTGATCGAGGGCAACAAGGGGTTGTTCGACGGCATGGACCTCAACGGCCGCGACAGCAACGCCGCCCTGGCAGTCCTTCTGGGTTCGCCAGTGGTGCTGGTGATCGATACCTCCGGAATGACCCGGGGGGTAGCGCCGCTGCTGCTCGGCTATCAGGCGTTTGACGACCGCCTCGACCTGGCTGGGGTGATCCTCAACAAGGTGGGCGGGCCCCGTCACGAGTCCAAGCTGCGGGCGGTGATTGAGCACTATACGAATATCCCGGTGCTGGGCGCGGTGCAGCGTTCGAGCGAGTTGCAGATCGATGAACGCCACCTGGGCCTGATTCCGAGCAATGAAACTCCCGAGGCCAGCGACAAGATCGAACTGCTGGCCCGGGCAGTTAGCGATCAGGTGGACTTGGATGCCCTGGGGGACCTTGCCAAGCGCCCTCCGGCGCCGGCCGCCATTATCGAGCTGCCGCTGCGGCGCGAGCCGGATCTGCGCATCGGCATCGCCCGCGACCGTGCCTTCGGCTTCTACTACCCGGGGGACCTCGAGGCGCTGCGCGCCAATGGCGCCGAATTGGTGGAGATCGATTGCCTTCGGGACCCGGAACTGCCAAACATCGACGGTCTGTTTATCGGGGGCGGTTTCCCGGAGACGGTGATGGAGCCGCTGGAGGCGAATCGCGGCTTGCGCGAGCAGATTCGGGCCTTTATCGAGGCCGATGGGCCGGTCTACGCCGAGTGCGGCGGCCTGATGTACCTGTGCCGGGAGCTGCGCTGGGGCGAGCGTCGAGCCGCCATGGTGGGTGCGATTCCGGCGACCGCGGTGATGCACCGGCGGCCCCAGGGCCGCGGCTATGTGCAGCTGCGCGAGACCGCCCAGGCGCCCTGGCCGCCGGCCCCCGGTTGGGACCCGGCGCGCCTGATCCATGGCCATGAGTTCCACTATTCCGCCCTCGAAGGGTTGGAAGGGGAGCCGACCTACGCCTACGAGGTGGTGCGGGGCACCGGTATCGACGGCCGCCGCGACGGCCTGGTGTACAATAATCTGCTCGCCTGTTACAGCCACCTGCGAGACGTTGGCGGCAATCACTGGACGCGGCGCTTTCTCGACAAGGTTCGGCAGAGCCGTCGCCCCTGAGCCTGGGACGCCGAACCTTGGGGACGCATTTGCGGACGACGCGCCGCCAGGGTATAAAGTAAAGCGCATTGAGGAATCGCTACGACTTAGCGTTTCCTCGGCCGGGATCGAGAGGAAATACAGCATGTTCAGAATTACCCAAGCGGCGGCCGCTCAGATCAAGACGGCGGCCCAGCAGGGCGGTACCGACGAAATGGCCCTGCGCCTGGCCGCGGTTCGCAACTCCGACGGATCCTTCGACTATCGCATGGGGTTCGACGAGGTCAAGGAGGACGATATACAGTTCCAGTCTGAGGGCGTTCAGATCGTTATGGCACCGGAGTACATTCCCCTGCTAGACGACACGGTGATGGATTTCGTCGAGCTCGACGACGGCGAGCATCAGTTCATCTTCGTCAATCCGAAAGACGCCAATTACGTGCCGCCCGAAACGCAGGGCGCCGGCTAAGCACCCGTCCCTGGGATTCTGCCCCAACCTCTGTGCTGCCGCATTCGAGGCGCCTATCGCGGCGGCGGCGACGTCCCCCCAGCTGTGCCCATGGAACTCACGAACGAAGACACTTTGCGGCTCAACGTCCTGCTGGCGAACAAGCCCCAGGCGATCCGCATCGACGAATCCTCGATGACCGTTCTCGGCCTCACCCCGCAGGGAGAAGTGCGCGTTTCGCTCAACCCGATTGGTCGCAACGAGCCCTACCTGCGCAAGGTCAGGGAACTGCTATCCGGCCACGTGCTGGGCTCCCCCGGGGGCTATCCGGTCTACCTCAAGCGCTGGACCCGCATGGGCCAGATGCGTGACGAGAGCCTGGAGCAGTTGCTGCTACTGGGTGAGCCGGAGGCGGTGGTGGCCGCGGTCTGCGCCCCGGGTATCAGCGATGAGCTGGCGCGCCGCGCTTGGTGGGCGATGGAGGATGCGGAGAACGGGCGCCGCCTGCTGTCGAGCCCAGCGGTGGCCCAAGGCAGCATGGGCCGGGTGCTGGCGGCCTACCTGATCGACTACCTGCCATTCGAAACCGAACCCGAGCCGATGATCGAGAGCATACGTCTGGTGCTCCAGCCTGGGTTGCTGGACGCTGCCGGGCGCGCCGACCTGTGGAAGAAGGCGCGCCGCAAGCTCGCCTATTACGTCGGCTTTCTCGCCGCCATACCGGATGAGTTGCCGGCCGAGGCCAGTCCTTTGGTTCTGCCGCCGCCCCAGCGCGAGGCCCTGGAAGCGCTGGCCGCCGACGCCAACCCCTGTGCCCGGCAGTTGCTTCGGATCTGCAGCGCCGCGGGCCAGGCCTACCTGGATACGGTACAACGCGTGCTTGAAAAGCCGCCGACCCAGGATGTTGTGACCATTACCCTAGATCTGGTCGCCGAGTACTTCAGCCCGTTGCGGCCAGAGGGGCAGCCGGATCAGATCATCGACACCCTCATGGTCGATGCGGCGAACTGTAGGGCAGGGAAGGCCCCGACCGAAAGCGGCATCGGCGCCTGCCTGGCACGCTGTCCGGAGTTGGCCCCGCGGGTGGGCGCCATGCGTCTACTGTCGGGGTTGAGCTACGGCGTGGTGCGGCCGGTGTTGCGCGACAGCACAGCCATCGGCACCCTGATGCGGCGCAAGCTCGAGCCGGTATTGGCGCCGGTGCGGGACCAGCTTGCCCTGCTGCGCAGCGAATAGCCGGTTCGGAGCGCCGCTTCAGATTTCCCAGACCAGGGTCTGGCGTAGCCGCTGTACCAGCGGGTCCACCATTTCACCGGGTCCACCCACCACCGCCATGGTGCCGAATGCGGCCGGAAGCAGCACTCCGGTATAGTGGTCGGAGGCGACAGCTTGGGGTTCGCTCAGACCGACTCCCGGCAGCAAGAGCACGGTGACCGGCCCGCGCCGGCCGGCCAGCACTAGATGCACCCCTTCGCGGCCGTTTAGCGGACAGCGGCTGGCGTGGTATACCGGGCCGAGGTCGCCGCTGAGATGGGCACCGAATTGGTCCAACAAAGCGCTCAGCTCAGCAGCCGGCAGCGCCTGCCGGGCTTCGAGATAATGGACCTCGGCTCGGATGTGCTCAAGCACCGTTCCCGCTAGCCGCTGCTGCCCCGGAGCCGGCCACCAGCCGCTCCCGAGCCAATAGCCGGTTCCCAGCGTCAGCAATAGGGCGGCGGCAGCGGCAAGCCGGTTGAGTCCCCGGCGCCCCGGTTTGGGTTCCGCGGCCTTGAGTCGGGCCTCCAGGCCTGCCGGTGGTTCTATCTCCATGCTGGCCCGCAGCCGACGCTCGAACGCCAGGGCCCGCTCCCGCTCGCCCGCGCAAGCAGCGCAGTGCGCGGCATGGGCCAGCAGTTCCGGGTCCCGGCATTCCGGGTCTTCCAGCAGCTTGCGCTGTACTTCCTCGCAGTTCATCGTTGCTCGCCCTTGGTGCTGGTCCAGATTTCGGCTGTGCACGCCGGTTCCCGAATCCTATGCCCTTGTCTACAACAGTAGACCCGACGCCGCGGGGTTTTGTCTCAGTCGATGCTCGACGATTCCTCAAGGACTGTATTGCCGGCAGGAAAAGCCTATACTATGCGACAACTTATCGGGAAGTTACGAAAGAAATGAAAGCTTTGCAAAAATTGGGGGCAGTCCTGTTGCGGGCCCTGATCTGGGCCCTGTCAGGGGCCCTGTTCGGCGGGCTGTTTACCGGGCTCTACCAGGTGTTCTCCATGTACGGCAATCCGGAGTGGATGACCCTGTTGCTGGCTTGCGGCCTCTCCGGGGCGGTTACCGCAGCTTTCTTCGGTGCCATGCCGGTGGCCCTGCTGGGGAGCATGGTCGGGGTCCTGGTGGCCATCGGCTATCAGATGATCGGCGTCGATAATGTGCGACCGCTGTTTATGCTCGGGGTTGCGCTGGGTGTCGGGGTCCTGGCCGGCAGCTTCTATTCGGGTCAGATGGCGTTGCGTCTGCGGCCCCTGGGTCAGACCGTCAGCGGAATGCTGGCCGGCGCCATCGCCGGGCCCCTGGTTTTCGCCCTCAGCGGCGTTTTGGCACCGGTCGCCGAGCCCATGTGGCGGGCCGCGGCTGCGGTGGCCTTCGTCGGCATCGCCTACGTCATTTTTTCGCGCTGGATCCTCTCCATGTGCTCGGAATGGGTGTCGGCGCGCATGAGCGGTCCGGTGGTGGCGGGCCTGGTGGCCCTGGCGGTGGCCGCCAGCATGTGGCTGTTGGGCAGCGATATCACCGGGACAGCGTTTCCGCCGGGGCCATCCGGGGGCGCCTACCCGGCCGAGCTGATCGCCCTCGGCCTGCTCGGCGGTGCCATCGGCGGGGCCGTCGGCGGCGCCGCCCTGGAACTGCTCGGGGTCGAACGGGCGGCTTACCAGCTCTGAGTATCTACAAGCCGGTATTGGGTTATAGGCTGGCGCTTTCGAAACTGTTGCAGTCGCTGATGCGGCCGCTCTTCATGCCGCGCTTGAACCAGCGTACGCGCTGCTCGGAGCTGCCGTGGGTGAAGCTGTCCGGGGTGACATAGCCGCGCGACTGCTTCTGCAGCCGGTCGTCGCCGATGGCCGCTGCAGCGGTGAGGGCTTCCTGTAGATCGCCGGCCTCGAGCACCTGGCGGCTGCGGTCCGCATGGTGAGCCCAGAGCCCGGCAAAGCAATCGGCCTGCAGCTCCTGGCGCACCGACAACTGGTTGGATTCGGTCTCCCCGAGCTTGGCCTGGGCCTTGCGGATCTGCTTGGAGATGCCGAGCAGGGTCTGCACATGGTGCCCGATCTCGTGGGCGATCACATAGGCCTGGGCGAAGTCGCCCGGGGCCCCGTAGCGCTGCTGTAGGTCGTGGTAAAAGCTGAGGTCGATATAGACCTTCTGGTCGCCCGGGCAATAGAAGGGCCCCATCGCCGCCTGGCCCAGACCGCAGGCCGACTGCACCGAGCCGCTAAACAGCACCAGCTTGGGCTCCCGGTATTCGCGGCCGGCGTCCCGGAAGAGGGCGTGCCAGGTGTCCTCGGTATCCGCCAGCACAACCGATACAAAGTCCTTGAGTTCTTCCTCCTCCGCCGAGCGCTGCACCGGTTGGCCGCCGCTTGTAGCCGGTTGCGAGCCGCCGGTGCCCTGGAGAATCAGCGAAGGGTCCACGCCAAAGTAGAGGGCCGCGAGCACCAGTACGATAGTGCCGATTCCGCCTTTGGCGGCACCACCGGCTAGGCGACGACCGCGGCGGTCCTCGACATTTCGGCTGCGTCGGCCAGTTCTCCAGCGCATGGTGGGTACTCCTCTGCGATTGCAGTCAGGCTGGGGCGTCTGTTTTCGCCCGGTGCCAGCATAGCAGAATGCGGCGAAGGAAAAACTTGGGGCCCCCGGTGGTTTCCGCAATTCAGCTCGCCAAGGCTTTTCGATTCATCAAATTAAGGAGTTGATGATAGACTTATCATTTGCCGCGAGCTGCCGTACCGCGACACCCACAAACGGCGCTGATCCGCGCTCAGCAACCCACGGGAGCCCATCGACCCATGCACAGGCCGAGTCAAAACCCCTTCTTCCTTTTCGTCGCCGGCGCTGCCCTGTTCGCCAGCGGCGGTGCCCTGCAGGCCGCTGGCTCTGCGGGTATGTCCTGTCCTCCGGAGTCGATGTTTTCCGGCCAACCCCGGGGCCATCGCTACGGTAGCGAAGCCATTGAGGCTCGCGAGCAGTGGATGCGCGAGCGAATCCGTCAGCAGCGCGAGCGCATGAAGGCAATGCGCGCCAATCGCCCGGACTATCCGGAATGGGTTAAGGCCCGCCGCAGTGGTGCCGGGTATCCGGCCTACTCGGAGTATCCAGACTGGTCGATGGAGCCGCCCCGGCCCGCGGCTTCGCCGCAATGGGGGAGCGAGCCGCCGGTTGCCGGCGAGCCCGGAGAGTTCGGTACCTATCCGCCGGAGCCGGGATACGCGCCCTGGGGCCCGCCGCCCTACTACCCGCCGCTGTTTGCCCCGGTCTACCCCTGGTCGCCGCAGCCTCCGA
>CBDUCL010000160.1:0-6816 GCA_965365625.1 uncultured Chromatiales bacterium | reverse complement strand
GTTCGAGCAGACCTACGGGTCGGTGGAAGGCGACAGCGCCTCGGTGGCCGAGCTCTGCGCCCTGCTCTCGGCCATCGGCGACCTGCCCGGGCACCATCATCGAACCACGGCGGGTCTGGCGGTTGATCACCACGGTATGCTCCGGGGTCATGCCGCGAATGATCTCCTGCCAAGCGATCTGGCAACGCTGACACTGGACGAAACCCTTCGCAGCCGAAGATGAAAGTGCTGGCCACCCGGGAACTGGTTCGCTTTCCAGCCACGCCCTACCTCTATCGCGTGGAAGAGCGTGGCCAGATCATCATCGAGCCGGAAGTTCTCGCCGAGCTGGAGCAGGCCACCGACGAGGCTCGACGGACCCTCGCCGAGCGGCTCGCCTTGACGCCCAAGAAAGAAGTCTACCTATTCGTCCATGGAGTCAATACCAGTTTCGACGAGGCCGTGCTGTCGGCGGCCGAAAATTGGCATTTTCTCGGGCGGGAAGGCGTCCCTATCGCCTACACCTGGCCGGCCGGGGAGGGCGGGCTCTTCTTCTATACGGCGGATCGGGAGTCCGGCGAATACACGGTACTCCATTTCAAGCAGCTCCTGCGGATCCTGGCGGATATACCTGAGATAGAGAGAATCCACATCGCCGCCCATAGCCGCGGAACCGACGTGGTCACGACCGCGTTGCGGGAACTGATCATCGAGGCCCGGGCCGCCGGGATCGACCCACGCGAGCAACTGAGGATAGACAACTTGGTGCTGCTGGCCGCGGACTTGGATCTGGAAGTCGTCATGCAACGTATCGGCGGCGAATACTTGGGGCCGGCGTTCGGCCGTTTGACCATCTACACCAACGCCGACGACGAAGCGCTTTCGGCCGCCAGAACCTTGTTTCACAGCCGGCAACGGTTGGGCTCTATGAGGTGGGAGAGTTTGACGGACAAGCAACGAGAATTCATCGGAAGAGCCACCAATCTGGATATCGTGGTTTATGAAGGCTCGGGGGGTGGCCCCTTCGGGCACAGTTACTATCGAGAACCGGCGGTGAGTTCCGATATCCTGTCGCTCCTGCGCTATGGTTGGCTGCCAGGAGAAGGGCAGCGCAAGGGTCTGGAACAAGTGGGCGTGCAAACTTGGCGTATTTCATCTGCCCCGGAAGACCGGCCGTAAACTTCGAGCGACACAGCGGTTTTCTGTGTGCCGATTGCGTATTTCACAGGCATGGCACGACTGCGCTTTCGTGGGCGCTCACTAAACCGTTTTTTTTGCGCTGCCTAAGCCTCGAACCCTGCGGGCGTGACATCCTGTCGCCAGCAGGCGGCTGGTAAGGGCTTGAGTCCGCCGACTCCGGGGTTATACTCACCGGCTGTTTATCTTTATGAATCGACGATGGACTTGAAATGCAGAAACGAAGCGGTTGGACGACGGTCGTGATCCTGGTGGCCGTGGTGACTATCGCGGCTTGGTCTCGCCTGCGGTACAGCGACCGGGAGGGATATGACGATCCGGGGCGCTGGAAGGTCGACGAGCATCCCTCGCTGCAGAAATCGGCCCGCGATGGTTATTGAGGGAGCCCGATGTGGGCAGGTTGGTGCTATTCACGGTGTCTTGCGAGACCGCTGTCCCCGAAAACCTTTATTTCGCACCGCTCGGGGCGATCGAGGATGCCGGGACGTCCGTGCCGCACGGCGAATCCTGAATACACTAGTGTATTTCTGGGATAATTCGTGATCTGTTGTTAAAATTCAGGGCTAACGGCACCACTCTAGGAGTGAGCCTTGCTCGACGTTAAGACAATGGTCGTGATGTTGGCGTTGGTATTGCTGGTTACGACCGCAGCTCTCGGCGTCACCATGCGCCTCAATCGCTCGGTCCCCGGAACCTACCACTGGTTTGCCGGCTTCGCCATGCTTTGTCTGGCCCTCGGCCTGTTGGCGACGCAGCAGCAGCTGCATCCCCTGCTGTCCACGGTACTGGCCGACAGCCTGTTGGTGGCCGGTTACGGCATACTTTGGATGGGGGTGCGCCGGTTCAAGGAGGATCGCAGGAACCGCGTTGGTTATCTGGTCTCGGGTCTAATCCTGTTCGCCCTGGTGGTGGCCTATTTCTCGGTGGCGCAGCCCAACGCGGTGGTGCGTATCGCTCTGGTCTCCCTGGTTATCTCGGTCCAACTGGCACTGCTCGCCTCCGAGTTCTGGCAAGGCACCGGGCAGGCGCCCATTTCGGCGCGCCTGACCGCGGCGGTTTGCCTGGGCCAAAGTCTGCTGCACCTTGGGCAGGCCGGGGCCTTAATCGCCGGGGTCTCGCTAGAGAGCGTGTTCCAGCAGTCCCCGTTCAACCAGA
Organism: uncultured Chromatiales bacterium; assembly: GCA_965365625.1. Taxonomy (GTDB): domain Bacteria; phylum Pseudomonadota; class Gammaproteobacteria; order Chromatiales; family Chromatiaceae; genus CAVWCW01. The sequence continues at coordinate 4,485 of CBDUCL010000160.1, read as the reverse complement.
TCGTTTTCCTGGTCGGCTTCGTTACTTCCATTATGCTGGCCTTCGGGCTGATTGTAATGACCACCGAACGCCTGCAATCCGACCTCAAGCAGCAGGCGATGGTGGATCCTCTGACCCGGTTGTTCAACCGCCGTGCCTTTTTCGAGGCCGCGGAGCGGGTGCTGAAACGCGCCCGGATGGGGGAACAGAAAATCGCCCTGCTGCTGCTTGATCTGGACCACTTCAAGTCGATTAACGACAACTATGGCCATAGCCATGGCGACCAGGTCCTGGTTCAGTTCGCAGAGACCTTGCGCGGCAACCTGCGGCCCAGCGACGTGCTGGCTCGTTTCGGCGGCGAGGAGTTTGTCTGCCTGCTGCCGGAGATCGGGTTCGAGGGGGGAGTGGTACTGGCCGAGCGCCTGCGCCTGGCGGTAGAGGCCACCTCGATCGGCGGGGATGGCCCCGGCTACACGGTGAGCATCGGTGTCGCAGAGGACCCTGAGACGAACCTCGATGGCCTGATCCAGAAGGCAGATACCGCCCTTTACCAGGCCAAACGCGGTGGGCGCAACCGAGTTGAAGCGCTGGGTCCGGACACGGTGGTAGAATCGCGAAACCTCTCTCCGACCGCCGCCTGAGTCAAATTCGGGTCAGTAACTTACGCAGTTCCTGAGATCCGAGCGATCCAACCCCGTTTGATCTGTATCAGTTTCCCAGTGCTGGCGACTGCTAGAATTTCATCTGAATAATCGCGGAAACAAGCCATGCCGAGCGCGTCTCAGCACGGCTTTCGAAAATGCGGTTGTCCGAACGCCATCATTTTCGATCGCTTGGAACGATTGGAACTGTATGGGCATCTGGCCGCGCCGCGGGGAGCTTTGTTTGCCAGCGCTTACCCCCCGGTCGATCCGGCTGTCACCATAATGACTGACCCGAGACGTTTCCGTGGCACTGGCGCGAAACCTCAGCATCCTCCTGCTTCTGCTCGCCGGTGGGCTATCGACCGTCCCCGCGCTCGGCGCCGATGGCACCCGGTCCTGGTATCTGGTCAGGATCCATCTCGGCGAAAGCGGAAGGCCTGCCGACGGACTGGAACTGGTGCCCCAGGCCGCTGGTGGGGAGGTCTTGATCCCGGGCGGGCTGCGGCAAACCGAGTCCGGGGCCTATCTGTTCTCGGCCGCTGCAGATCTTAAAGCCCTGGCGGTACGCAAGCCGGGTTATGTTACCGCCTGGGCGCTGCCCGGGCCGGAGCAGGGAGGCCTGCGGCGATTTCCGGATATGGTGCTTGCGTCCCGGGCCGAGGGTCAGCGCTTCACCGGCCTGGCGGGTGCCGATCTCCAAAGCCCCGACGGACGGGCCCGGCTGGAATTGCCCCCCGGAGCTTTCGCCGGCAACTTCCCGCTGCACTTGACACCGCTGAGCACCCAAGCCCTGCCGGCGCTGCCCTTAGGCTGGCGCCCCAGCTACGCCCTGCACCTGGGGCCCGATGACCAGCATCCCCAGACCCCCTTGACCCTGCGCCTGCCAAGGCCCGAGGCAGGGGACTCGCTGGCGGTGCGCTTCGACCCTGGGCAGGGCAACTGGCTGCGCCTGGAGGGCGCCGACGAGGGCGATCAGATCACCCTGGCTCTGGCGAAATTGGGCATCCTGGCGGTGGTCAGCCCCGATCCGGGCCCCGGGGCCCCGCCGATCCCCCAGCCCGGCCAACCGCTGTCCGGGAGCGCACCCGGGCTGGCGCTCCAAGCCGCCCAACTGGACCTGAGCCTGGCCCCGGAGGCCCTGTTTCTGCTCGGCGAAAGCGGTGCCCGACTGCGAGTGCGGGCGAGTGCCGAGGCACTGCCCAGCGGCAGCCGGGTGGCGTTGCGCCTGTTGGAGCATTACCGTTTTGCCGATGGCAGCCGGTTGGTCTCCAGCCCGCGCCAACGGGCGCTAACCCTGTACCGGGAGATCGAAGGCCTGACGGCCGAGGCCCAACTGGCCCCGAGCCTGGAGATTACCCCGGAGCAATTGCACGAGGGCCGCATCGAGATCGCCTGGCGAGGCCCCGGACGGTCTTCCGCCTGGACGGAACTGGGGCCCGGCGGCGGCAATCTGGAGGCCGGAGGCATCAAGCTCAGTCTGCCGCCCAAGGCCCTGGCAACTCCCCGGTTACTGGGGCTGAGCCCGGGCCCCGAGGAGCCGCCGGCCCTGCCGGGGCTGGAGAAACTGCCCCTGCTGGCGGAATTCAGCCTCGACAGCGGCGGCCAGGCCTTCGCCAAACCCCTGGGCCTGTCGCTGCCGCTGCCGGCTGGTTTCCCCCGCGGCGCCAGCGCCCTGCTGGTGCGGGTCAGCCAGCTCGGAGGGCGCAGCCACTACAGGATGACGGGTATCGCCCGGCCAGCAGCCACCCGGTTGCAACTGGTGCAGGACGAACCACACGCCTGGCCGGGTATCGATCGCGATGGCCATTATCTGGTGCTTCGGCACGACGAGCCCCTGGCCTCGGTGCATGGCCGCATCGACCGGGCCGGGCAGGGCGCCCCGGTAGCGATCGCGGTGGACGGTTGGCCCCTGGTTGACCTGGCCGAGGGGCGGGACTACCGGCTGGCCATCCCGCTGGGAGCGTCGCGACTGCAGGCCCTGGACCTGGCCGACGGTGCCGTCGCGCATGCCGAGTTGGTGCCGGACACCCGGGATCAACTGCTGCGCCGGGACCTAACGCTGTCCCCCAAGGGCCCGGCCCTGGTGGCCAGCGACCCCTTGGATGGCTCGGTGGAACTGGGCCTGCAACCGCAGATTCGTCTCGACTTCGACCGCGCCCTGGCCGCTGACAGCCTGAGCCCGGAAATCGCGCATCTGGTGAGTGGCGAGCAACGCCTGATCCTGGACGCGCGGCTCAGCGCCGACCGCCGCAGCCTCTACCTCCGGCCCGGGCAGGCGCTGGAGGAATCCAAGGACTACCGGCTGGTGCTGGGCGGACCAGTGAAGGATGACTTCGGCAACCTCCTGCAGGGCGTGCCCCTGACGCTCAACTTCCGGACCCTGGACAACACGCCGCCCGCCCTCCCGGAACCTGGGCAGATCCGGGTCGGACGATTGGACGAGGGCCGGGCACCGGTAACCGGCGGGCCCGGAGCCACCGAACCGGACACTCTGGTAAGCGTCGCCAACCTCCGAAGCAGTGTAATCGAGAGCCAGCTCTCGGGAGAGGACGGCAGCTTCACCTTGGACATCGCCGCCGGCCTGCTCGACGAGCTGGAACTGACCCTGCGCGATCGCGCCGACAACACCCAGACTCTGGCCTTGGGCCGTCCCGAGCCGCCCCCGGGCACTGCGGTCCTGGGGCAGGCGGGCGGCGTCCTGAGCACGGAGGAGGGGGTCCAGTTGCGTTTCCCCGGCGCGGTAATGCCCGACGACAGCATTGTGCGGATGCGCGCCCGGCCCGCCTCGGAGGTGCCGCATCCCTTCTCCGAACAACTGCCGGGCAAGGTCCTGGGGGCGGTGGACCTGGATATGAGCGGAGTCGAGATCCCGCCGGTGGCGAGCCTGGAGCTGGCGGTGGAGGGACTGCCCGAGTACGCGGCCGAAGACCGGGTGCCCCTGTTTCGCATCCAGCGCAGCATTCGAATTCCCAAAGACTGGCCGCCCGGCAAGCCGCTCAAGCTCCGGCTGCAGGGGTTGGATGCCGCCGGCGGACGCAACGAGTTGTTGGTGGAGTTGCCGATCGTCGCCTCTCGCAAGCTGGGCAAACCCCAGGCCCGCACGGAGACCGGTTCCGGCTCGCCGACCCTGAGCCTGACCCTGCCGGAGCGGGCGGCCCCGGGCCAGACCATCGAACTCAGGGCCGCCGCCGATCCGCCCTATCTCAAACTCGGCTTCCCAGTGGAGGAGGAGCTCACCGGCGACGAGCAGTTCCTGCTATTCGAGATGCGAGAGGACGGCCAGCGCCAGTTCTGGAACCTGGCCGATATCGCCCAGGTCCGGCCCGGCCCCGACGGCAAACCCCTGGTGGAGACCTCCTCACCCCCCTACCGGGGCATCCGCAAGGATCGCAGCCAGCTCATTATGGTGATGTTCTATCAGGCCTCGGTGTCCTTTGTGCAGGTGCTGCATAACACCGTCAGCGCCGACTCCCCGCAGGCGGTGATCGACGCCCTGGTGGACCTCCCGGGCCAGGCCGCGCCCTTCGGCACCCTGATCTCCCTGGGGGCCGACCTGCGCCTGCAGCTCAACAACCTGGAGCTGGTGCAGCACTCCCTGTACGAGTTCTCGGTGATTCCGGTGCTGGCCGGGGTGCCTGGCACCATCCAGGTGCAGGATGCCCGCACCAATCGCGAGACCTACCGTATGCGCATCGACGCCCTGCCGCCGGGCGCGATGTCGTCGGTGGTGGTGCTGGGTGACGATCCCAACCCGCTGCAGGTCACCGCCACCAGCTCGCAGAACAACCACTCGGTGCCGCTGGATGCGGGCATGGCGGTGGCGTTTTCCCACCTAATCGACACCGCCAGCGTCGACCAGAGC
>CBDUCL010000159.1:0-6817 GCA_965365625.1 uncultured Chromatiales bacterium | reverse complement strand
ACTCTCTGGGTGAATCACGCTACACGATGCATTGCACGTTTTCCGCGGCGCATGGTCCGGTTCCGTTCCAGACGGAACCGGACATTCCCCACATCCCTGTGGGTCGCTGCGTTGTAACGCCTCGGAATAGAATGACTATTCCTCGTTGTTACGCCTCGGCTTTGGCTTCCTGCGTCGCCCTACCTCCTGCGTCCATGCAGTCGTTGCCCTGCACCCCGGAAAACGCACACTGCACCCTGTCCAACTGAGGATTCTAGGATCATCGCTCCAGCTCCAGGAGAAAGCAGTCCGGATGATGGAAATCGGGCCGGCCCGGGGGATGAGCGAGGGCCCAGTAGGAGAGGCTGCCGTCGGTGCGTTCCAGCACCGCACTGAGGCCGAGCCGCAGGCCCCGGCCCGGAGGCACCCAGGGGGCGGGAATGCGGGCCTCCAAGGTCAGGACCGCACCGTCCCGGCGACAGCGAATCGCTGGGTCGGGCAGTGGCGGCACACCGGCCGCATGGCGGTACTCGCTGAAGCCATAGCCGGCCCAGGCGCCACCCGGGGAGAGATTGACCTCCCGGTAGGCCGGGGCGTCGGCCCCGAGCAGGAAGGCCTCGCAACAGCTGTGGCGCCAGAGCCCATCCGTAAGCCGACGCGGCAGGGTTGGGGGCAGACGCAGGGCAGCGGGATCGGCGTGGAGCCGGTAGTCCAGGCGCAGCCCGCCGTCCGCCCCCCACCCAGCCCGGGCACCGAGCGAGCGCACCCAGGGGGCGGGCGTCTCCGGATGGCAGCGCAAGGGCATCATGGCGCGGGGCAAACTATCTTTACCCCGCCAACCGGGCTAGCGACGCCAACCGATGCCGCCAACCCCCTGGTCGCTGAGCCAATAGAAGCGATAGGGCGGGATCACCAGGTGCTGGTTGAACAGGGCCGGGGTCTCGCCGCTCAGCAGATCCTGGGGCTGGCCGTAGAGGAACTGGCCGCGGTTGCCCAGGTCGCCCAGATCCAGGTATTGGGGCCGGGCATCGAAGTTGGCGACCACCAGCACCGTATCGCCCGAGCGCTCCGGGTGCGAACGCAGGAATACGAACAGGTGGTCGTTGTCCACCGTCAGCAGCTCGCGGTTGTTGAAATCGGCAAAGGCCGGGGTAATCTTGCGCACCGCCACCATCTTCTTCAGGCCGTCGAAGATCTTCTGCTCGACGGTGCCGTGCTGGAGGCGCAGCTCGGCGCGTTCCCAGTCGATGCGAGGGCGGTGCATCCAACGGCTGTCGCCGGCCTTGAGCGCGTCTTCCATAAAGCTGCGGTCGTTGAGGGTCCCGATCTCGTCGCCAAAGTAGAGCAAGGGAATGCCGCCGAACGACAGAATCATGCCGTGCAGCAGCAGGATCAGCTTTACCGCGCGGTCGATGGCCGCCTCGTCGCCGCTCTCCAGGGCCGCCTCCAACCCGACCAGGGAGGCCAGGGAGCCCGAGATGCGGGCGTCGCCGGTCTTGTCGTTGCGACCGAAAGGCATGCCACGGGCCTCGGAGTCGCCGTATTGGCCGGTGAAATAGTCCACCAGGAAGCGGCGGTGGGCATAGGGTTCGTAGTCGGCGCGCCGAATGTCGGCGTCGTCGAAGCCGAGGCCGATGTCGTCGTGGCAGCGCACATAGTTGAGCCAGGTGGCCCGGTCGAGCTTGCTAGGCAGGCTGCGGATGCCCTGGTTGAGCAGCTTGGCATTGCGGGTGGCCACCGCGTCCCAAAGCAGGGCCATCAGGGTTGCGTTGTAGGCGATCTCGCACTCCTTGGCGATCACCGCATCCTCGCCAAAGTACTTGATGATCTCCAGCGGCGCGACGATGGCCTCGGCGATGAACAGCACCCCGGGGGCGGTGACCTGGCAGCAGTCCTTCATCAACTGCAGGATCAGGTGCGCCTCTTGCAGGTTCTGGCAGGCGGTGCCGATCTTCTTCCACAGAAAGGCCACCGCGTCCAGGCGCACGATGTCGGCACCGCGGTTGGCCCAGAACAGGATCACGTCCACCATCTCGGTGAACACCGCCGGATTGCCGTAATTGAGGTCCCATTGGTAGCTGTTGAACACCGACATCACCCATTTGCCCATCTCCGGATCCCAGGTGAAGTTGCCGGGGGAGGTCTCGGGAAAGATCTCGGGCATGGTCTCTTCGAACATGTCGGGCACGTCCCGGTCCGGGAACACGTAGTAGTAGTCCTGGTACTTGCGCTCGCCGGCGCGCGCCCGCTGCGCCCACTCGTGCTCGTCGGAGGTGTGGTTGACCACCACGTCCAGGGTCAGCAGCATGTCCCGCTTGCGCAGAGAGGCGGTCAGTCCTTGGAGCTGCGCCAAGTCGCCGACCCGGGGGTCGATGGCGCGGAAGTCGCTCACCGCGTAGCCGCCGTCGCTGGCCCCCTCCGGGCAGCGCATCATGGGCATGATGTGGATCATGTTCACGCCCAGTTCCTGGAGGTAGGGCAGACGCGCCTGCAGGCCTTCCAGGTTGCCGGCAAAGCCGTCCGCGTACAGGGCCATGCCCACCCACTCCTGGCTCAAGAACCAGTTGTGGTCCCGCTCCCGGGCCATGTCCCGGTCCTCCAGCTCCCGGGAACGCTCCACATAGCGAGCGGCCATGACGTCGACCAGGCGCACCAACTGCTCCTGAAAGTCCGGGCGCTGGCTGTAGAGTTGGGAGAACAACGAGTGGATGGCGTAGAAGTTGGCCCCCAGGCGGGTATAGAAGTGGCGCAGGTCGCTGCGCCGCAGCTCCGGTTTGAGGGCGTCGAGCACTTCGTTGAGAAGCGAGTGTGATACCTGTTCGTACATGGGTCTGGGATTTCCTTGCGGTCTATTTGCTGCGACTGACCTCAGAGCGGAGAGGCGGCGCGCCCTCTGCCTTTTGGGGGGTGAAGCGGCCACTTTGCCAAGCCAGCGGCGGGAGGCGGCGCACCGAGCCTAGGGTGCAATCCATGGGTTCGGTGGCGACGGCTTTTCCCTAACCACCCGGCTGCGGATAATAGCCGAGCTGCCAGTCCTCGGAGAAGGGGCGATAGAAGCCGGGGTCGTCCACTGTTGCCCCCCGCCGGCCGACGATGGCGGCGGCGAAGCGCTGGGCCCTCTCCAGGGTCTGTGACAAGGGCCAGTCCAGACGTAGACCGAGAATGCAGACCGAAGCAAAGGCATCGCCGGCACCCACCGTGTCCACCACCGCCGCCCGGCCCTCGGGGGCGACCTCGACCAGGGCGCCGTGCTGGTCCACGGCAAAAGCCCCCTCCGCGCCGCGAGTGACTATGGCCAGCCCCAGGAGGTGACGCTCGACCAGGGCCGCAGCCTTGGCCTGGAGCCCCTCCGGGCCCGGCGCCAGGATCTCGAGTTCCTGGTCGTTGATCTTGACCCATTGCGCCCGGTCCAGCCAGGCCATCAGCGGCTCGCGCTGCCACCAGGGCGGGCGCAGGTTGACGTCCAGAAACACCGGTGCCGGCCGCTCGGCCAGCAGCCGCTCGAGCGTAGCGGCCGCGTCCGCGTCCCGCAGCCCCAGGCTGCCGTGGTAGTAGAGCGCAGCAGCGGCCGGCGGCAGGGCGTCGGCCTGGATATGGTCATAGGCGCGGTCGGCGCAGATATCGAAGCTGGGCTGGCCGTCGGTCAGGCTGACCCGCACCTCGCCGGTGGGATGTGCCGAGTCCTTTTGCAGAGCGGCGGTGCTCATACCCCAAGACTGCATGGCGGCGCGGATCTCACGCCCCATGGGGTCGTCGCCGACGCGGCTAATGAACAGCGGTGCCTGGCCGAAGGCCTGCAGGTGCCAGGCGACGTTGAACGGGGCGCCGCCCAGCACCCGGCTGCCGTCGGGAAAGCAATCGAACAGGACCTCGCCGAAGATATGGGGTACCTCTTGCGTACCAGTCATGCTTGGTGTTCCTTAGGGTCGGGGGCGAACAGGGGGAGCAGATCGGGGCGGAAATGGGCCACCCCCTCGAGGATGCCGGCGCTGTAGTTACCGTTCATGCCCAGGCAGCCTCCGCTGGCCAGGTACAGGGCCTCGACATGGCCATTCGCCGCGGCAGCAGCGCGGGCATCCTCCGCCACACGGGGCATGGCGTTGGCCACCAGCACCGCGGGAATCGCGCTGGCCAGCACCGGCAGATCATTGCCGCTGTCGCCGGCGAATAGGGTCTGCTCCCGGGTCGCGCCCAGGCTGGCTTGCAGAAACTCCACCGCGTGCAGCTTGGTGGCGCGGCGGGGCACCACATCGAGGAGCCCGATGCCGGCCGGTTCGTCCACGCTCCAGACCAGACTGGCGGCCACCCCCTCGGCCTGCAGACAGCGCTGGATCGGGCCCTCCAGGTCGGACGGAGCCTGTTGCACAGGCAGGTAGTAGCTGAGCTTGAAGGTGTTCTGCTTGCGCCGCTCCTGCAGCCGCAGGTCCTTGAAGCCGCTCAACAGCTGCTGCAATTCGGCAGCACCGAGGCCGTTCCAGTCGGGGGCGATCTCCTGCTCCCACTGGCGCCAGTTGGCCCAGTTGCCGCCGCGCAGGTCGTAGATATTGGTGCCGACGTCGCTAATCACGAAATCCGGACGCGGCAGGGAGTAGCTGACAATGGCCTTTTCGACCAGTCCGCGGTCACGACCGCTGACGAAGGCCAGCACCACCCCGGGATCGGATACCAGGGCGGCGAAGCGGCGGCGCGCCTGGGGCGATTCGGGCTGCGGCCCGTTGGGCAGCAGGGTGCGATCCAGGTCGGTGCACAAGAGCAGGCGCAGCCCGTCCGTCACCCGGCCTCGCCTTCCGCCGGCACCCGGCAGTCGCTTAAAAACTGGTAGTGTTCGATCGCCTCCAGAATGCCGGCCGCTCCCGGGGCCTCGGCGAAGTAGATGCGCTCGATGTCCTCCAACTGAGACAGCTCCTCGTGGAAACGATTGCCCACCACCACCGCCAGGGTGTTGCCGCGCATCATGTCCTCGTCCGCCCCGGAACCGCCGGCCACCAGTATCTGTTCCAGGGGGATGTCCCACTGGGCCGCCAGGTAGCGCAGAGCCAGACCCTTGGAGGCCCGGATCGGCAACACGTCGAGGAACTGGCCGAATGACAGGATCACGTTTACCGCCTGATCCTCCTGATACAGCAGGCGGTTGATCTCGTCCAGGCTGGGGGCCTTCTCCGGATCGTAGTAATAGCTGATTTTGAACCGGCTTTGCTCCGTCTTCGGCTGCAGTACAAGCCCCGGCAGGCCGCCAAGCACCCGGCGCACGCCCTTGGGGGTCCACTGCTTCTCGATGTGGCGGGTCCAGGCGCTGTCCTCGGTCAGCTCCGGGGCGTAGTGGATGACCGTGCCGCCGCTGGTGATCAACAGATCAGGCTCCGGGATGCGGTGCTTCTTCATCACCTTGAGGGCCGACTCCAGGCCGCGCCCGGTGGCGATACCGAAGGACACGCACTTGCGATTATCGCGGATCATTCGCAGCAGTTCCGGCAGGGAATCCGGATTGCCCAGCAGGTTCTGGTCGAGGTCGGTGAACAGGGCTCGGCTATTGTAGACCGACGGGCGCCGGACCTTGGGAGAACGCTCCAGCGGCGCCGAGGTCTTGTCGGCGATCGGCCGCACCATCTCCAGATAGCGGCGGGCGTGGGCCTCCCAGGAATAGTGCTCGCGCACTCCCCGCAGGCCGGCAACGGAGCGCTGCTGCCAACCCTCCCAGTCGAGCAGGATGGTCTTCAGGTTCTCGGCGATAGCCTCGGTATCCAGGGGGTCCACCAGCAGGCCGTTTTGGCAGTTGCCGATGATATCGCGCGGCCCGCCGTCCTCGGTGGCGACAATGGGCAGACCACTGGCGGCCGCCTCGATCAAGGTCAAGCCAAAGGGTTCGGTCAGCGCCGGGTTGACAAACACGCCGCCGGAGGCCGCCGTCAGGCGGTAGATCAGGGGCACATCGTCGGCCGCATGGTGCTTGGGATAAGCGACCCGACCGTAGAGGTCGTAGCGGTCAATCAGCAACAGCAGCTCGGACCAGACCTCTTCGGCCCCCGCATCCAGCTCCCGAATATCGTCCCGATTGCCGGCCACCACCAACAGATTGGCCAGCGCCTGCAGCTCGGAGTCCTCGCCGTAGGCGGTGATCAGGGCAGCGATGTTCTTGCGGGCGTCCGGGCGCGACAGGGCCAGGATCAGGGGCTTCTCGGGCTCGCGCAGGAAGCGCGCGATCTCGCCGGCGATGGGGCTCTGCCACTCCTTGCCCTCGGGGGCGTAGAAGCGGGTCAGGTCGGTTCCAGGGGGAATGACCCGCATTTGCTCGGGCTGATAGAAGTCGTAGAGCTCGTATTGTTCTTCGATCTCCTGCGAGGTACTGGTGATGACCCGCTCGGCGCTCGCCAGGGTCAGCTCCTCGGCCTCGATGCGACGCGCCATGTTGTAGCGGGACTCGATCTGGGCCGCGTTCAACCCCGAGGCCAACAGGCGCCGGCGCTTGACCCGGCCCAGGGAGTGACCGGTGTGCACCAGCGGGATGCCCAGGAGGTGGGACAAGCGGCTGCCGACATAACCGGCGTCGGCATAGTGGCTGTGCAGAAGATCGGGCATCCGGCTCTGGGTGCGCAGCCAATCGATGCAGTTGTCGATATAGAGGTCCAGTAGATCCCACAGCGCCTCCTTGGCCAGATAGCCTGCGGGCCCGGCGGCGATCCGCACGATGCACGCACGCTCCCCCAGTTCTTCGGTGGGCTGGGCATAATCCGCGCTGACCTCCGGATCGTCCACCAGCCGGGTCAACAGGTCCACCTGCCCCACCCCCGGCTGCTCGGCCAGCGCCCGCGTCAAGCTGATCCGGGAGCTGGCCGGCAAC
>CBDUCL010000158.1:0-6912 GCA_965365625.1 uncultured Chromatiales bacterium | reverse complement strand
GGAGGGCCAGAGTGATCCCGGTGACACCGGCTGCCCCTATGCCGACCGCGAATTGCTGCCGGCCTTGCGGGCCACCGCGGCCGGGGTCGATCAGGAATGGCTGGATTAAAGACGCGGGGAATTGGGCGAGGCGCACAGCGTCGAAGGTTCTTTTAGCGAATTCCCGATCCAGGGGGCTAGGCCGCGGCCAGGTAGTCCGCCACCACTTGGCACATACCGGCAGTGAGGCGGCTTAGCTGATCGTCTTCGATCACGTAGGGCGGCATGGCATAGACCAGTCGACCGAAGGGCCGCACCCAGATACCTGCCTCTACGAAGCGGGGCTGGATCTCGGCCATGCGCACCGGGCGCTCCAGCTCGATCACCCCGATCGCCCCCAGCACCCGCACGTCCGTCACGCCCGCTAGCTCGGCGGCGGGTGCCAGACCTTCCCGCAGCAGGGTCTCGATGCGCGCCACCCGGGCCTGCCAGTCCTGGCCCAGCAGCACCTCGATGCTGGCATTGGCTACCGCGCAGGCCAGGGGGTTGCCCATGAACGTGGGGCCGTGCATCAACACCCGGGCCTCGCCCTGGCTGATGCCCGCGGCCACCCGCTCGCTGCAAAGGGCGGCGGCCAGGGTCATGTAGCCGCCAGTGAGTGCCTTGCCCAGGCATAGGATGTCCGGGGCGATGTCCGCATGCTCGCAGGCGAACAGCCGACCGCTGCGGCCGAACCCGGTGGCGATCTCGTCGCAGATCAGCAGGATGTCGTAACGGTCGCAGAGGGCGCGCACCCGCTGCAGGTACTTGGGCGCATAGAACCACATGCCGCCGGCGCCCTGGACAATGGGTTCCAGGATCACCGCCGCGATTCGGTCCTGGTGCTGGGTGATCCGGCGCTCGAAGTCGTCGATGTAGCGCTCATTCCAGGGGGTGCCGAAGCGGCATGCCGGGCGTTCGGCGAACAGCTGCTCCGGCAGCAGGCCGCTGAACAGCTGGTGCATCCCGGTGACCGGATCACACACCGACATGGCATGGAAGGTGTCCCCATGGTAGCCGCCGCGCAGCGTCAACAGGCGCTGGCGCTGCGGCCGGCCCCGGCCCTGCTGGTACTGCAGGGCCATCTTGATCGCCACCTCCACCGACACCGAGCCGGAGTCGGCCAGGAACACCCGCTGCAGGGGCTCGGGGGTGATCTCCACCAGGGTCTGCACCAGGCGCACTGCCGGCTCGTGGGTGAGGCCACCGAACATGACGTGGGCCATGCGCCCGAGCTGGTCCTGCAAGGCCTGGTTGAGCACCGGGTGATTATAGCCGTGGATCACCGACCACCAGGAGGCCATACCGTCGATCAGTCGCCGGCCGTCCGCCAGTTCCAGTTCGACCCCTCGGGCGGCGGCCACCGGGTAGCAGGGCACCGAGTTAGGCATAGGCGCATAGGGGTGCCAGGCGTGGGCCCGGTCGATGGCCAGCAGTTGCTCCGGGTTCATGGCCGCACTGACCGGGCTAAGGCTTGCGCTTCGGGTCCGGTGGATCCTGTTCCGGCTCGGGTTCTGGCTTGCCGCCGCCGAACAGTCGGCCAATGGCGCTGAATACCGACTTGATGCCGCGCCACAGCTTCGGCAGCAGCCAGATCAGCAGCAAGATAAACAGCACCAGGGCGATCAGGAACAGGATCGGGTGATTGAGCGCCAACCAGAGACCGCCGATGACACCCAGGTCTTCGGTGATCGAGGCGGTCCAGTTGCTGAAGGGCTCGGGAGAGGTGTTGATCAGGGCCCGGGTGCCGGCCTTGGCGGCGTGGGTGCCGGCGGCCAGGCCGCCGCCCACCAGCATCGCTGCCAGCTCGGCCCCGGCACCGACATCGCCCACCGCGCCGGCCGCCAGCATGGCCCCGGCCGGGATGCGGATGAAGGTGTGCAGGGTGTCCCACGCGGTATCCACGCCGGGGATCTTGTCGGCGAAGAACTCCACCACATACATTGCCCCGGCGGCCAGCATCACCAGGGGATCGCTCAGCAGTTCCAGGCCCTCGGGCAGTTCCAAGCGCCCGCTGGCCCCCATGAAACCAATCACCAGGATCGCCGCATAGAGATTGATGCCGCTGGCCCAGCCGGCGCCCAGAGTCAATGCCAAGGTCTGTGTCAGGTCTTCCACGCGCTGCCCCTACTGCGGATGAATCTTCCCGGCAGTCATACAGGAGTGCCGGGGCCAAATGGTATGATAAACCATCAACCCTAACGCCGAGAGTTCCTCCATGAAGTCTGTCTTTTCCTTGCTGTTTGCCGCCGTGCTGGCCTTTGCGGCCTGGCCGTACTACCGCATCTACCAGATCGACGACGTTCTGGGCTACGACGACCCCGAGGCCCTGGCCCCGCTGGTGGACTTGGAGGCGGTGCGTGCCGGCACCATGAGCCAGCTGGACGCCAGCATGCAAGCGGCCACCGGGCGCCCGGAGGAAGGCAGTATATTAGACTGGGTGCAGGACAACCTGCGCGACCTGGGCAGCGACGCGGTGGACCAGATGATCGATCTGGCCTGGGTCCACACGGCGCTGCAGCGGGCCGCTCGCCAGGCCATCGACGAGCCGCCCTACTACTTTATGCGTGGTATCGACTACGCTTTCTTCGACAGCTACGACAGCTTCCTGATCCGACTCGGAGAGATCGACCGCAATCCCACCCATGTGCGCCTGAAGCTGCGGGGCGGAAATTGGCGGATTACGGGCATTTATAATTGATCGCTTGCGCCCCGGCACGGCGCTGGGGGCGGTTGCTGACGCCGAATCGGCGCGGGGGCGCGCCTCCTACACTTGCCTTGTAAGCGGCATGCAGCGGAGACTGCCCCCGGGCCCTTGGCCGATCACTTCGGCAGCAGGCGTTGTTGGTTTTCCAGGATCTGCTCGAGTAGTTCCTCGATTCGCTGCAGGCGCTGATCCAAAGGGGACAGCCCCCCTTCGGCGCCGGCGGGCGGCTGGAACATTGGCGGCATGCCGGGATAGCCGCCTCGGGGAGCGTAACCCCAGGGCCCACCGGGCTGGAAACCGGGCTGGCCCCCGGGACCGAATTCAGGCCAACCGGCAGCCGGACCGAAACCGATGTCGGGGTCGAAAGGCGGGCTGGCGGCGTGCTCGCCCGCGGGAACCGGCATCGCGCCGAGTTCCGGCGGCGGAAACTGGAAGGCCCCGAAGCCCGGCATCGGCGGCGGGTAGGAGCCCTGATCTACGGGCGCCGGTGCCTCGGGTTCGGTGGTCCAGGTCTGGGCATCCGGGAACTGCGGATCGAAGGCTGGGGCCTCCGGCGGCATGTAGTCCAGACTCGGCTCCGGGGGCGGGGGGGGTGGCGGGTAGCTGCCGACCGAATCGAAGCCCCCCGGACGGCCGGGCTCGCCCATCCAGCCGGGGCCGAAGGCCCCCGCCGCCGGGCCCCACTCCGGGGTATCGCCCCAGGGACGACCAGAGCCGGAGCCAGGGCGGGAGCCCGAACCCATGCCCATGCCGCTACCACCGCGGCGGCGTGAGGAGACCGGGCGCTCGGGGACGCCCCAGCCCCCCGAGGCCGGCGCTTGGGTCGGCGGCTGACCTTGGGCACGGGCCGGCGCCTGCGGCGGGCGCTGGGGGTCTTCGTAGACCTGGATGATCGGGACGCCGTCCGGGCTGCGCAACCCACCAGGGCTGGAGCCCGCTTGCATCCCGGCCGCCGCGGCGGGGCCGCACCAGGCGACAGGAAGCAGCGCTGCGAGCAGGGCGTGGGAAAGGGGGCGAATCTTGTTCATGTTCGATACCTCGTTGACCCGGCAGCCGGGCTAGTCGTATTCCGTATCCTTCCAGGTGCGCAGGGCGGCGAATACCTCCGCCTCGCGCTTTAGCAGGCGGCCGGCGTAAGCCTCGGCGGCGCGCCGCACCTCGGGCACCGCTGTGCGCAGGAAGGGGTTGCTGGCCAGTTCATCACCCAGGCGCGAGGGCACAGTCGGCACACCGGCGGCGCGCCTGGCCCGCTCCAATGCCTCGCGGGCCTCCAGAGCCGGACTGTCGGGCTCCACCCAACGGGCGAAACCCAGGTTTGCCAGGGTATATTCGTGGGCGCAATAGATCCGGGTGTCCGCCGGCAAGCCGGCGATACGCGGCAGCGAGGCGTGCAGTTCCTCCAGGGTACCTCCGAACACCCGACCGCAGCCGGCGGCGAACAGGGTGTCGCCGCAGAACAGGGCACCTTCGGCCAGATAGGCGATATGCCCAGCGGTATGTCCCGGCACATCGAGCACCTGCAACGCCTGGTCGAGGCCGGGCGGACGCACGCAGTCGCCTTCCTTAAGCCGCTCGCCGATGGCGGGAATCCGCTCGTTGCTCGGCCCGAAAACAGGCGTGCCCGGATAGGCCTCGAGCAGGCCGCGGATGCCGCCGGTATGATCGCCGTGGTGATGGGTGATCAGGATAGCGCCCAGGCGCAGGCCCTCCTTGGACAGATATTCCAGCACCGGATCCTCGTCTCCGGGATCCACCACCGTTACCCGAAGGTCCGGCGGGCTGCGCAGGACCCAGATATAGTTGTCGGCAAAGGCCTGGACCGGGGTGATTTCCAGCAAGTCGTCTCTCCGTCAGCCAGGGTGTGACTCCACCCGGGGGATGATACTGCACTTCCCCTGCAACGGCACGGCCTAGGCGCATTGCTGTAACCGTGGGACCGAGGGCGTACAATAAGAGTTTTCGGTCAGCAGGCCGACACCGCCGATGAACATCTTCAAGGTCGCTTTTCTCAATCAGGGCCAGGTCTTCGAGATCTACGCCAAAACGGTGCGCCAGGGCGAGCTGTATGGCTTTGTCGAGGTCGAGGACCTGGTATTCGGCCAGCACCAGGGCCTGGTGGTGGACCCGGCGGAAGAGCGTTTGAAGCAGGAGTTCAGCGGCGTCCGCCGCACCCTGATCCCGATGCACGCGGTCATCCGCATCGACCTGGTGGAGAAGGCCGGCCAGAACCGCATCCGGGCCCTGGACACGGAGGCCAAGGTCACCCCGTTTCCGGGCCCGATCTATACCCCGGAATCCTGAAAGGACCCCTATGCAATCCCACGACAAGATCCGCCAACAGCTACTGGCCCGACGCGAGCAGCTGCTGGCCAAATTAGCCCGCATCCACAAGAAGTCGCTGCGCGGCGACGCCCCGCTGACCGCGGACTTTGCCGAGCAGGCGGTGGAGCGCCAGAACGACGAGGTGATCGAGGCCCTGGAGCAGGCGGGCGAGCGGGAGCTGGCCCAGATCAATCGGGCCTTGGCGCGCATCGAGGCCGGCGAGTACGGCCTGTGCCGGGAGTGCGGCCAGCCGATCCGGGAGGCGCGCCTGGAGGCCCTGCCCTTCAGCGATCTCTGCATTGCCTGCGCCGAGCGGCTGAGCGGGCGCTGACCGGGCATGAGCCGGCTGCAGGCACGGATGGCGGACTTCGGCTTCGAGTCCAACGACGACTACGACTACCAGGTCCGCTGTCTGCTCGACAACCGGGTCGACCGCATCCGCTGCCTATACGTGGACGGCGACTCCGGGCGCCGCAACACCGCCTTTGCCAATGCCCTGGCCCAGGCCCTGGAGTACCCCCATATCCTCTACCACGACTTCACCCAGCAGCACCCGGAACCCGCCGAGGTGATCCTGCCCCCGAGCCGGGACGAGAGGGGGCTGCAAGCCGCGCCGATCCAGCCCCTGGACTCGGTGCTGAGCGAGGCCTGCGCCTTCAGCCTGGCGGAAGACAGTATCCTGATCCTGGACCAGCTCCAGGCGGCGGACTTCCGCGACCAGATCCGCATCTACCAACTCCTGCAGAGCGGCGTTTGGCAGACCCGAGATTGCACCAACCACGCCAACCCGCGCCATCTCCTCGTAGTGCTGATCTCTGAGCAGGAACTCTACCACTCCCTGCGCAAGTCGAGTTTCCGCATCTGGGTCAACCGGGTCTCGGAACGGGCGGTGGACTACCGGCCGGAGGAATTCGGCCTGGCAGCGGACGCGGAGCCGATGATGGCGGCCCTGGCCGAGCTGTTCGGCGGTCTCGGCGTCACCCCCACCCGCAGCGAATACAGCAAGCTGCTGCAGGACGTCGGCCGCAATGTGCGCACCGCCGACCAGCTGCGCCACTCCCTGTTCGGCTGGACCGAGGGGGCCGACCGCGACCTGCTCTGGTCGCCGGAGTTGGAGCCCCTGGTGGACCGGGCCGTGAGCGTCATCGAGGACTATTTAGGGGTGCAGGTGGTGGAGCTGACCGACCCCGGGCCGGAGTGATTCCCGCACCGAGCCGGTGGAATGGTCGTCCCGCTTCGGGGCTACAATAGCCGCATCGAAACCATCAGAGGCGAGTACCCCATGAGCAGGCAGGAAACCATCTACAGCAAACTCCAGCAGGCCCTGGAACCGCTGCATCTGGAAGTCATCGACGAGAGCCACATGCACAGTGTCCCGGAAGGCGCCGAATCCCACTTCAAGGTGGTGGCGGTCAGCGCCCGCTTCGAGGGCGAAAAGCTGATCGCCCGACACCGCCTGATCAACCAGACCCTGGCGGCGGAACTCCAGGGCGGCGTGCACGCCTTGGCGCTGCACACCCTGACCCCAGAGGAGTGGTTCGCCAAGGGCGGGGCGGTACCCGCTTCCCCGGAGTGCATGGGAGGATCGAAGGCCAAGCAGTAGGGCCGACCCAGGCGCGAGCCAGAAGCTCGGCGCCGGCATCGGCGCGGGGGCGCGCCTCCTACCATCCTTGGGAACGGCTCAATTGCCCTCCGGCGCCGCCTCCCGATCGCGGAAATAGTCTCTGGTCAGACGGAATACCACCGGGCTAAGCAACAACAGAGCAATCAGATTGGGCAGCGCCATCAAGGCGTTGAGGGTATCGGCCAGCAGCCAGACGAAGCTCAGCTTGACGGTCGCCCCGAGCGGAATGGCGAGCACCCAG
>CBDUCL010000157.1:0-6920 GCA_965365625.1 uncultured Chromatiales bacterium | reverse complement strand
GACTTCTACAGTGCTCGCGTACCGGATAACGATCGCAACCTGTTCAGCCTCGGTGTCGGCCACAACTTGGGGGACGGTTGGGGTCTGGACGCCGGCTATATGTACGTGAGCTTCGACGACCGCAAGATCAACAGTAATGTGCCATTCGGCACCTACGGCGGCGATCCCAATGGAACCAATGCCTTTAACGGCAAGTACAAGGCCCATGTGCACATCTTCGGACTCGGGGTAACCAAGTCCTTCGAATGAGTTCTCCAACCCGCTAGGAAACGCAACAAAACCCGGACCAGCGCCGGGTTTTCGTTGATGCCAAAGTTGACCGACCCGCGCTAGCGCAGCAGCAAAAAAAAACGCCGCCCCCGAAAGGGCGGCGTTTGTGTCCTGCAGCCGCGGACCGGGATCAGATATACAGGCAGATGTCGCTCTCGCCGGCAAACTCGAAGAAGGCCGCCGCGCCGGCGTATTCGACGCCGTCAATGAACTCGGCCGGATTCATGTCGAACAGGTCGACGGTCATCTGGCAGGCGATCAGCTTGACCTCGGCCTCCTGGCATAGCTCGCGCAACTCCTCGATGCTCGCCACGCCCTTGTCCTTCATCTTCTTCTTCATCATCATGGTCATCATGCTCTGCATACCAGGCAACGCGGTACCGAGCACCGGGAACCACTTATCCATGCCCATCGGCATGGGCATCCCGGGATTGCCTAGCGGGGTGACTTCCAGAGCGAGGCGTTTGCGCAGCAGTTGCAGGCCATAGAAGGTAAAGAAGATCTGGGTCTCGTAACCTAGGGCCGCGGCGGTCGATGCCAGAATGAAAGGCGGATACGCCCAGTCCAGCGAACCTTTGGTTGCGATAATGGCTAATCGTTTCTCATCTGACATCTCGTCTCTCCCCCTAGTAAAACGGGCGCGGAGCTCAGAGCTGCCGCGCAGGCGGCCCGAATCAGGCCTTTTTGATCAGAAAGTGGAACTTGCCACCCTCTTCCTTGGACTCCATCAACTCATTGCCGGTCTGCTTGGAGAAGGCCTCGAAGTCCTTCACCGAACCGGGGTCGGTGGCGATGATGTGCAGCACCTTGCCGGAATCCATGCCATTCAGGGTCTTCTTGGCGCGCAGGATGGGCAGCGGGCAATTCAGGCCACTGGCGTCCAGTTCTTGATCGAAATCTGCCATCTGGTTGTCCTCCGTTATTGTGCTCGGATTAGCATATAAGAAATATTAAGGAACGCTAACTTATGCCAACTCCCGGTGAAACGCAAGTCGAATCTGCCCTTCCCGCAGCACCGCCGCCTCAGCTATCCAGCTGCGGGTTGATCCGGTAGCCGTTACGGGCCCAATCAATAATGCCGCCGCGCAGGTTAAGCACGTTCTGGAAGCCCTGTTGGGCCAGGTAGGCACAGGCGTGATAGGACCGGGCCCCGCTTCGGCAGTACAGCACCACGTCCTGATCCTTGGGGAATTCGCTCATACGCAAGGGGATCAGATGCATCGGCAGGTGCTCGGACCGGGGCAGTACCCCGTGCATCACCTCCGCCTCACTACGGATATCGATCAGCCGCATTTGCTCGCCCGCGTCCAACTTCGCCTGCAGGCCGCGAGCATCAATCTCATTCACTATCAAGTCGAACATCCTCCACTTGAACAATAACCAATCGTATTAGTATATTATTATCTCTTATGGCGAGCAAGCGCGAGGGCCGCCGAAGCCCGACCACAGATTGCCGGACACCGCGCCCCGTGCTAGCTTTCGCCAGCCCCGGCCGTGGCCGCTGAGGGGTCGGGTGAGACCAACGATTGCTGGTTTGATTCAGCCGAGCCTTCGAAAACACAGTTTCCGACAGCCATGGTTTGCAATCGGCTGGGGCGATCGAAAATGGCGGGGAATCCAGTCCCGCACGGGAAACGCTGGGAATCCAGCGTTTCCCTGACACTGACTACTCAGGCGAACGACCCGATGCAATACCTGCCGATCTTTCTCGATGTCAAAGGCCAAGACTGCCTGGTAGTGGGCGGCGGCGAAGTGGCCGCCCGCAAGGTAAGCAACTTGCTGCGTTCCGGGGCCCGAGTCCGCCTGGTAGCCCCCGTGCTGGCGCCACCGTTGGAGCTACTGCGGGCGGACGGGAGGCTGGAGCACCGAAAAGGCGACTTCGCCGACACCGACCTGGAAGGCGCCCACCTGGCGATCGCCGCCACCGACGATCCCGAGGTCAACCAACGGGTAGCCGAGGCGGCCCGGGCGCGGCGCATCCCGGTCAATGTCGTTGACCGTCCGGAACTGGGAAGCTGCGTCATGCCATCGGTGATCGACCGGTCGCCGGTAGTGATAGCGGTATCCACCGGCGGCGCCTCCCCGGTGCTGGCGCGACTCATCCGCAGCCGCCTGGAGTCGCTGATCCCGGCGGCTTACGGCCGGCTGGCGGAGCTGGCGAGCCGTTTTCGGGGCCGCGTCAAAGCGCGCTTCGCCGACCCGGCGGACCGGCGCCGGTTCTGGAACCGGGTGTTGCAGGGCGGGGTCGCCGAGCGGGTGTTCTCAGGCCATCTGGAAGAGGCGGAGGTATTGCTGGAAAAGAAACTGGACCAGGCCCAGCCGTCTCAGCCGATGGGCGAGGTATATCTGGTCGGCGGCGGCCCCGGCGACCCGGACCTGCTCACCTTCCGTGCATTGCGCCTGATGCAACAGGCCGAGGTGGTGGTCTACGACCGCCTGGTCGCGAAGCCGATCCTGGAGATGACCCGGCGCGATGCCCAGCGCATCTATGTCGGCAAGGAGCGGGACAACCACGCCATGCGCCAAGAGGAGATCAACCAGCTGCTCGCGCGCTTGGCCAAGGAGGGCAAACGGGTGCTGCGCCTCAAGGGAGGCGACCCGTTTATCTTCGGCCGCGGGGGCGAGGAAATCGATACCCTGGCCGCCGAGGGGGTTCCCTTTCAGGTGGTGCCTGCGATAACCGCCGCCTCCGGCTGCGCCGCCTATGCAGGCATCCCGCTGACCCACCGGGACTATGCCCAGTCCGTGACCTTCGTTACCGGCCACCTCAAGGACGGCAGCATGAACCTGGACTGGCCGCGCCTGGCCCAGCCGGCCCAGACCGTCGTCTTCTACATGGGTCTGGTGGGCCTGCCGGTGATCGTGCGTGAGCTGATCGCCCACGGCGCCGATCCACAGCTGCCGATCGCCCTGGTGCAGCAGGGCACCACCCAAAAGCAGAAGGTCTACACCGGCACCCTGACCAATATCGGCGGGATCGTGGCCCAGGACCCGCCCAAGCCGCCCACCTTGATCATCGTCGGCCGGGTGGTGGAATTGCACCAGAAGCTGTCCTGGTACCAGGCCCCGGGCGACTCCGACCTAGGCGCCACCACCCCGGTAGGCGCCGGCGAGAGCCTGACCTGAATGGCCCGACCAAACCCGGTTAACCGGGTTTGGTCGCCCGCTCAGTCCTCAGTCCTCAGTCCTGAGTCCTCAAATCTACCCCGCCGCCGGCTTGGGCTTGAGCTGCTCCGGACGCAGCTTGGCGGTGAAGTAGTCGTCGGCGTCGTCCAGCTCCACCGGTTGTTCGTCACGATCCACCAGTGGCTGCTCGTATTCGTTCCAGCCGCGCAGACCGGTCTGAAGCGAGCAGGCATTGCTGTAGCCCAGCACCTGCATCGAGTGCACCGCCAGCACACTGCGGTAGCCGGAACGGCAGACCACAACGATCTCCCGCTCGCGGGCCTGCACCAGTTCCGGGATGGTCTCCTCGAAGTCCCATTCGCAGGCCGACTCCAGTATCCCCCTGGGCACGTTGACGGAATTCGGGATGTGCATGGCGTCGAACTCGTAGGGCTCGCGGACGTCGAGCAGCAGCAGGTCCGGGTTGGCCTGCAGTCGCTCTTCCAGGTCCCAGGGCATGATCTCCCGCACGTCGGAGAGACAGTCTTTGATCAATTCGAGAAATCGCTTCATCGCTTTTCACCCTATGTAGGATTTTCCGTAGCTCGCGCTAGTCCACAGCCTTGCGGTTGGCGCATAGATTGCGCTCCACCGCGATCACCGCCGCCTCGACCCGGGACTTGACCTCCAACTTGCGCATAATCGACTGCACGTGCTTTTTCACCGTGTCCTCGCGGATGTCGAGGTAGCGGGCAATCGACTTGTTGCTCTGCCCCTCGGCCAGCAGACAGAGGATGTCACCCTCGCGCTGGGTCAGTTCCGCCAGACTCAGATCGGCACGCTCGGGGCCCGCGGCCTGCAGCTCGCCTACCCCCTCCAGCAAGGGCCCCAACTCCTCGGCCACCACGGTCTCGCCGCCGACGATGCGCTCCAGGGCGAGAATCAGCTCATCCGGCTCCATGTCCTTGAGCAGGTAGCCCTGGGCCCCCTGCTGCAGGGCGCCGATCAGGTCCTGGCGCTCCATGCTCGTGGTCAGCATGGCGATCGGCATCTCCAGCCCGGCCCGGCGCAGCCGCTTGAGCACCTCGATGCCCGACATCTTCGGCATCCGCATGTCAAGCAGGATCACGTCCGGATTCTCCTCGCTGGCCAAGTGGATGCCGAGCTCGCAATCACCCTCGGCTGCCACCACTTCGATGCCGCGCCGGGCCAACAGCTCCTGCAGCCCGATGCGGAACAGGGCATGGTCGTCAATCAACAGAATGCGCATCATTCGCGGCCTCCTGGTCCGGCGCGTCCACCAGCTTGGAGCCGGGACGGAAACTGAGCTCCACCCGGGTGCCCTCCCCCGGCTCGCTCTCCACCCGCAACTGGGCCCCCAGACGATGGGCACGCTCCTGCATGATCGACAGCCCGATATGCTCGCCCGGGTCGCCATCGCGCTCCGGCGAAGCGAAGCCCTGGCCGTCGTCCTCCACCAGCAGCCGGTACTGGCCGGGCTGGCGGCAGCTCAGCAGTACCCGGACCGTCTGGGCGGCGGCGTGCTTGCGGATATTCGCCAGTGCCTCTTGGGCGATGCGCAGCATCTGCATCTCTTCGCTGGCGCTCAGTTCCAGCTGCCGGCAGTCGCGCTGGAAGAAGGTGGCGATGCCGGTCTCCTTGCGGAAGCGCTGGCACAGCCGTTCCAGGGCCGGGATCAGGCCCCGCCGGTCCAGGGGCCCGCGGAAGCTGGCGATCAGCTCGCGCAGCTCGGTGTGGGCCTGGTCCAGGCCACCGCGGATGCGTGCCGCCTCGGCCCGGGCGGGCCCGGCGGCGGCTGCCTGCTGCAGGGTCTCCTCCAGCATCCGCACCTGAAAGCGCAGGCTGGCCAGGGTCTGGGCCAGGGAATCGTGCAGCTCGTGGGCCATATTGGTACGCTCGCCGATCAAAGACAGGCGGCGCGCCTCGGCATCGGAACGTTGTTTGGCCACCGCCATACCCAGATGCGAGCCGATGGTGGCGAGCAATTCCAGGATGTCCTCACGCCCGGTGATGCCGGGCCGCGGGACGAAAATCTCGTACACGCCCAGGGTCTCGCCGTGGTAGTCCAGGGGCACCTTCACCTTCTCGATCTCCCCCTCGCCGAACATACGCCGGCCGTTGATCCGGGCGCACTCCTCGGCATCCTGCCGGCAGAGTATATCCCCCGGCACCAGGGCCCGGCCGCAGGGGCAGAGCTGCACCGGCAGCAGTTGGTCGGCGCTCAGCAGCTCATTGTCGAGGCCGATGCTGCCGATCAGGCGCATGCGCCCATCCCGACCGGCCAGGCGTACGATGGCCGAACGTCCCCCCACCATCTCCTTGAGGATCCGCAGGAAGCGCAGCAATAGCTCGTCCAGTGCCCGGGCCTGATTGATGCTCGCCGCCACATCGTAGAGGATCTTCAGCGAGGCGGTTTTTTGGGCCAGGCGGGTGGTCTGGCGAGCCACCCGGCTGTCCATATCCTCGTAGAGATCCGTCAACTCCTCGCTCAGGCTGTCGATGTCCCGCACCATGGCCGCCAGCACCCCGTGCTTGGCCGGCTCCAGGTGGGCCCCGGGCTCGCCCTGGCAGACCTGGGCCACGGATTCCTCGAGGGTGGTCAGGGGCTTGAGCAATTGGCTGCGCAGCCGCTGTACCAGCAGCAGGAGCAGCGCCAGTGTCAGCCCGAGCAGGGTCGGCAATAGCCAGACACTCGCCGCAGGCCGGGCCAAAGCCAGCCCTATGGCGGCCAGGACCAGTACCAGCAACAGCCCGAGCGGCCACACCAGGCGCGCCGCTAGCAGAATGCGCAGAACCGGGTGCGCCCCCAGCAGGGCATGCCGCCAGGTCGGTGCCGAGGCCGGTTCGACCTGTGGGGCATCCGGAGCGGCCATCGGGTTATCCGCCATCGTACCCCTCTGACAGCGCGGCCAGGCGCTCCTGGCGCAGGGCCCGGCCCAGCTCCGGACCGCGCAATCCGGCGACTGCCAGCGCCCGGCCCGAGACGGCGGCCGCCAGCTCCCGAGCCCGGGCCAGGCCATTCAGCCCTTGGGCGGCCTGGGGCCAGGCCAGCTCGGCGGCCCGCAGCAAACGCCGGAAGCGGGTTGGATCGGTCAGGGCCCGAGTCTGCTCCAACAGTTCCAGCTGGGCCTCGGGGCCGGAGGGAGACTGCAATTGGGGCCCGAAGCAGACCAGGTCGGCCAGCAGATCGCAGTGCCCGCGCTCGCCCCGCAGGCGGTGGCAAAAGCCTTCCAACTCAGCAATCTCGAGCACCCCCTGAAACAGCACCGCGAAGCAAAGCTCCGGCTCGACTCCGGCCTCGGCGGCTCGGCGCAGGGCCGCCAGGGGCACGGGCAGACCGGTATCCCGATGAGCGCTGCCGCCATCCCCCAGGCCCTGCTCCAACTCCGGTATCAGTCGGGCCAGGGCGCCGCATCGGTGCAGCACCTCGAAGAAGCGCCAGGGCTGCTCCTCGGCCAGGGCCAGGCTCATCTCCCGCCACAGGCGTTCGGGGCGCAGGGCGGCCAGATCGTCGCCGGCAGCCA
>CBDUCL010000156.1:0-6930 GCA_965365625.1 uncultured Chromatiales bacterium | reverse complement strand
GGCCACCTTGGGCACGGTGAAGAAGCGGATGATCACGTGGGGCAGGCCCGCGGTACCGATCATCAGCGACAGGGTGTAGACCCACATGTTGAGCGAATTGCCCATCACCTGGGTGGTGTACTCCTTGAAGCCGAGTTCGGTCACCACTTGGTCGAGCTTGTCGAGCAGGCTCATGCCGCTCTCCACGTGGGTGCTGCCGAGGCCGATCTGGGGCACCGGGTTGCCGGTTAGGTTCATCGAAATGAAGATGGCCGGTACCGTGTAGGCGAAGATCAGCACCACGTATTGGGCGATTTGGGTGTAGGTGATGCCCTTCATGCCGCCGAGCACGGCGTAGATGAAGACGATGCCCATGCCGATGTAGAGGCCGGTGTCGTATTCGGTCTCCAGGAAGCGGGAGAAGGCCACGCCGATGCCTTTCATCTGGCCGATTACATAGGTGATGGAAGCGATGATCAAACACAACACCGCCACGATGCGGGCGGTGCGGGAGTAGTAACGATCACCGATGAACTCCGGCACCGTGAACTTGCCGAACTTGCGCAGATAGGGCGCCAGCAGCATGGCCAACAGCACGTAACCGCCGGTCCAGCCCATCAGGAATACCGAGGCCCCGTAGCCGTTGAAGGCGATCAGCCCGGCCATGGAGATGAAGGACGCGGCCGACATCCAGTCGGCGGCGGTGGCCATGCCGTTGGCCACAGGGTGAATGCCCTTGCCGGCCACGTAGAATTCACCGGTGGTGGCGGCCCGGGCCCAGATGGCAATGCCGATGTAAAGGGCGAAGGTAGCGCCTACCACCAGGTAGGTCATGATTTGCAGATCCATAAGGATTATCCCCCGATTCGATGGTTATTCTTCGTGCAGGTCGAACTTGCGGTCCAACTGCTTCATTCGAAACACATAAAAGAAAATCAGTGCCACAAAGGTGTAGATGGAACCCTGCTGCGCGAACCAGAAGCCCAACTTGTAACCACCGAGTTGGATGTTGTTGAGCGGGTCGACCAGCATAATGCCGAAGCCGAAGGACACCACGAACCAGATGACGAGACAGACAGTCAGAAGGCGGACATTCGCCTTCCAATAGTCGGAGGCGTTGGTATTGGACATAATTGTTTTCTCCCCTCAGAGATTAGGACCGGAAAAGACCCTCTCGGCCGGTTGCCCGGCAGGCCGCGGAAGTTCCGGAATCCGCTTCCGGACCGGGTACTGCCCCCCCCGGGTTCCCGGCCGCGAGGCCAGGAGCAGGCGCGCTGCATTAAATTTAGTTTATGCGCCCATACTGCGGCAGGCTTACTGTGCCTCCCTCATCGGGGGCTGTCAAATTTTTCTTTGGTAGATAAGCAGTTGCGAGTTTTTTGATGGAAGGCGCCGGGGCTGGGTTTGGGGTGTTGGGTAACACCTTTGGCGCTCTTCGGTGGCCTTGCGGGGCTAATTTGTTACCTTTGGTAACGTTTCGGCGGTAACACTCCAGCCGAGTGTTCGACCGAATTCGAATTCAGCTATCGAGGGGGAAAGCTGCGAATCGGCCTTGCCTGGTGCGGAGATGCCGAGAAGAGCCAGCCCGGTCTCTTCCCGGCTCTGGACAGGCCTTCAATCAGCGTTTTCTGAGCCTAGGCTGGTGTTCTGCTGAAGATAACGATTGGATAGCCAGAGCAAGTCCGGCCGTTCCACGGCGCCCGGGTCCAGCGGGAGCAGCACCCGACCGTGGGCCGTATCCCAGGTGCGGACCCCATGGTCGTCGAGGTCGTCGCCGCTGCTGCTTGGCGCGCCTAAATCGTAGGCAAGGCGCTGCAGCAGGTATTCCTGGTGGGCCGGCTGGTAAACCAGCCTCAGGGCGTTGAGGGCGCCGTCGTCGAAGTACAGGCTCACCGTCTGGGCCGGGGCGCCGTTGACCGCTGCGATCTCTGCGCTGCATACCCGGCTACCGAAATGTCCGGTGCGATCGGCGCACTGAAAGGGGATCTCCGGCAGGTTTCGGCGAAATTCCGCTTCGCCGAACCCCGCCTGCAGATTGGACAAGGCCAGATTCATCGGTTCCCGGTCGGTGAGCAGGGCCAGCATCACCAGGTCGCTGCGGCGCTGGCCATCTGCGGTGAATACCAACCAGACGAATGGTCCCAGCACTAGGGCGAGAATGAGCAGGGTCTTGTAGTGCTTGTTCAGTTTCAGGTTCATCGGCTGGGTTGGCTGTTTTGCCTGGAATCGGCAGTCGGATGCGGTGGAGATTGGGCCTTCGGTGCAGCGGTACCGGTTGTGGCGGCAAAGAACCGCTATTCTATTCCAATTTCGATCGCCTTGAGCGATCAAAAACGAGGTCTTTTCGAAGCCCTGGTGCGAAAAGCCAGGGATGGTTGTTCTTGGCCCGGCCTTGGCGCAGGGTCGGCGCTCAGGTCGAGCCCTTGCTGCGAGGGATGCCGAATCGCTGGCGGCGCTCCCACAGGGTCTTGCGGCTGATGCCCAGATGCCGGGCCAGCTCGGTTTCGGTCATCTCCTCCTGATGCTGCAACAAGAAGCGCCGGAAGTACTCTTCCAGCGACAGCTTGTCGGCCTCAGCGCCCGGCTCGCCGCCGGCCTGCGGTTCAATCGCCAGCAGCTCGGGCGTGATGGGGCCCTGGTCTTCGGCCAGAATCGCGGCTCTCTGCATACTGTTCTCGAGTTCCCGCACATTGCCCGGCCAGCGATGACGGCGAATTGCCTCCAAGGCCTTGGCGGATAGCGCCAGCTCCGGCCGGTCGAGGGCCGAGCAGGCCTTGGCGAGCAGAAAGCGGGCCAAATCCGGCAGGTCGTCTCCGCGCTCGCGCAGGGGCGGCAGCTGGAACTCCATCACCCGCAGGCGGAAGTACAGGTCGCTACGGAAACGTCCGTCCTGAACCAGTTGTTTCAGGTCATGGTTGCTCGAAGCGATCAGCCTCAGGTCCAGGTGGCGGACCCGCTCGCTGCCGAGGCTCCGTACCTCGCCGTCCTGAAGCAGTCGCAGCAGCCTGGCCTGCGAGGGCTGGGGCAGGTCGCCAATCTCGTCCAGGAACAGGGTGCCGCCCTCGGCGCTTTCCACCAGCCCCGGTCGCGGGCCGCCGGCGTCGGTCGGCTCATTGCCGAAGATCTCGCTTTCGACCCGGTGTTCCGGGATCGCGGCGCAGTTGACGGTGACGAAGGGGGCGTCCCGACGCGGGCTCTGCTGATGCAGGGCGCGGGCCACCAGCTCTTTGCCGGTACCCGATTCACCCAGAATCAATACGGTGCTGGCGGTAGGCGCGACTTTGGCGATGCGGCGGCGGATTTCCTGCATGGCCGGGCAGTTGCCCACCATGCCGGCCACCGGTTCGGCGAGCTCCCTTTTCGGCTCCGGCTCCGCGGCGGCCGGCGTCCCCAAATCCAAACCGCGTTTCAGGACGCGGGCTACCTGGCGCAGCAGTTGGTCGTGGTCGAACGGCTTGGCGATATAGTCCACCGCTCCCAGTTTCATCGCCTCCACGGCCGAGCGCACACTGGCGTAGCTGGTGACAATCAGTACTGGCACCCCGGGCGCACGGGCGATCGCCTCGGTGCCCGGCAGCCCGGGCAGCCGCAGGTCGGCGATGATCAGGTCGCAGCCCCGGAAGCCGGTAGCGGCATCGGCCTCCTCCAGCGAGCCGGCGGCGCTCACCCGATAGCCTTGGCGCTCCAGCAGCTGGGTTACGGCGCCGCGGATAACCGCCTCGTCTTCGATCAGCAGGATGTGCTTCATGTCTGCTCCAGGGGCAGGCGGATCACTGCCCGGGTGCCGGTGCCGGGTACCGAGTCGATCTCCACCGTACCCCCGTGATCTTCGACGATTTTGTATACCAGGGACAAGCCCAGGCCGGTGCCTTCCCCCGGCAGTTTGGTAGTGAAGAAGGGCTCGAATACCCGCTCGCGCAGGTGTTCCGGGATGCCGCTGCCCTGGTCCTGCACCTCTAGCTGTAGCCAGCCGTCGGCGGCGAAGGCGAAGATTTCCACCCGGTCCCCGGGTCGGGAGGCGTCGCAGGCATTGGTGAACAGATTCACCAGAATCTGCGAAAGCTGCTGGCGGTTGGCGCACAACTCCAGCTCCGCCGGGCACAGATTGTTGCAGCTTACCTGCTTGGCGTGGTGGGTAAGCCGCACCAAGCGGATGGCGTCGTCGATGCTGTCGTGCAGCCGAAAGCGCTCGCAGGTCTGGCCCGGGGCCCCGCTGCGGCTGAAGTTCATCAGGGTGCCGAGGATATTGGCAATGCGCCGGGTCTGCTGGAGGATTTCTTCAATGCCGGAGCGGGCGGTCTCCGGCAAGGGCTCGGCGCGCAGGTTCTGGGCCAGGGAAGCGATGCCGGTCACCGGGTTGCCGATCTCGTGGGCCACCCCGGCGGCCAAGCGGCCCACCGAGGCCAGGCGCTCGCTGTGGGCCAGCTCGGATTCCAGGGTCTCCAGGTCGGTAAGGTCTTCCAGCAGCATCACCAAGCCGGTCTCGGTGCGGTCCCCGCGCAGTTCCGGGTCCGGGTCCAGCACCTGAGCTTTGTGTAGATTAAACCATTGGGGGCGTACCGCACCTGCCACCTCTTGATGGTGCAGATGGTCGTCGCTGGCCGCCGCGAAGCCCGCCAGGAGCCGGCCCCAGGGCGCTGGAAGGGCGTCGACCTGGTGCCCGAGGGCCTGGCTGGCCTTGACTCGGGTCATTACCTCCATCGCCAGGTTCCAGATCACCACGCGCCCGTCACCGCTAAGAGAACAGACCCCCAGAGGTAGCTCGAGCAGGATCCGGCGATGGTAGCGGCGCTGGCGGTCGAGGTCCGCGGTCAACCCTTCCAGGCGCGAATGGGAATCCGCCAGGCGTTCTTCCAGGTAGCGCATGGAGTCGGCCAGGGCGGTGCGGGCCTGGGGGTCGAGCCGCAGTTGCTGGTTGATCACCATATGCGCCATCTGTGGGCCGATCAGCCCCGACAGGTTGCGTTCGATGCGCTCGCGCAGTCGCCGCAGCTCGTTTGGACGGCGCTCGTCGGGATCCATGGCCAGGTCGGCCAGGGCCTGGCCGACCTCCCTCTCCGCCGTGGTGCGGCCCAGGGTGGCTGCCAGGCCGGCGCTGAACTCCGCCGGCGAGGCGGCACTCACGACGCCGAGCAACGGCGAGCGCAGCCCGGAGCTGCAGGCCTGCGCCGCCTGAGCCTCTTCCGGGCGCTGGCGCGTGATCAGGGACACGATCACGAACACCAGACCGTTGGCGGCCAGCGACCAGAAGCTGGCGAACTCCCAGCGTCCCAGGTCGCCGGAGAGCTGGCGCAGGTCAGTCAGATCCACCCCGGCACTGATCAACCCCGAGTGTTCCAGCAGCGGCAGCAACAGGCTCAGGGACCAGAAGCCGATACCAGCCAACAGGCCGCAAATGAAGCCCTGCCAGGTGGCCCGCGGCCAGTAGAGCACGCCGACGATGCCCGGCAGGAACTGGGCTACCGCGACGAACGAGATCAGCCCCATCTCCACCAATCCCTGGCGGTGTTCGAGCAGGATGTAGAAGCCGTAGCCGGCATAGATGATCAGGCCCAGCAGCAGCCGCCGGCCCCACAGCAGCCAATGGTAGAGGTCGAGTCGCGGTGCCGGATAGCTGGCCGGCAACAGCAAGTGGTTCAGGCACATGGCGGACAGGGCCAGGGAGGTGACGATGACCATGGCGCTGGCCGCCGACAGCCCGCCCAGGAAAGTGAGTACCGGCAGCCAGGCCGGGCCGCTGTGCACCGTGATGCCGAGCACGTAGTAGTCCGGGTCCAGCCCCAGTTGCAGCCGGTTCCCCGCCCAGAGGATCGGCGGGATGGCCAGGTTGAACAGCAGCAGAAACAGGGGGAAGGCCCAGCCGGCGGTGGCCAGGGAGCGCGGGTCCAGGTTCTCGGTGAATGCCATATGAAACTGGCGCGGCAGCAGGAAGGCAGCGGCGAAGGCAAGGAACAGCAGGGTCAGCCAGGGCCCCTCGCGCACTGGCGCGTAGAGGGCGTCGATCGCCTCCGGATGGGCCTGAAGCCAGTGCTGCAGGTCGGCGGGGCCCGAGAACACCCCGAACAGGGCAAACAACCCCACCATCCCGAGGGCGGCTAACTTGACCAGGGACTCGAAGGCGATCGCCATTACCAGCCCGCGGTGTTTGTCCCGGGGTGAGATGTGGCGGGTGCCGAACAGCACCGCGAACAGGGTGAGGACGATACAGAAGACGAAGGCCACCGCCTGCGAAGTGGCTTCCTGGGTCAGCACCCGCAGGGAATCGGTCACCGCCCGGATCTGCAAGGCGATGTAGGGCAGAGTGCCCACCAGCATGAACAGGGTGACCAGGACGCCCGCCAGCTGGGAGCGGTAGCGGAAGGCAAACAGGTCCGCCAGGGAGCTGAGCTGGTATTCCCGCGTCAGGCCCAGGATCGGCCGCAACAGCAGGGGGCTGAGCAGAAAGGCGAAGGTTACGCCCAGGTAGATGGTGAGAAACAGCAGCCCCTGCTCCGACGCGAAGCCGACGCTCCCGTAGTAGCTCCATGAACTGGCATACACGCCCAGCGACAGGGTGTAGACCCAAGGGTTGTTGACCCAGCGTTCGGGCAGTTTTCCCTGCTCGGTAGCGTATGCGATCAGAAACAGCAGCAGCAGGTATACCACGCCGGCCCCGAACAGGACCGGCAGTTCATGGGTCATCGCGGCCGTGGATTCTCAGGGCCGCCAGTAGGATCAGCAGCAACCAAAGCAGATAGGGCAGGTACCAGGGGGCGCCCAAGGCGCTCCACCAAGCGGTCAGCGGCGAAGCGAACAGCAGCAAAGCCAGCGCGGCCAGCAGCAGCACCAGGTCGAAACGGGAATCTTCGGCAGAACGCTCGGACATGCGAAAAAGGTTAACATTTTTTGCCGCAACGAGTCCTCACCCCTCACCCCTCACCCCTCACCCCTCAAGCCCTACCCCTGCTAGTA
>CBDUCL010000155.1:0-7066 GCA_965365625.1 uncultured Chromatiales bacterium | reverse complement strand
TCAGCTCGGCGAAATCCGGCTGGCCGGTCTTGGGGCACAGGCAGGTGAACTCCGGCACCCGGATGCGAATGGTGTAGTCGCGCTCCGGCTGCGGGTTGTCGAAGGTCTCCAGGGACTTGCTAGGCTGGCTTGGCATGAAGGTTCTCGCTCGGGTGCGCTGGGGTTCGTTGGCCGGGCATTATACGAAACTTGACGCAGGCCCGGTAACGACCCCCGGGAGAACCCTCAGGCGACCTCTAACAAGATCGTGAAACCGATTGATAAACAATAGGTAACAATATCTAGTTTATGTGACTTATCCCCGCTGTGTTCGCTTGTCTAGCCGGGGGCGATTCCTGTATCTTAGCGCCCCATGCGCCTGGAAAAGATCAAGCTGGCCGGTTTCAAGTCGTTCGTCGATCCGACCACCGTGCCCATGCCCAGCAACCTGGTTGGCATTGTGGGCCCCAACGGATGCGGTAAATCCAACGTCATCGATGCGGTGCGCTGGGTGATGGGCGAGAGCTCCGCCAAGATGCTGCGCGGCGAATCGATGGCGGACGTAATCTTCAACGGCTCGAACTCGCGCAAGCCGGTGGGCCACGCCAGCATCGAGTTGGTATTCGAGAACAGTGACGGCCGGGCCGGCGGCGAATATGCCCAATACAACCAGATCTCGGTCAAGCGCCAGGTGTCCCGGGACGGCCAGTCCCATTACTACTTGAATAGCGCCCGCTGCCGTCGGCGCGACATCACCGACCTGTTTCTCGGCACCGGCCTGGGGCCGCGCAGCTACGCCATTATCGAGCAGGGCATGATCTCGCGCCTGATCGAGGCGCGGCCCGAGGATCTGCGGGTGTTCCTGGAGGAGGCCGCCGGCATCTCCAAATATAAGGAGCGCCGACGCGAGACCGAGAACCGCATCAGCCGCACCCGGGAGAACCTGGATCGCCTCAATGACCTGCGCGACGAGGTGGCCAAGCAACTGCGCCACCTGCAGCGCCAGGCCGCCACCGCCGAGCGCTACCAGCGTTACAAGCAGGACGAGCGCCTGCTCCAGGCTCAGCTCATGGCGCTGCGCTGGCAAGAAATAGACACCAGGATCCAGACCGAGGAGCGCCAGATCCGCGAGCTGGAGACCGGCCAGGAAGCGGCCATCGCCAATCAGCGGCGGTTGGAGGCCGGCATCGAGCAGGACCGCGAGGAGCACCACGAGGCCAACGAGCGCTTCAACGAGGTGCAGGGGCGAGTGTACGCAGTGGGCGCCGACATCGCCCGTCTGGAGCAGGGCATTCAGTATGCCCGCGACAGCCTGCGCCAGCACCAGCAGGACCTGGAACAGGCGGAGCGCGCCTGGGGCGAACTGGACGAGCATCGGCGCAACGACAGCGAGCAGTTGGAGACCCTGCGCCTTTCGCTGGCCGAGCAGGAACCGGCCCTGGAGGAGGCGAGGGAGGACGAAATGCTGGCCAGCGAGCGCCTGGCCGAGGCGCAGGCGGCCATGCACGCCTGGCAGACCGAGTGGGACCGCTTCAACCAGGAGGCGGCGGAACCGGCCCAGAGCGCCCAGGTGGAACGCACCCGCATCAACCACCTCGAGCAGCAGGACAACGACCTGCGCCAGCGTCTGCAGCGCCTGGAGGAAGAATACGAACGCCTTGGCGACCACGGCCTGGAGGCCCAGCTGGCCGAACTGGAGGCCCGGGAGGCGGAACAGGCGGGGCAGGGCGAGCTGCTGCAGGAGGAGTTGGACCGGCTGCGGGCCGAGATCGACGCTACCCGGGAAGCCAACCGCGCCCTGGGGGGCGAGATCGATGAACAGCGTGCCGGGCTGCAGGCGGACCGGGGCCGCCAGGCGTCCCTGGAGGCCCTGCAACAGGCGGCCCTGGGCGAAAACCAGGATGCCGCCGCCGAGGCCTGGCTGGAGCAGCGCCACCTGCGCCAGGCCCAGCGCCTGGCCCAGCGGCTGCGGGTGACGCCCCGCTGGCAACGGGCGGTGGAGGTGGTCCTGGGCCACCAGTTGCAAGCGGTGTGCGTGACCGGAGTGGATCAGCTGGGCGGCCAGCTCGAAGGTCTGGAAAGTGCGGCCCTGGCACTGTTCGAAGAGGGGGATGCCCGGATCTCCGTCGAGCCCGACAGCCTGGCGGCCCAAGTGGAAGCGCCGAACGGGGCCGCCGCGCTGCTGCACGGGGTGCGGGTGGCCGAGGATTTGGCTGCGGCCCTGGCCGACCGCGCTGCCCTGGCAGCGGGGCAATCCTTGATCACCCCGGAAGGCATCTGGATCGGCAGCAACTGGCTGCGCCTGCCCGGCGAGGGCGATGCCGCTGCCGGGGTGCTGGCGCGGGAGCAGGAACTGGAGCAGCTCGCGGCACGGATCGAGGAGCGCAGCGCCCGGGTCGAGGCGCTGGTGGAGCGGCAGCAGGCGGGCCGCGAGGCCCAGCGCGGCCAGGAGCAGGCGCGCGAGGAGCAGCAGCGTCGCCTCAACGACAGCAATCGCCAGCTGGCGGACCTGCGCGCCAGCCTCAGCGGCAAACGCACCCGGGCCGAGCACATTCAGCAGCGGCGCGAGCACCTGCGCCAGGAGGCCGAAGAGCTCAGGGCGCGCATGGAAGACGACCGCGAGGAGATGGCGCTGGCCCGCGAGCGCCTGCACTCGGCGCTGGAGCGGATGGAGACCTACGCCAGCCAGCGCGAGTCCCTGGTGCATCGCCGCGACGGCCTGCGCGAGGAGGTGGCGAGGCTCGGCGAGGCGGCCGGCGAGCGGCGCAATCTGGCCCACGAGATCGCCCTGCGAGTCGAGTCCATGCGCAGCGCCGAGGCGTCGCTGAGCCAGAGCCTGGAGCGGGTGCAGGGTCAATTGGAACAGCTGGCGGGGCGGCGCGAACTGCTGCGGGAGCAGATCGAAGAGGGGGCCGAGCCCCTGGAAGAACAACGCGAGGCCCTGGAGGAACTGCTGCAGCGGCGCATTCAGGTGGAAGCCGAACTGGCGGAGGCACGCAAGCTGCTGGAGGTGATCGACGGCCGCCTGCGCGAAAACGAGCAGCGCAGGCACCAGGCCGAACAGGCGGTGGAGGTGGTACGCGGGCGCCTGGAACAGGCGCGGCTCAAGCGCCAGGAGATGCTGATCCGGGCCAAGACCCTGGAGGAACGGCTGCGCGAGACCGGGCTGCAGCGCGAACAACTGCTGGCGGAGATGCCGGCGGAGGCCGCCGAGGCCGAGTGGGAGAACGAGCTGGAGCGGCTGCAAGCGCGCATCCAGCGCCTGGGGCCGATCATCGACGAGTTTAAGGAGCAATCCCAGCGTTTGGAGTACCTGGACGCTCAACATGCGGATGTCAGCGAGTCCCTGGAGACGCTGGAAAACGCCATCCGCAAGATCGACCGCGAGACGCGTGCCCGCTTCAAGGAGGTGTTCGACAAGGTCAACGACGGCCTGCAGGCCATGTTCCCGCGTCTGTTCGGCGGCGGCCACGCCTACCTGGAGATGACCGGCGAGGACCTGCTAGATACCGGGGTCACCGTCATGGCGCGCCCGCCGGGCAAGCGCAACAGCACCATTCACCTGCTCTCCGGTGGCGAGAAGGCGTTGACCGCAGTGGCCCTGGTGTTTTCCATTTTCGAACTCAATCCGGCGCCCTTCTGCATGCTGGACGAGGTCGACGCGCCCCTCGACGACGCCAATGTGAGCCGTTTCTGCGAGCTGGTAAAATCCATGGCCGAGCGGGTGCAGTTCATCTTCATCACCCACAACAAGCTGACAATGGAAATCGCCCATCAGCTCACCGGCGTCACCATGCACGAGCCCGGCGTATCCCGGCTGGTATCCGTAGATGTAGACGAGGCCGCCCAATTGGCGGCGATGTGAACGAGAGATGGAAGCCGATATCCTGCGCCTGATTCTGCTCATCGCCGGCCTGGCCCTGGTGCTGGGTATCTTCCTGTGGGACCGCCACCAGCGTGGTAAGAGGCGCGCCGAGCGTGAGCGCTTGCGCGACCACCTGGGAGGCGACGACGACACCCTCGACATCGACCAGGAACTGCTGTCTCTGGATCAGCTGCTGCACGAGGGCGAGCAGACCGACGCCCAGCCGGCGGTCGCCGGCGGTGCACCGCAGCAGGACGATCTATTCGGCTTCAGCGGCAACCCGGCCGCAGGCGGCGAACGCAAGCGCCGCAGGCCCGCCCCCGCCTACCAGCCCCCGGACCCGGGTCTGCCGGTCAAGATCCTGCAAATCAACCTGGTGGCCAAAGGGGACCAGTTCGAGGGCAACGACATCCTGCGTGCCGCCTACGACACCGGCCTGGAAGCGGGCGATATGGACATCTTCCACCGCTACCCGCCGGGCAAGCAGGCCGGGGAGGCTCCGGTGGTCTTCAGCATGGCCAGCATGGTGGAGCCGGGCATCTTTCCGCTCGAAGACATGGGCGAATTTTCCACCCCCGGGCTGACCCTGTTTGCCCGCCTGCCGGGGCCGATGGATGGGCTGGCGGTGTTCGCCGACATTCTGTTCACCGCCGAGCGCCTGGCGTCGATCCTGGGCGGCGAGCTGCAGGACGAGACGCACAGCCACCTCACCAAGCAGACGGTCGAACATCTGCGCGAAGAGATCCTCGAGCATCGGCGCCAGCTCCAGCTGCTGCAGAAGAAGAAATGAGCCGCGACCCCGGGCCCCAGGCCGAGGTCGAGCGCCTGCGGGCAGAGATCGACTACCACAACCACCAGTACTACGTCCTCGACGACCCGCAGATCCCGGATGCCGAATACGACCGCCTGTTGCGCCGGCTGCAGGAGCTGGAGGCCGCTCACCCGGAGCTGATCACCCCGGATTCCCCCACCCAGCGGGTAGGCGCCGGGCCCCTGGAGGCCTTCGCCGAGGTCGAACACCGGGTGCCCATGCTGTCCCTGGACAACGCCTTCGACGACCGGGAGCTGGAAGACTTCGACCGGCGGGCGCGGGAGCGCCTGGAACTGGAGCAGGTGACCTATGCGGCCGAGCCGAAGCTGGACGGGCTGGCCATCAGCCTGCTCTATGAGCAAGGCCGACTGGAGCGGGCGGCCACCCGCGGCGACGGGCGGCGCGGTGAGGACGTTACCCTGGGGGTGCGCACCATCCGCTCGGTGCCCCTGCGCCTCAGTGGCAGCGGCTACCCGGAGCGGTTGGAGGTGCGCGGCGAGATTTATATGCCGCGGGCCGGCTTCGAGGAACTCAACCGGCGCGCCCGGGAGGCCGGCGACAAGACCTTCGCCAATCCCCGCAATGCCGCCGCCGGTTCCCTGCGCCAGCTCGACCCGAGGATCACCGCCAGCCGCCCCCTGGCCATGTTCTGCTATGGCTTCGGCGAGGTCGATGGCGGCGAACTGCCGGGGCGCCACAGCGAGGTCATGGCCCGCTTTGCCGACTGGGGCTTGCGGGTCTCGCCCGAGCTGCGGGTAGTGCAGGGCGCCGCCGGCTGCCTCGCCTACTACCGGGAAATCGCCGCCCGCCGCGATGCCCTGGACTACGACATCGACGGCGTGGTGTATAAGGTCGATCGCCTGGACCAGCAGCGGCACATGGGCTTCGTCTCCCGCGCTCCGCGCTGGGCGGTGGCCCACAAGTTCCCGCCTCAGGAAGAGCTGACCCGTATCCTCGACATCGACGTCCAGGTCGGCCGCACAGGGGCCCTGACGCCGGTGGCGCGGCTGGAACCGGTGCAGGTGGCCGGGGTGACCGTCACCAACGCCACCCTGCACAACGAGGACGAGATTAGGCGCAAGGACGTCCGCATCGGCGACACCGTGATCGTGCGTCGGGCCGGCGACGTCATCCCCCAGGTGGTGGGCGTGGTGGCGGCCCGACGCCCGCCGGACGCCCGCGAGTTCGTCATGCCGGCGCAGTGCCCAGAGTGCGGCTCCGAAGTGCTGCGGGCGGAGGGTGAGGCGGCGTCGCGCTGCAGCGGCGGCCTGTTCTGCCCGGCCCAGCGCAAGCAGGCGATCCGCCACTTCGCCAGCCGCCGGGCCATGGATATCGAGGGTCTCGGCGACAAGCTGGTGGACCAACTGGTGGAGCGCGACCTGGTTCACTCTCCGGCCGATCTCTACCGGCTGCAGGCGGAGACCCTGGCCGGGTTGGAACGCATGGGAGAGAAGTCCGCCGCCAATCTGGTGCAGGCCCTGGAGCACAGCAAGCAGACCAGCCTGGGCCGGTTTCTGTTCGCGCTCGGCATCCGCGAAGTGGGGGAGGCCACCGCTCAGGCCCTGGCCCGCCACTTCGGCGGCCTAGAGGGGCTGCAGGCGGCGGATGAGGAGACCCTGCAGGCGGTGCCCGATGTCGGCCCGGTGGTGGCCGCACACGTCGCCAGCTTCTTTCGCCAGCCGCACAATCGCGAGGTGATCGAGGAACTGATCAAAGCGGGCATCCAGTGGCCCGCCGAGACCCCGGCCAGCGCCGCCGCCCAGCCCCTGGCGGGACGTACCTTCGTCCTCACCGGCAGCCTGAGCCGCCCCCGGGGCGTGGTAAAAGAGGAACTCGAGGCCCTCGGGGCCAAGGTCACCAGCAGCGTGTCGAAAAAGACCGACTACCTGGTGGCCGGGGCAGACCCCGGTTCCAAGCTCGCGAAGGCGGAAAAGCTGGAGGTGGCGGTGCTCGACGAAGCGGCCTTGGAGCGGCTGCTGGCGGATTCCCGGGCCTGAGCCGAACGCTGCCGCTGAGCGGCGGAGACAGTCGGTGCTTGATAACCGGGCCGTCGTCCCCCAACATTCAAAGCTTGTGCGCACGCGACCGAAAGCCGGTCCCGTAAAGTTTCCCAAGTCATTGGCCCCGGCGCTCGGAGAGCCTAGGCGCTTCGAGCCCAGTCCAAGACCCACCATTCGGAGAGATCATGAGTTCCCAGAGCAAAGAGCAGCAGATCCTGGTCGTCATGCGCAAGGTGCTGGCCTCCATCATCAAGGACACCACCCCGGCACCCGGCACCCGGCACACCCTGTCCGACAGCACCATCCAAGACATCCGCCAATGCCTCGGCCTGATTTCGACCCGGGAGCGCGAACTTGCCGATGAGCAGGGACTGACCCACGAGCGACCGTATTACGCCGACGAAAAGCAAA
>CBDUCL010000154.1:0-7142 GCA_965365625.1 uncultured Chromatiales bacterium | reverse complement strand
ACCGCTCCCTATGGATATCTTCCGTTTGCTCGCACAAACCCCCCCGCTGCTATGGCTGACGGCCGCCCTGTTCGGCCTCGTGGTCGGCAGCTTCCTCAATGTGGTGGCCTATCGGCTGCCCCGGGTACTCCATGCCCAGTGGCGCGCCCAGTGCCGCGAGATGCTTGAACTACCGAGTTCGGAATCCAGCTCGGAGAAGCTCGGTCTGGTCACCCCGGGATCGCACTGCCCCCATTGCAACCACCAGCTTGCGGCCTGGGAAAACATTCCCCTGATCAGCTACCTAATGCTGCGGGGAAAATGCTCCCAGTGCCAGGGCCGTATATCCCCACGTTACCCCTTGGTGGAAGTGTTCACTGCCCTGATCTCGGTGATCGTGGTCTGGCGTCTGGGGTTCACCTGGCAAGCGGGCGGCGCCTTGCTCATGAGCTGGGCCCTGATCGCGATGAGTCTGATCGATTACGACGAGAAACTGCTGCCGGATGCGATTACCCTGCCCTTGCTCTGGCTGGGCCTGTTGGTAAACACCAGCGGCCTCTATACCGATGCGGTCAGTGCCATCGTGGGAGCCAGCCTCGGCTATCTTTCGTTGTGGAGCCTATTCCATCTGTTTCGGCTGCTCACCGGCAAGGAAGGAATGGGTTACGGTGACTTCAAACTACTAGCTGTTTTCGGGGCCTGGCTCGGGTGGCAGTACCTGCTGCAGATCGTCATCCTATCCTCCCTGGTGGGGGCAATGGTGGGCATCTTGCTGATCACCCTGCAGGGGCGCGACCGTAGCCACCCGATCCCCTTCGGGCCCTATCTGGCCGCCGCGGGCTGGTTGAGCCTAATGTGGGGAGAACAAATCAACCAGGCCTATTTCCGGCTGGCCGGAATCTATTAGCCCCTCAGGCCGGTTGCGCCCCCATCTTGGCCCGAAAAATCAACGACTTAGGATTTGTCACTCACAAGGGAAATGCTGACTTAATCGCGCTTCCCGTGCGGGGCAGGATGCCCCGCCATTTTCAGGCGTCCAACCGCCTAAAAAGGAAGGCTTCCGGAAACCGCGTTTTTGAAAGCCATGCTGAAATAAGCCAGGGACCGCTTATTTCAGAATCTCCTTAGTTATCTGCATCGGCGGGCCCCATGCTGAGGATCGGACTGACCGGCGGTATTGCCAGCGGCAAGAGCTTGGTGGCGGCGCGCTTTGCCGAGCAAGGAATCGAGGTCATCGACGCCGACCTGATCGCCCGGGAACTGGCGGAACCCGGGCAGCCCGCCCACCGGGAAATATTGTCCGAGTTCGGGCCCTCAATCCTGGCCGCCGACGGCAACATCGACCGCCGCCGCTTGCGCCAGCTGGTATTCACGGACCCAAATTGCCGGCGCAGGCTGGAAGCTATACTCCACCCCCTGGTCTACCAGAGAATGGAAGAACTCGCGCAACGCAGCCCGGGGCCTTACCTGATACTGATGGTACCCCTGCTGGTTGAAACCGGCTATATTGGGTTTTGCGACCGCGTGCTGGTCATTGACGCGCCGCCGGCACTGCAGATCGAACGCCTAATGCGGCGGGACGGCATTAATGCGGCCGAGGCCAACGCCATGCTCGCGGCCCAGGCCGACCGGGCGACCCGCTTGGCGGCGGCCGACGACCGGATCGACAACAGCGGCGACATCGACCAGCTGTTGGCAGAGACCGACCGCTTCCATAGAATGTATTTGGAATTGGCCAGAGCGCAGGGCTCAAAAACGTGAAAACCATCATCTCCCATTGAAGTCCGCCGTCACGCTCGCCGCGCCGGCCCCGAGTTCGCTCCAAATTCCGTTATTGAACGCTAATCCGCCAGCCGCGGCCAGGGCCGGCAACAACGACAGGCAATTTCTCCGTGTCCGAGCTGATCGTCTATGAGCATCCGCTAAATGAAAGGATAAGGACCTTCCTGCGCTTGGAGCACCTGTTTAGCGAAACCGCCTATTTTCTGCCGCAACCGGAGGAATGGGGCAGCCGAGCGGCGATCGGCGGGCTCATTAAGATCAACAGCATCTTCACTCGCGCCGATATCAAGACCGAAATCCTGAAAGAGCTAGAACGCCACCTCGGCAACTTGGGGCGCATTTGACGCCAACAGGGCGTGGACATGCAGGCCCTCGGACAGGTGCTGGACGAACTGGAGCAGGCCACCAGCCAGATCTACCGGTTGGACGGCCAGGTAGGCCAGCGCCTGCGCGACAACGAGTTCCTGAAATCCATCATGCAGCGCAGCAGTATCCCCGGCGGCAGTTGCGCTTTCGATCTGCCCCAGTTCCATTACTGGCTGCGACAACCCGTGGCGGAGCGCCATGCGCAGTTGGAGAACTGGTGGCGGGAATTGGTGCCAGTACGAGACGCCCTGGCTCTGCTGCTGTCGCTAACCCGTAGCAGCAGCCGATCGCTGCAGGAGACGGCCCCCCAGGGCTTCTTTCAGCAGACCCTCGATGCCCAGCGCCCGACCCAGTTGATCCGAGTCGGCATCGCCGAAACTCTGCACATGTTCGCTGAAATCAGTGGCGGCAGACACCGCTTCAGCATTCGCTTTTTGCAGGTAGCCGAGGGTCAACGTCCGACCCAGGTGCAGCAGGAAGTGCCCTTTAGCTTGGCTTGTTGCGTGATATGAGCACCTCTGAAAAACCACCAAGCGTTGCCTGTCCGAACTGCGGCAACCCAGTACCCTGGTCCGCTGCCTCGCCTTGGCGACCGTTTTGCAGCAAGCGATGCCGGCTGATCGACCTCGGAGCCTGGTTCGGCGAAGAACACCGGATCGCGGGGCCGGAGGGAGAGCCTGGCGCCTTCCCAAAACCCGATCCAGACCCCCATTAGGCCGCTCTCACTCGCCCCACAAGGCGCCGATGGCGGCGATACCCTGCGCCCCGGATTGCTGGGCCAATGCCAGGTCCGAGTGCCGCATACCCCCGAGGGCAAAAACCGGCAGGGCCGCCGGTTCGACCAGCGTCCGAAAGCGTTCCCAACCCAGGGGTTGAGCGCCAGGGTGGCTGGGGGTAGCCCTTACCGGCGACAAGACAACGAAATCCAGGCCCAGGGCCTCGGCCCGCGCCAGCTGTTCGGGTGTGTGGCAGGAGGCCGCAATCCAAAGCTCCGACGGCAGCAGACGGGCCTGGGCCAAGGCCAGGCGGCGGCTGTTCAGATGGGCACCGTCTGCCCCTAAGGCCAACGCCAGCTCCGGTTCCGCATTCAGCAGCAGGCGCGCACCGAAGGATCGGCAGCACGCCAAGGCATCCCGTCCCAAGGCCCGGTAACTCGCCGCTTTCAGCCCCGGGGCCCGCAGCTGCACCAGCCGGACGCCACGCTCCAGGGCCCGT
Source organism: uncultured Chromatiales bacterium (assembly GCA_965365625.1). Classification (GTDB taxonomy): domain Bacteria; phylum Pseudomonadota; class Gammaproteobacteria; order Chromatiales; family Chromatiaceae; genus CAVWCW01. The sequence continues at coordinate 3,800 of CBDUCL010000154.1, read as the reverse complement.
TCCAGGCGCTGCAAAAAGGCAACGGCCTGACTCGGATCGGGGCCGGTAATGAGATAATGCTCAGGCAGGCGCAGTGCGGAAATGATGGGCCTGTCAGCGGCGGGAAATTCGAATTCACTCATAGCCTCGGGGTCGACCCAGCGCAGCGGCTGGCCTTCGCGCCCCTGCGGCCGTCCGGACCAGGCCGAGACCCGATGCACGTCCAACAAGACACTGCGACCCGGATAGTGATGCAGGACGCGGATCAACGGGCGCGAGCGTTCGACCCGCACCCCCAGTTCCTCATCCAACTCCCGCGCCAAGGCCTGCTGCAGGCTCTCCCCGGGCTCCCGCTTTCCGCCGGGGAACTCCCAAAGCCCGCCCTGATGGCTATCCGCAGCTCGCCGACTAAGCAAGACGCGGCCGGCCGCGTCCGCCAGCACCCCGACAGCTACCTGGACCGGCGGCCTGTTTGCCGCGCTTAGGAGCTCAGGTCCGGTACTCGGCATTGATCCTGACGTAGTCGTAAGACAGGTCGCAGGTAAGCACCCGAGCCTCGGCCTCGCCGCGCCCCAGGCGCACGCCGATGCGCAGCTCCGGCAGCTCCATCACCGCCTGGCCAGCGGCCTCTGTGTAGTCCGGGTCGCGCCCGCCGTTGCGCACGATGCAGACCCGATCAAGCCAAATCTCGACCCGGGCGATATCCAGCCCCCCCACACCGGCCCGGCCCACCGCCGCGAGGATCCGACCCCAGTTTGGATCGGACGCGAACAAGGCGGTCTTGACCAGGGGCGAATGGGCGATGGTGTACGCCACTTGGCGCGCCTCGGCCCCACTCGCAGCCCCTTCCACCGCGATCTCCACCAGCTTGGTGGCACCTTCGCCGTCAGCAACGATGGCCCGGGCCAGTTCCATGCAGACCGCCTCTACCGCAGCGCAGAACCCCTGGTAGTCTGCGCCTTCAGAATCTTCGATGCGCGCCCCGCGGCCGCTGGCAACAAGCACACAGGCGTCGTTGGTGGAGGTGTCGCCGTCGACGCTGATGGAATTGAACGAGGGCGCCACCGCCCGCTCCAGGCAGGTCCGCAGCAGCGCCGGCTCCAGGCCGGCATCGGTAGCCAGGTATGCCAGCATGGTCGCCATGTCGGGACGGATCATGCCGGCCCCCTTGGCGATGCCGGTCACCGTCACCGGCCGGCCGCCTACCTGGACCCGACGCGACACCAGCTTGGGGCGGGTGTCGGTGGTCATAATTGCCTCGGCGGCCTGCGGCCAGCCGTCCTCGTCCAGCCCATCCAAGGCCGGCTGCAGGCCCGCCAACAGCCGCTCGACCGGCAGATTCTCGCCGATCACCCCGGTGGAAAAAGGCAACACCTGATTGGGTTCGCAACCGCCCCGCGCCGCCAGCCCGCTGCAACAGCTCCGGGCCGCCTCCAGCCCCGCCTCGCCGGTGCCGGCATTGGCATTTCCGGAGTTGACCAGCAGATAGCGCGGGGCGCGCTGGCTCAGGTGTTCCCGGGCCACCAGCACCGGCGCGGCGCAAAACGCATTGCGGGTAAAAACTGCGGCGCAGCTGCCGCCCTCGGCTAACTCGATGACCAAAAGGTCGGCCCGGCCCGAATACCGGATACCGGCCGCCGCGACTCCCAGACGCACACCGGCCACTGGATACCACAGACTGGTCGCACTCACGCCCCGAACCTGCGCCTTACTGGATGCGCCCATGGCAATGCTTGAACTTCTTGCCCGAACCACAAGGACAGGGCTCGTTTCGGCCCACCTTGCGGTCGGGCCGTACGAAGGGTTTGGGCGCCTCCGTCTCGGCTCCGGCTTCCGGAGCTTGCGCTGCCTCGCCGCCGCTGATACCACCAAACTCCTCATGCTTGAACTGGAATTCGCCGGCCGCCGCAGCGGCCTGTTGGCGCTGGCGTTCGACCTCGGCCACATCCTCTTCGGCGCGGATCTGCACCCGCGAGACCAGGCCCACCACCTCTTGCTTGAGGCTGTCGAGCATGCCGGAGAACATCTCGAACGCCTCCCGCTTATACTCCTGCTTCGGATTCTTCTGGGCATAACCGCGCAGGTGGATCCCCTGTCGCAGGTAATCCATAGCCGCTAGGTGCTCCTTCCAGTTGCCGTCCAGAGTCTGCAGCATCACCGCCTTTTCGAAGTGACGCATCACCTCTGCGCCGACGCTGGCCTCCTTGCGCGCGTAATCCTCTTCGAGGGTCTTCAGCACCCGCTCGCGCAGGGTCTCCTCGTGCAGGCCGTGGTCCTGCTCCAGCCACTTGGCGATCGGCCAGTGGCCGCCGAACTCCTTCTCCAGCGCCTGCTCCAGGCCCGGCACGTCCCACTGCTCCTCCAAACTCTGGGGCACGATGTAGAGGCTGATCACCTGCTCGACCACGTCGCGGCGCATGGCCTCGATGGTCTCGTGGATGTCCTCGACGTCCATCAGCTCATTGCGCTGGGAATACACCACCCGGCGCTGGTCGTTGGCCACGTCGTCGTATTCCAGCAACTGCTTGCGGATGTCGAAGTTGCGCCCCTCGACCTTGCGCTGGGCGTTCTCGATCGCCTTGTTGACCCAGGGATGCTCGATCGCTTCGCCCTCCTGCATGCCGAGCTTTTGCATCAGATTGCCTACCCGTTCGGAGGCGAAGATACGCATCAGGCTGTCTTCGAGGGACAAATAGAAGCGGGTCGAGCCCGGGTCGCCCTGTCGCCCGGAACGGCCGCGCAGTTGGTTGTCGATACGCCGGGATTCATGGCGCTCGGAGCCGATCACATGCAAGCCGCCAGCGTCAATCACCCGCTGGTGCAACGCTTGCCAGCCGGTTTTCAGTTGTTCCAACGCCGCCGGATCCGCTTCTTCTCCCATCGCCTCGGCCTGCACCTCCGGGTTGCCACCTAACACGATATCGGTACCGCGCCCCGCCATGTTGGTGGCGATGGTAATCGCTCCCGGGCGCCCGGCCTGGGCGATGATCAGGGCCTCGCGCTCGTGCTGCTTGGCATTGAGCACCTCATGCGGGATCTTGGCCTGGTCGAGCAGACCTGAGACCAATTCCGAAGTCTCGATGGAGGCGGTGCCGACCAGGAGCGGCTGGCCGCGCTTCACGCAGTCCTTGATATCGTCGACAATCGCCTCGTACTTCTCCTTGGCGGTGAGGTAGACCAGGTCCCCCATGTCGTCGCGTATCATCGGCCGGTGGGTGGGGATTACGATTACCTCCAGGCCATAAATCTGCTGGAACTCGAAGGCCTCGGTGTCGGCGGTTCCGGTCATGCCCGAGAGCTTCTCGTACAGCCGGAAGTAGTTCTGGAAGGTAATCGACGCCAGGGTCTGGTTCTCGTTCTGGATCGGCACCCGCTCCTTGGCCTCCACCGCTTGGTGCAGGCCCTCGGACCAGCGCCGCCCCGGCATGGTGCGGCCGGTGAACTCGTCGACGATGACGATCTGCTGATCGCGCACGATATAGTCGACATTGCGCTGGAACAGGGCATGGGCGCGCAGCGCCGCGTTGACGTGATGCATGAGCATAATGTTGGCGCTATCGTAGAGACTGGAGTCCGGCGACAGCAGGCCCATCTCGGTCAGCATCTCCTCCACATGCTGGTGTCCGTCCTCGCTCAGGAAGACCTGGCGCGACTTTTCGTCCACCGAGTAATCGCCCGGCCCGAATGGCTCCTCGCCCTCCGGCGGGTTTGGGATCGGTTGTTGGCGCTCAAGGCGCGGGATGATCGCGTCGATCTGGGTATACAGCTCGGAGTTGTCGTCGGTGGGGCCGGAGATGATCAGCGGCGTGCGCGCCTCGTCG
>CBDUCL010000153.1:0-7256 GCA_965365625.1 uncultured Chromatiales bacterium | reverse complement strand
TCCGGATTTTCCTCCGTATGCGGCTTTCCTCGGCCAGGGCTTACTTTAAAAAGGCTATGTCTGAGTTAGCTGTTGGAAAGAAGCTATTCTTATATCAGGATCTCCACGCAGGAGATAACGTGATGAAAGAAGTAGCCTTTTCGAAGCTCCTCGAACAATTGAGTAGTCTGTCCCCAAGCCAATTTGAACGTCTGTGCAATCACCTTCAAAGCCACGAGGCCTCGACCGTCGAGGCGCTGCTCAGCGCCGAGCAGCCGCACCGTTGCCCTCACTGCCAGGCGACTGATCTTCGCCCTTGGGGCTCCAGCCATGGCCTCCCGCGATATCGCTGTCGCAGCTGCGGGCGTACCAGCAATCCATTGACGGGCACCGCGCTTGCGCACCTTCGCATGCGTGATCGCTGGCTGCGCTATGCCCAAGCCTTGATCGAGGGGCTGACGGTTCGGCGCGCCGCTGCGGAGTGCGGAATCGACAAAAACACCGCCTTTGTTTGGCGTCACCGGTTCCTAAAAGCCGCCTCAGCCCATCGCGCACACCATGAAACCGGTATTGTGGAGGCCGATGAGACCTACTTTCTGGAGTCGTTCAAGGGTCAGCGTAAACTCCCTCGGCCTGCGCGCCAGCGCGCCGGTGTGAGCCGAACCCGAGGCACCGGCCCCGACCAAGTCCCCGTCCTGGTGGTACGCGATCGCAGTGGCGCCACCGCTGATTTCATCCTGCGCAAATTCGACGCAAACCACGTCCGCCAGACGCTCAAGCCGCTGGTCGATGCCGATGCGGTGTTGTGTAGCGACGGGGCAGCGGTCTACAAATCCTTCGCGAAGGCTGAGCATATCGAGCACCAGCCGATTGCTGCAAAGGGCCCACGCGCCCGTGGCCCGTTCCATATCCAAAACGTCAACGCCTACGACAGCCGCCTGAAGCTGTGGATGTTGCGATTCCACGGCGTTGCCACCAAATACCTGGCCAACTACCTCGGATGGCGGCGAATGCTAGAGCGATACCGCAGAGCCATCACCCCAGAAAAATGCCTTTTCGAGGCCGTCGGAAGAGCGCAACAGTTAATGCAGACATAGCCAAAAAAAAGCCCCGTTCGGAACGGGGCTTCGAAGATCTCGACGGCGCAAACCGAAAGCGAGAGTTCTGCACAGTAGAGCACGGGGAAGGAGAAGGAGAGCCACGCCGACCCTGCACTCATACTAGTGTTGGATAGCAGAAATCGGGCCAAGTTCCCCTAGGTTAGGGAAAACCCGGTTTCGCCCGGACCCAGCCTTGGCTCGGCGCCCTGCAATGGCCTCCGCGCACCGGAAGGGTGCGAGACGATGCACCAAACCGGACCAGCGTCAGCGCCCGGGCCGTCGGGAGTATGCCTGGTCGAACAAGGCCTCCAACCCGGAATGGGTGCCGCGGATGCGGTCCACCAGGCTCTTGGCCCAATCGAAATAGGCCTGCCGGCGCTCCAGAGGCCAACCCCTGGGCGGGGCGTCGACGATATCTCGCAAGTTGCAAATCTTGTCCGCCAGCTTAACCAGTTTCGCCTTGCCATTGACATGGGGCGCATGCTCGACCTGCAACCGCTTACGTTCGGCCTTGGGCAAGCGCTTGTCGTCGGTCACATCCATGACGATGGTGGCAATGCTCGGGCCGAAATGCTGCTCCAGCTCCTCGGGAGTCGTCTCGGTATCCTCCACCGTGTCGTGCAGCAGGGCCCCGCAAAGTACCTCCACGTCGGCGATTCCGGCCTCGTTGGCCAAAAGGTCGGCCAGGGCGATGGGGTGGTTGATATAGGGCGAACGCCCAGCGTCCTTGCGCCGCTGATCGCGGTGCTTGTGAGCGGCAAAGGCCAGGGCCCGCAGCACCAGCGCCGACCCGGAAGCATCCTGCGGCCCGCTCATTGGACCATCGCCACCAGCTGCGGTTGCAGCAGCCGCAGCAGATCCGCCGTCGCCAAGGAGACGATATAGCCGCGGTGGCCGCCGTTGACGTAGATGCGCGGCAGCTCGGCAATCCCGGCCTCACAATAAACCGGCATCGGACGCCGGGTACCCAGGGGCGCGGTACCGCCCACCTGGTAGCCGGAGTGGCGGTCCGCCACTTGCGGCGCACAGGGCCGGACCTGGCGCACCCCGAGGTGTCGGGCCAACGCCTTGGTGGAGACCTCACGATCACCGTGCATCAGCACAATCATGGGGCTGGCCATTTCGTCTTCCATAATCAACGTCTTGATCACCAGATGTTCGTCGACGCCGGTGTCCTGGGCGAACTGACGGGTACCGCCGCCGTTGACGTAGGTATAAGGATGGCCGTCGAAGGCTATGCCGGCGTCGCGCAGCGCTCGCACCGCCCGGGTGACCGGTTGTTTCTGCTTACTCATGCCGGGAATAATACAACAGTAGCCGGCATTTGGAATCAGGCCCGCCGGCCAGCCTTCGACCGCATCGCCAGCGGTTGGGCGCGGTGGCAACGGGGATTCAAGATCCGCCGGCGGGTTCGCCCCGGACGGGGCGCTTTCCATCCCCTTCGGGCCCCGGTAAGCTGGAAGCTTATGAGCAACCCATTCTCCCGACTTCAAGCGCTGGCCGACGAGCGCAGCGATGGAGACCTGGCCGCGGCGGCCCTGGAGATCTCCCGCCTGTTTCAGCCCGGCCTCGAGCCCCGACGCTGGTTGCAGGCCTTGGACCGCCACGCGGCGGCGATTCGGGAGCGTGTTCCCAGCGCCGCTCCGGACTCGGAAAAGGTCCGCCTCCTCGGCGCCTACCTATTCGACGAACTGGGCTTCAGCGGCGACCGGGACGACTACGATGCCGCCCGCAACAGCTTTCTCGACCAGGTGCTCGAACGCCGGCGGGGCCTGCCGATCACCCTATCGGTACTCTATGTCGCCCTGGCCCGACGCCTGGGGCTGCAGGCAGCAGGCATCGGTTTTCCCTCCCACTTCCTGGTGTTGGTCTACGACGAAAAGGGGGCTCGGGTACTCGATCCCTTCGCCGGCGGTCGCTGGTTGTCGGTGGAGGACCTCAACGCCCGCCTCAAGGGGCTCTACGGAGAGGGCGCTCCCAGCGTCGAGGCACAACCCGGTCTGCTGCGCCCGGCCGCGACCCGCGAAATCCTGGTGCGCATGCTGCGCAACCTCAAGGCCCGCTACCAGGAGCAAGGCGACGCCCTGAACAGCCTGGTGGCGATCGAGGCCATCCTCGGCCTGGAGCCGGATCTGATCGAGGAGATCGGCGACCGCGCCCTGGCCTACCGGGACCTGGGCTACAGTTCGGCGGCCGCCGTGGACCTGCGCCGTTACCTGGCGGCCACCGACGACGCCCGTGAGGTGGCCCGCATGCAGGGCCTGCTGGACGAGCTGGAGCAGGCCCCGACCCGCCTGCACTGATCGGCTTCCCCCTTTACAGCTCGCCGCCCGCGGGCTGTACTTCGGGTATGGACTGGCAAAGCTGCAAGACGGCGTTCGCCAACGACGGCTTCTCCCGCCACATTCGGGCCGAGGGCCTGACCTTGAGCGGTTGGAATCGGTGTTATCGGGTGCTGCGCGGCTCCGACGCCGTGCTGCACCTGCACCGCGACGGCGAGCCCCAACCCCTACCCGAGCGCCTCGACGTGGCACCCTTCGCCTCGACCCACCGCTACCTGCTGAGCCTGGACCTGGCCGGCTTGCAGCTGATCTGCCGCCTCGACGAATTGGAGCGACTGGACCTGGAGTTCGACCCGTCGGCGGTGGACTCGCTGGCCCGGGCTCAAGTCCTGTTCCGCATTATGAGCATGCTGGGCCGGCGCCTGAACCAAGCGGTGGTGCTTACCCACCCGGCCCGGAACACCCCCCTGTTCCGCTATCGCCCGGGCGGCGACGGGGTGGAGTATCTGGGCTAGCTCGGGATAAACTCTCCGCCCCACACTTCCGCACCCCACTAACGAGGAACCCCGCATGCTTACTAGGCTCATCGTCGGCTTCATCCTGCTGTGTCTGCAACTCCCGGCCCTGGCCGCCCCCGGGACCCAGGTGTGGCAGCGCCAGGCCCCCCTGGATACCACCTATCAGGCGGTCTACCAGGCGTTGGAGGCGCACCGCCTTTTCGTCGTTTTCGAGGCCGATATCGGCAAGAATCTCGGCCGCTTCGCCGAGCGTTGGGGCGAGGACTTCAATCGCAACGGGCTCGAAGGCATCCGCGCCATGGTGTTCTGCAATGCCTGGTACGCCAACCAGGTGAGCAACCAAGACCCGGAGATGCTGGCCCTCTGCCCCCTGCATCTGACCCTCACCCACAAAGCGGGCCTGACCCGGGTGCTGTTTCTGCGCCCCACTCATGCCGCCCAGGGCTCCGGGGCCGAGGCCATTGCCGCCGAGCTGGAGGCGGCGGTATTCGAAGCGGTGGAGGCGGGGCTGGCCGGGTTGGCAGCGGCAGAATAGAGGCAGATCAGTCCGCGATTTCTCGTTGCGGGCCGAAGCCGATCAGTCGGCGAGAAAATAGTCCAGCAGGTCGTTTAGAAAGCGCCGTCCGAGTTCGCTCGGCCGAATCTCTGCGGCGCCGAGCTCCAACAGGCCGGCGTCCCGAGCCCGGGTGAGGGCGGGCTCGGCGGCGGCCAGCGCCAGGCCGGTACGGGCCTCGAACTGGGCAGGGGTGAAGCCCTGGTTGAGGCGCAGGGCGTTCATCATGAATTCCAGCACCAGATCCGCCCGCGTCAAGCGGCGACGGCCGGATACGCGCCCCGGGCCGGCCGCCGAGGCCTGGTAGGCGCGGGGGTCGCGCAGCTTCCAACGGCGCTCCACGGCGCCGGCCTCCAGGCTCAGTTTGGCGTGGGCGCCGGCGCCGACGCCCAGGTAGTCGCCGAAGCCCCAGTAGTTCAGATTGTGGCGGCAGCGCCGGCCCGGGCGAGCGTAGGCGGAGACCTCGTATTGCCCGAAACCGGCCGCTGCCAGCAGGGCCTGACCCTGTTGCTGCATCTCCCAGCTGCTGTCGTCGTCCGGAACAACGGGGGGCCGGGCGTGAAAAGCGGTGTTCGGCTCCAAGGTGAGCTGGTAATAGGAGAGGTGCTCGGGGGCCAGCGCCAGGGCGCTCTCCAGGTCGCGCCGAGCCATTGCCAAATCCTGGCCGGGCAGGCCGAACATCAAGTCGAGATTGAGGTTATCGAAACCGGCGGCCCGGGCAGTGGCCACCGCGTCAAGGGCCTCGTCGGCGCTATGGATGCGCCCCAGACGCTGCAGGCAGCCGGGGTCGAAGCTCTGCACCCCCAGCGAAAGCCGATTGACCCCGGCGGACCGATAGCCTTCGAAGCGGACCGCCTCCACGGCGCCCGGATTGGCCTCCAGGCTGATCTCGATGTCGGGCGCCCAGGGGATCAGGGCCCGCACCCCGGCCAGCAGGCGGCCTATGGCCGCGCCTGAGAACAGGCTCGGGGTGCCGCCGCCAATAAAAATGCTGTGCAGCGGCCGGCCGCGAGCCAGGGCCTGCTCCTGGGCCAGGTCGGCGAGCAAGGCGTCCACATAGCCGGCCTGGTCGAGGCCGCCGCGTTGGGGGTGGGAATTGAAGTCGCAGTAGGGACACTTGCGCAGGCACCAGGGAATGTGGATATACAATCCCAAAGGCAGCGCCGGGACCCGGGCCGGACCCGGGTCCGGTCGAGCCTCAGGCCTGGTCGCGGGCATTCAGATAGGAACGCTCCGACAGCTCGGTCCACTTGCGGGCGGACTGCAGGAAGCCGTTGTAGGACTGGTAAACCCGGTTGCTGAAATCGTCCTTGGCCGCCAGCTCCGCCACCACCTGCTCGGACAGCTCGCGCAGCTTGGCCAGCACCTCGTCCGGGAAGCGGCGCAGCTCCACATTGTGCTCGTTGACCAGGCTGTCCAGGGCCGCCGGGTTGCGGGCCGTATATTCCGATAGCAGGTCCTGGTTGACCACTCGGCAGGCATTGATGACGATGGCCTGCAGATCTTCGGGCAGGGACTCCAGGGCCTGCTTGTTGATCATCGCCTCCAGGATGGTGCCCGGCTCGTGGAAGCCCGGATAATAATAGTACTTGGCCGCCTTGTAGAGGCCAAAGGCGAGGTCGTTGTAGGGACCGACCCACTCGGTGGCGTCGATGGCGCCGGACTGCAGGGAGGTGAACAGCTCGCCCCCGGGCAGGTTGACCGGGGTGCCGCCGGCCCGCCTGAGCACTTCGCCGCCGAGGCCGGGAATGCGCATCTTGAGCCCCTGCAGGTCCGTCAGGCTGTTGATCTCCTTGTTGAACCAGCCACCCATCTGGACCCCGGTGTTGCCGGCCGGCTCAGGCACCAGGCCGAACTGGGCGTACAGCTCCTGCCACAGCTGCAGGCCGCCGCCGTGGTAGATCCAGCCGTTCATCTCCTGGGCACTGAGGCCGAAGGGTACGGTGGAAAAGAACTGGGCGGCCTCGCTCTTGCCTTTCCAATAGTAGGCCGAGCCGTGACCCATCTCGGCGGTGCCCCGAGAGACCGCGTCGAACACCTCGAACGCCGGCACCAGCTCCTTGGCCCCGTACACCTTGACCTGGATGCGGCCGCCGCTCATCTGGCCGATCAGCTCGCCCAGCTGGTTGGCGGCGGTGCCCAGGCCGGGGAAGTTCTTGGGCCAGGTGGTGACCATCTTCCACTTGTACTCGGCCTTGGCTTGGGCCTGGGTACTGACCGCCAGGGCGCTCCCCAAGGCTAGGGACCCTGCCCCCAATTTCGTAATGAATTCACGGCGTTGCATGGCTCTATCCTTGCGTTGGGTTGGATCTATTTGAGTTTAGAATCCGCGCATCAGGCCGACTGCAGGTTGGCGTAGGCCACCACCAGCCATTTGCTGCCGACGCTCTCGAAATTGACCTGGACCCGGGCACTGGTGCCCGAGCCCTCCGCATTCAACACCACCCCGTCGCCGAACTTGGGATGCGACACCTGCTGGCCGAGGTGAAAGCCGCTGCTCTCCTGGCTGTCGCTGAAGCGCCCCCCATGCGGGCGATACACCGAGCGGCTGACCTGGGGCCGGGCCCGCACCTCTTGCAGCAGCTCCGGCGGGAGCTCGCGCAGGAAGCGCGAGGGCATGGGGTAATTCTCGCTGCCGTGCAGGCGCCGACTCTCGGCGTGGCAGATGCAGAGCTGACGCATGGCCCGGGTCATACCCACGTAGCACAGGCGCCGCTCCTCCTCCAGGCGCTGGGGATCGTCCGCCGACAGGCTGTGGGGGAACAGGCCCTCCTCCACCCCGACCATGAACACCAAAGGGAACTCCAGCCCCTTGGCCGAGTGC
>CBDUCL010000152.1:0-7278 GCA_965365625.1 uncultured Chromatiales bacterium | reverse complement strand
CCTGGAGGTCGAAGATCTCCATCGCCCGGGCGCAGGGGTCTTGGTGAAGCTCGGCCTCCACCGCCACGTGCTCATCGAGAGCGCAGTTGGCGAGCTGATGGGTGTGCACGCAATGCAGCAGTTCCGGGTCCGGGTGCCAGGCCTCGAGCACCGACAGGGCCGCCTCGATGCGGGTGCGCCGTTGTTCGGAGATCTCGCGGGTACCGCGGGCGTGGTCCATGATGCCGGACAGGGCGCCGGGGTCGAAACGGTCGCCGCCGGGGCCGATGCTGTCGCGCAGCATACGGGGCTCGATGGCGTGGTCGGACTTGGCCCATTCCACGCTTAGCAGCTCGCGCAGGCCGCGGATGCTGTCGGCGATGCGGTTGCGAAAGGCCGAGCGCCGCGTTACGGCGCGCGCTCGAATGGCCAGGATCGCAAGGTGGATGGCGGCGTAGCTGCCGTAGCCCAGCAGCTGGCTGCCGGTCGGGGCGGCGGCGACCAGGCGCTGCAGGTCGGCGCCCAGGCGGCCCTGGTCGTCCTCGCCCAGGTTGGCCAGGTGCTCCAGCAGGGCCTCGCCGGCCCGCTCCAACAGGGGGTGGGACTCCATCGGCCCCTCGTGGCGGCGCAGGTGCACGCGCAAGTAGCGTTCCAGCCAGGCCAGGTGGTCGCGCAGGATGCGCGCTTGGCCGTGCTCGGACTCGATCGCCTCGATGGCCTCGGCCAGCCAGCGTGACAGGGGACGGGCCAGCTCGGCGGCCTCCTGGTGGTCGCCCTCGGCGTCGCTTGGGGTCAGGAACAGAGGGTATTCGTAGCGCAGCCGGGAGGTGTCGCGGAACTCGTCGAGCAGGGCCGGCAGCAGATCGTCGCCCGGGTCTTCCAGCTGCGCAGCGGCGCTGGGGTCGCCGAGATGGAAATGGCGCAGCACGAACAGCTGTTCGCGGGTGGCCTTGGCGTCCTTGACCGCGGTGGGCAGAGCCGGCATGCGTTCGCGATGGTTGTCCGGCAGCTGGGTGGCGTCGGGGGCGGCGTTTGCAGCGTCTGGCGTGGGAGTCATGGGCAGCGGGTCCGGGTGACGGAAAGGCGGCGAATCAGACGGCGAAGTGGTCCAGGGCGGCGTTGATCCCGGCCAATTTCTGACTCGGAGTCATATCGGCACCGCGGCTCGAAAGGTCCTCGTAGCAGGCCGCCTGGGGGTTGTGGTAGAGCAGCCCCACCGGCAGTCGGCTCTGGTCCTCGGCCAGGTCGCGGGCCCGAGACAAGTCCGACGGGTCGTGCTCGGTGCGGTTGGGGAACAGCCGGCGCACGCCCTTGTCGGCCGGAATGCCGTTTTCGTGGGTCAGCAGCAGCAGGCGCGACGGGTCGTTCTGGATTTCTTCGGACACCGATTTGGCATACACCGGGCAGCGCTGGATGATGCGCACGAAGCCGGTGCCGCGGTGGCGGTGGGCCAGCTTGAGGGTGTCGTACAGCAGCGGTGCGTTCCAGTCCGGCACCTGGGCGACGAAAGAGACATTGGTAATGCCCAGGGTCACGGTGAGCGGGTTGAGCGGGGCCAGGATGGCGCCAAAGGGATGGGTGTTGGTGTGCATCCCCAGGGGGCTGGTGGGGGAGGTCTGGGCCTTGGTCAGGCCGTAGACGGCGTTGTCGAACACCATCACCACCATGTCCATGTTGTATCGGACCGCGTGGATCCAGTGGGCGGTGCCGATGGAGAAACAGTCGCCGTCGCCGGTCGCCACCCAGACGTCCAGCTCAGGGCGCCGGGACTTGATGCCGCAGGCCAGGGGCAGGGCGCGCCCGTGCAGGCCGTGAAAGCCGAAGGTGCCGAGATAATGCGGCATGCGACTGGAGCAGCCGATGCCGGACACCGCCACCGTCTTCTCCGGGGCGATCTGCTCGTCGCGCAGCACCCGCTGCACCGAAGTGAGAATGCCGTGGTCGCCGCAGCCGGGGCACCAGCGCGCCTCGCCGCCGGCGTAGTCGCCGATGGTGAAGTAGCGCTCGAAGACCTCGAGGGACCAGTCCGCTTGCAGTCCGAACATCAGGCTTCTCCTTGGGTGGCGTCAAGGGGCTTGGCACCGAGGTGATCCACGATGGCGCGGTGGATCATGCCCGGTTGCAGGGGATGGCCGAAGACCACCGACCAGCAGTCCACGTCCACCAGGGTGTGGGCCCGCAGCAGCAGAGCGAGCTGAGCGTAGCGCCGGGTGTCGGGGGTGATCAGGGGGGCGCCGGGGTCGTCGCTGTAGTTGATCTCCACCGTCATTACCTTGTCGAAGCGGGCGAAGATCTCCTTGAGTCCGGGCTCCATGGGCGAGAGAAAACGCAGGTGCAGGGACGATACCCGGCGGCCCTCGCCGCGGGCCCGGTCCACCGCTTCTTCGATGGCGCCCAGGGTGGAGCCCCAGCCGACGATCAACAGCTCCCCGTTCGGGTCCCCGTGCACCGGCGGCGGCTTCAGGGTGCTGGCCAGGGCCGCCAGCTTGCGGCTGCGCATATTGCAGCCGAGCTGGTTGGATTTGGAGTCGTAGGCGACCTTGCTCTCGTCGGTGTGGGCCAGCCCGGTGAGCACGTACTGGCCGCCCTGCATGCCCGGGATGGGGCGCGGCGAGAGGCCGGTTTCCTGGTCCCAATGGTAGGGCGGGATATCGGCATCCCAGTCCGACTGGTCGATCGGGCAGGTCAGCCAGTCCTCGCTCGGCTCGGGGCGCGGATACGGCTGCACGCCGGTGGCCAGGTTGGCGTCGGTGAGCACCAGCACCGGGCCGCGAAAGCCCTCGGCCAGGCGCCGGGCCATGATCACGAAATGCAGGCATTCCTCGATGGTGGCCGGGGCCACGACGATCTTGGGGGCATCCCCCGGCTCGCCGAACAGGGCGGCCAGCAGGTCGCCTTGCTCGACCTTGGTGGGCAGGCCGGTGGAGGGACCGCCGCGCTGCACCACGCATACCACCAACGGGATTTCGGCCATCACGGCCAGAGCCAGCATTTCGGTCTTCAGCGCCAGGCCGGGGCCGGAGGTAATGGTGCAGGCGGTCTTGCCGGCGTAGGAACTGCCGATGGCAAAGCCGACTGCGGCGATCTCGTCTTCGGCCTGGTGTACGAAGCCGCCGACGGTGTGGAACACGTCAGCCAGATAGTGGGAGGCGGAAGTGGCGGGGGTGATCGGGTACATGGCCACCATTTCCATGCCCGAGGCCATGACCCCCAGGCCCACCGCCTGGTTGCCGTTGGTAACGATGTACTGCTGCTCGCCCAGCGTCGCCTGGGGCGGGATCTCGAAGCAGAAGTCGAGCTGTTCGGCGGCAAATTCATAGCCTGCCTGCAGCAACTGGTGGTTGAGCGCGATCACCTTGTCGCCCTTGCGCCGGAATACGGTGGCGATCTCCTGGCGCGCGCGCTCCAGGTCACGCGAGTAGATTCGACACAGCATGCCGAGCACGAACATGTTTTTCCCCAGGCGCGGGTTGGGGGTAATCTTGAGGCAGGCGGCATCGATCGGCAGTTCGTGCACCAGCAGGCCGTTGTTACGGAACTCGTTTACCGCCTTGTGATACTGCTCCACGATCTCGGGCACCGGGTCGTTGCGCCACTTGTCGTCCAGCAGCACCCGCGTACCGGCCTTGTAGGCGCCGTTGGCGATGCGCGAATAGAGCACCTGCTCATTAAATGCCATGACCAGGTCGGCCTCGTCGCCCATGTTGGAGACGTGGGAGGAGCCGAGACGGATGCGAATGCCGCTGGCGCCCGCGGGGGAGCGGGCCGGGGGCTTGATCTCGGCCGGGATGATCTCCACCGTCCAGACGCCGTTGCCCATCTTGGCGCTCACCGCGCCGAAGCTCTGGCCGGCCTTTTGAGCCCCCTCGCCGGAGTCGCTTACGATCTCGACGATGTGCTCCTGGATCAACTCCGGGGACGATGACTGGGCGGCTGCGGCGGCTGTCTGCTCCATTCTGGCTCCGTTGTGTGAACCCTGGTCGGCTTCGACGCGCGTTCCGGCACGACCGGAGGCGGATGCCCCGAGTCAGCGGGCCGGCGTGAATCGGTTGATCGAGTGCGTGATCGGCGGTCTAGCGGCGCCGAGTCGAGGTCCATTTAAGGCCAAGCAGTGTAAACAAGTCAATCGCCGGCCATCGAATCGGGATTCAGCCCGGGAGCTTGTGATAAGGTGGCAGCCAGTCGCCCTTCGGACCAGAAAGCACCAGGCCTTGTATTTCCAAAACTCTCCAATTTCCCGACCACCCCTGATTTTCGGCATCCTGTTGTCGTTGTGCAGCTTGTTGCCGGCGCTGACCCAGGCGGAACTGCTGAATTTTTCGGTCCGGGGCCTGGTTATGGAAGAAGGGCCGGCGCAGCTTAGCGGCGGCTTTGTGGTGGGGCCGCAGGGCGCGCGCGTACTGCTTCGCAGCGGTGGCCCCTCGCTGAAAGAAGCCGGAATCGCCGATGTGGCGGAGGACCCGCGCCTGCTGGTCTATGCGGGGCCGACGCTGATCGCAGCCAACGACGACTGGGTGGATGGCCCGGAGGCAGCCGAGATCGAGGCCGCCGGACTGGCGCCGGGCCACGTCTACGAGAGCGCCCTGATGGAGACTCTGGCTCCCGGGCCTTACAATGCCTTCGTGCGGGACGACAACCAGGGGGTGGGCTCGGCGGGAATGTTCAAGCTCGAGGGTGCCCCCAACGCCATCCTTAATTTCTCCGGCAGGGGGTACGCGGGGCGGGGCAGGGAATCCTTGATCGTCGGTTTCATTGTAGTGGACACCCCGTCCCGGGTTCTGATCCGGGCCCGAGGCCCGTCCTTGAGCGACGCCGGGGTTTTGGGGGAGGTTCTGATGGACCCCAGAATTATTCTCTACGCGGATAACGAGCCGATCGCCGCCAATGACGACTGGGGCGAAGATAGCGAGGCTGATACCATCATGAGCCTGGGTTTGGCCCCCAGCGACGCGCGCGAAAGCGCCCTGCTGAGAACCCTCGACCCCGGCCGGTACGCGGTGCTGTTGGAGGGACAGGCGCCGGGCATTGCGGTGGTAGGGCTCACCGATCTGGATCACTCCCGATATCCTCCCCGCTGAGCGGGGAAGCTCGAAGTAATTCAGCGCCCATTAGTGCGATCCCGAACCCTATATCTGGCCTACGGTTCCAACTTGCACCCGCTGCGGCTGGGCGAGCGGGTGCCCTCGGCGGCGTTCGAAGCGGTGGTGGCCCTGCCCGGTCACCGGCTCGCGTTTGATAAACGAGGAAGAGACGGCTCCGGCAAGTGCAACCTGGCAACGAGCGCTGACCCTGCGCATCGGGTCCTGGCCGCCGTCTACTCCCTCGATGTCGCCGAGGTACGGTTGCTAGACCGCTTCGAGGGCGCCGGCTATGAGCACCAGGGCCTGGAACTCGAGGTCGCGGGCCGGCGCCGCTCGGTGTATGCCTATGTGGCGCCGCCGCAGCATTGCGATCCGAGGCTCAAGCCCTTTCACTGGTATCGGGAATTGGTATACCTCGGCGCCCGCCATCATGGCTTTCCCGCCGACTACCTGCAGTATCTGGCGGCGGTCGACGCGATTGAAGATCGAGACCGGGACCGTCGGAACCGCCACCAGGCCCTGCTCGCCGGGCTCAAAGCCGGTGCTCCCCGGCCCTGAGGCCGGATCTCTAGTTTCGGTTTTCGGGAAAACCCGAATTCCGCCTTTCGATCTTCCAGGCCTCGTCTATACTCAGTTTTGATTTGCCCTGCGAGGACCCCCTATGGCGCGCCCCGACAACCGCCCCGTACACCTGAATCTATTTCTCATTCGCATGCCGGTGCCGGCGGTAATGTCCATTGCCCACCGCGCCAGTGGTGTGCTGATGGTGCTGCTAACGCCGCTGCTGGTGTATGGGCTGCAGCTGTCCCTGTCGGGACCCGCGGGCTTTGCCCAGGTCCAACAGTGGTTCGCCGGCGGTCTCGGTATGCTGGGCTTGTTTCTGCTGCTTTGGGCCCTGTTGCATCACCTGTTCGCCGGTATTCGCTACCTGTTGTTGGACATCCACATCGGGGTCGACAAGGCGCCGGAGCGGGCCAGCGCCTGGGCGGTCATGCTGGGCGCGCCGCTGGTGGCCTTGGTGCTGATGCTGGGGGCCAGTCTATGAGCCGTAAAGCTAGCGGTTTGCGGGCATGGATCCTGCAGCGCCTCACCGCCGTTTACATGGCCCTGTTCGTGATCTATGCGGCCCTGCTGTGGTTGCCGTCGCCGCCGGCCTCGCACGCGGTCTGGCGTGCCTGGGTGGCGAACCCCTGGGTCAGCATCGCCACTCTGCTGTTCTTTCTATCCCTGCTGCTGCATGCCTGGATCGGCATCCGCGACGTACTGATCGACTATGTGCGTCCCATCGGCGCTCGCCTGACCCTCCTGGCGTTGACCGGGCTGGGGCTCCTGGGCTGCGGCCTTTGGGTGCTGCAATTGATTTTGCTGGCGGGCGCCGGCAGTTAACTTAAGACGACCATTAGGCTGCCAGGCGAAAAGTTTTCTTGAAGTGTCTCATAATAAATTGAAAGCAAATGAACTTTTTGCTTTCATGAGGAACTTCTTTAGAGCTGGCTGCCTGCCCGGTGAGGTCGCGTTTCGATTACAGGTTCGCTATGGCTCCCTGCTGGGGCCCCGCGCGGCTTCCAGTCGCACAAACCCTGAGCCAGGAGCGATATGCCTGGTGGGATCTTTGAGTTAGAGGTGGTTGCATGGCACTGGCCAGAAGACGTTTTGACACGCTGATCATGGGCGCCGGAGGGGCCGGCCTGCGGGCCGCCCTGCAATTGTCGCGGGCGGATGCCCGGGTAGCGGTGGTGTCCAAGGTGTTTCCCACCCGCTCGCACACGGTGGCGGCTCAGGGCGGCGTCAATGCGGCCCTGGCCAATGTGCTGGACGACAACTGGCACTGGCACATGTACGACACGGTCAAGGGCAGCGATTACCTCGGTGACCAGGATGCCATCGAGTACATGTGCCGGGTCGCTCCGCAGGCGGTTTACGAGCTGGAGCATTTCGGCGTGCCCTTTTCGCGCCTCGACAACGGTCGTATCTACCAGCGCGCCTTCGGCGGCCAGAGTCAGAATTTCGGCGGCGATCAAGCGGCCCGCACCTGCGCCGCAGCGGACCGCACCGGCCACGCCATACTGCACTCCCTGTACCAGCAGAACATCCGCGCCAAGACCCACTTCTTCGACGAATACTTCGCCGTCGACCTGATCCGCGACGACGAGGGGCAGGTCCTCGGGGCCCTGATCATGGAGATTGAAACCGGTCAGCCCCTGTTGATCGAGGCCAA
>CBDUCL010000151.1:0-7295 GCA_965365625.1 uncultured Chromatiales bacterium | reverse complement strand
ACCTGGCAGGCGTTCCAGGCCCGGGAGCGACTCGAGATCGAATGGGATCTGGGCCCAGGTGCCGAGGTCGACAACGCTGCCATCCGCAAAGCCTTCCGGGAACAAGCGGATGCCGGTGGCGCCGCCCTGGCCGCCGGCCGAGGCGAGCCGGAAGCGGCGCTGGCGGGCGCCGCCAAGACCTTGGAGGCCGAATACGAGGTACCCTTCCAAGCCCATGCCTGCATGGAGCCCATGAACTGCACCGCAGAAATCGGGCCCGACGGCTGCGACGTCTGGGTACCGACCCAGAACCAGACCCGCACCCAGCAGGTAGCGATGCGGATTACCGGCCTGCCGGCCGAGCAGGTGCGGGTGCACACCACCTACCTGGGAGGCGGCTTCGGCCGTCGCGGCGAAACCGACTTCGTCAGCGACGCGGTAGCCCTAGCCAAGCACCTGGGCAAGCCGGTGCAAGTGGTCTGGACCCGGGAGGACGACATCCGCCACGACTTCTACCGGCCCGCCACCTACAATCGCCTGCGCGGAGGACTCGACGCCGAAGGCCTGCCCATCGCTTGGCAGCACCACATCGTCGGGCCTTCCATCTTTGCCCGGGTGTTCCCCGGGGCGATCCGCAACGGCATCGACCGCATGTCGGTGGAGGGCGCCTCCAATCTACCCTACGGGGTGCCCCACCTGCGGGTGGAATACAGCCAGGCCGACACCCATGTACCGGTAGGCTTCTGGCGCTCAGTGGGCAGTTCCCAGAATGCCTATATCACCGAGTGCTTTTTCGATGAGCTGGCCCGGCTCGGCGGCCAGGACCCCTATCAACTGCGCCTACAGCTGCTGGCCGATGCCCCCCGCCACCAGGGCGTGCTGCGCCTGGCAGCGGAAAAGGCCGGCTGGGGCCAACCCCGGAGCGACGGCCGCCATCTGGGCATCGCCGTGGCGGAATCCTTCGGCAGCTATGTGGCCCAGGTCGCCGAGGTCTCCATCGACGGCGGCCAAGTGCGGGTGCACCGAGTAGTGTGCGCAGTCGACTGCGGCCTGGTGGTCAACCCGGATACCGTCCAGGCCCAGATGGAGAGCGGCATTGTGTATGGCCTGTGCGCCGTTCTCAAGGGCGAGATCGGCATCGAGCAGGGGCGGGTGGCTCAGAGCAATTTCCACGATTTTCCGCTATTGCGAATAGACGAGATGCCGGCGGTGGAGGTCTACATTGTGCCCAGCGACCAGCCCCCCGGCGGCATCGGAGAGCCAGGTACCCCACCGATCGCCCCAGCGGTGGCCAACGCGGTGTTCGCCGCCACCGGCAAGCCGGTGCGAAGCCTGCCCATCAAGATCTAGGTGACAAGGCCTGAGCGCGCCGCCCGCGCCGGTGGGGTCGACGTAGGAGGCGCGCCCTCGCGCCGATTGGTCGCTGACAGCAAATTCTCAGTACGGCTGGGGCGCCGCTCCCCGGCATCAGGCCCCCAGCGACCCTTGCCCGACAGGTGCAGGGCTTATATTGATTTGAAATATTCAATTTATTCCGTAATTAGCTGAAAAAAATGAAATCAACCGACCAAGAGGTCGTCCAAGCGGCCCTGACCTGGCTGGAGCAGGGCCATTCAATATGGCTGGTCACCGTAACTGCCACCTGGGGCTCCTCGCCGCGCCCGCCGGGCTCCCTGCTGGCCATCAGCGGCGACGGCCGCCACGCCGGTTCGGTGTCCGGCGGCTGCGTGGAGGAACACCTGGTCGAGCGGGTGCGCGCCGGTGAATTTGCCGCCCCTGGTCCCCAACGGGTGGACTACGGAGTGACCCGGGAGCAGGGCGAGCGCTTCGGCCTGCCCTGCGGCGGGCGCCTGGAGCTGGTGCTCGAATCTCTGGAGGCCCCGACCCAGCTGGAAATGCTGCTGCAGGCGATGCAGGAGCGCCGGGTGCTCGAGCGGCGACTGTGCCTGAACACCGGCGAGGCCAGCCTGCACCCGGCGGGGC
Organism: uncultured Chromatiales bacterium; assembly: GCA_965365625.1. Taxonomy (GTDB): domain Bacteria; phylum Pseudomonadota; class Gammaproteobacteria; order Chromatiales; family Chromatiaceae; genus CAVWCW01. The sequence goes on along the minus strand of CBDUCL010000151.1, from coordinate 5,333 downwards.
CGGACGCCGGCTTTCGCTGCGACGAGGACAACCTGATCAAGCCTTTCGGCCCGAGCTGGCAGCTGCTGATCATCGGCGCCGGCCTGGTGGCCCGTTACCTGGCCCCCATCGCCCGGAGCCTGGACTACCGAGTGCTGATCGGCGACCCCCGGACCGAGTATCACGCCGCCTGGGACCATTCCGCGGTGGAACTGTCCCGGGAGATGCCGGACGACCTGGTGAGCGCCCGCGGCGACGATCCCCGAACCGCGGTGGTCGCTCTTACCCACGACCCCAAGCTCGATGACATGGCCCTAATGACCGCCCTGGAAAGCCGCGCCTTCTACGTCGGTGCCCTGGGCTCCCGCGACAACAATCGGCGCCGCCGTCAACGCCTGCTGAAGCTGGGGCTGAAGCCAGAGGCAGTGGAGCGCCTGCGCGGTCCGGTGGGGCTGCCGCTCGGCGGCAAGACCCCGCCCGAGATTGCCGTGGCCATCGCCGCCGAACTCACGGCGGTGCGCCACGGGCGGCTTCTCGATCAGGTAGAGGTCTGATGCCCGTGCAGGGGCTGCTGCTGGCGGCCGGCGCCGGCCGCCGCTTCGGTGGGCCCAAGCTGTTGCAGCCCCTGGACGACGGCACCCCTGTTGGCCTGGCCGCGGCTCGCAATCTGCGGCTGGCCTTGGGCGAAGTGCTGGCGGTGCTGCGATCCGGCGAAGGGGAATTGGCCGCTTTGCTGGCGGCAGAGCCGGGCGTTCGGACCCTGGCCTGTCCCAAGGCCGAACTGGGTATGGGCCACAGCCTGGCCTCTGGGGTGAGGGCTAGCGCCGGGGCCGATGGCTGGGTCATTGCCCTGGGCGACATGCCCTGGCTGCATCCGTCGACCATCGTCCAGGTGGCCCGCTGGCTGGAAAGCGGGGCTCCGATCGTCGCCCCCGAGTATCGGGGCCGGCGCGGTCACCCGGTCGGCTTCGGCCGAGCCTTTGGCCCCGATCTGATGGCGCTGAGTGGCGACAAGGGGGCCCAGGAACTGCTGCGCCGGAACCGGGGCGGTCTTCAGCGATTTCCCTGTGACGATCCCGGCTGCCTGGCCGATATCGATCACCCCTCCGACCTGTCCGGGCCGGGATGACCCGATGCCACCGAGGGTCCCCTGAGCCCGCATGCTGGGGCTATCATTAGCGCACCATGACCGAACTCATCGTTCACCTGCTGGACCTGCTGCAGCCTCTCGGGGAGGTAAGGGCTCGCCGTATGTTCGGCGGCTACGGACTCTATCTGGGGGACCGGATGTTCGGGTTGGTGGCCGACGACACCCTCTACTTCAAGGTCGACGCCGACAGCGAAGGGGACTACGCGGACTCGGGGCTGCCCTGTTTCAGCTACATGCGGCAGGGCCGGTCGGTGACCATCCGCAGCTTCCGGCAAGCGCCGGCCGAGGCCCTGGAGCAGGGCGAGGATTTGTGCCGCCGGGCGGGCAGGGCGGCGCAGGCCGCCCACAGCGGTAAACGCTAAGCGGTCACCACTGGCGCACGCGGCCCGTGTCCAGGTGCACGAAGCCCGACTTGGGGTAGTAGCCGACACCACCGCCATTCTGGGCCAAGGCGGCCTTGCGAAGCTGGGCGGTGTCGACTCCGGTGAGGCGCACGTCGATGGCCCGGCCTTGCATGTGCCGGCTCCGCTTGGCCACGCCGTTGCTCTTGGCCTGCAGCGCCGCATTGGTCTTTGGGGAACGATAACCGGAAATGACCTCAAATCGCCCGTTGCTTCCGGTCGCTTGGCGGATGCCGTGCAATATATCGAGGAGCCCGCGGTCGATAGGGTATTCTTCGCCGGTGCGGAAATCACGCAGAAAGCGGTTGGTCTCGGCCAGAGCATCCAGGTGGTAATCGCCCTGTTCGTAGTAGGTTATGGCCAGCTTCTCCCCGGTGTGGGTATGATAGAAGCTCAACGAGCGCGATGCATCGGCCTTGGCCTGGGCCACCGCCGGCAGCAGCACAGCGCTCGGCAGGGTCAGTGCCAGGGAACCGAGAAAGCGGCGCCGGGACCACTGGGGGGGAACGTCTTTGGTGGAGGTCTGTCGGAATACGGTAGGGGTTTTTCGCATCTTCGCCTATAGTCGTGTGTAAGGGCCCGAGAAACGGCCGGGTTACCGGCGCCGCCGCAGTATAACCGACCTTTGAAGGGCTGTCCGGACTTCGGTCACGCATGCTCGATGCGGTCAGTCTGGAGACTGCGATAGGATGGCTCGATTCTTTTTCCTTGCTTTTCTTTTCTCCGCCATATCGTTCGCCGGCCAGGGCCGGACGGAGCAGCCGTTGCTGGAGATGCTGCTGCACCACCGGTTGGATGCCCTGAGCTCGGGCGCTGCGCCACAGGTGTTGGGGGCGCCGCTGGGAGCGGCCAAGCTGATTCCCGCGTTCTACCAGGAGCGCGGTTATCGCCTTGCCTGGGAAGACCCGGCAGACGTCCAGGACCTGATCGTGATCGCCGGCCGCAGCTACGAACGGGGCCTGGCCCCCGGGGACTACCACCTGCCCCTTGTTTTGGAACTGCTGCGCCAAGCCCGGGACGCCCCGACCCCTGAGCCGGAACGGCAGGTGGAATTGGACCTGTTGCTCACCGACAGCTTGGCGCGCCTGGCCTCTCACGCCTATTTCGGCAAGGTGGACCCGGTGGACCTCGACGGGGACTGGAACTTCCGTCGTCGATTCGACGGTCAGGAGCCTGCCCATACCTTGAACCAACTGCTCGGCCGGGGAGAGTTGGAGGAACGTTTCGCGGACCTGATTCAGCCGCCGCAGTTCTACCGGCGCCTGCAGCAGGCGTTGGCGGACTACCGGGCGTTGGCGGCGGCGGGAGGTTGGCCCCGGGTACCGGAAGGCCCGACATTGGAGTTCGGAGACCAGGGTGAACGACCGGCCTTGCTTCGCGAGCGCCTGAGGGTCAGCGGCGACCTGGGCTCTGAGCCGGTAGCCGACCCGGCGCTGTTCGATGCCCAGCTGGAGGCCGGGGTCAAGGCCTTCCAGGAGCGCCATGGCTTGGCGCCGGACGGCAAGGTGGGCCCCAGGACGCTGGCCGCCTTGAACCAGCCGGTGAGCGCACGCATCCGCCAGATCCGCGTGAATATGGAGCGGGCACGCTGGGTCCAGCGCGACCTCCCGGACGATTTCCTGTTGGTGGACATCGCCGGCTTCCGCGCTTCTCTGGTTCGTTCGGGAAAGGAAGTCTGGCATTCCAGAGCCCAGGTCGGGCGGCCCTACCGGGAGACGCCTGTATTTCGCGCCGACCTGACCTACCTGGAGCTGAATCCGACCTGGACCGTGCCGCCCACTGTGTTGGAAGAAGACATCCTACCTCAGGTGCGCAAGGATCCGGACTACCTGAGCCATCGAAACATGCGGGTTCTGGACGCAAGAGGCGTCAGCCTGGATCCTAGCGCGATCGATTGGTCCGCGGTCTCGGACCGCAACTTCCCCTACCTCCTGCGCCAGGACCCCGGCCCCAAAAATGCTCTGGGGCGGATCAAGTTCATGTTTCCCAATCCCCATTCGGTCTACCTGCACGATACCCCAAGCAAGTCCCTGTTCGAGCGCCCCCAGCGAGCCTTCAGCTCCGGCTGTATCCGCATCGAGAAGCCCCTGGCCCTGGCGGAGCTGCTGCTGGACGATCCCCAATGGGATCGGGCCCGGATCGCTCGGGAGATCGGCACTGGCCGCACCAGCATACTGACCCTGGACCGGCCGCTTCCCGTCCTGCTCCTGTACTGGACGGCCGAGGTCGGCGATGACGGCCGGGTCTATTTCCGTGAAGATCTCTACCAGCGCGACACCAGGTTGTTGCAGGCCCTGAATGCGCCGCCACGGGCTCCGGCGGAACACCGCATGCAGGCCCAGGCCAAGATGCAGGCGCAGCGGATCGAGTTCCTGCCTTAATTCAAAGTCTGCAATCGAGATCGCTGGCCGGACCCGAGGCGCGGGTGTGAAACATGGAAATAGGTACCGTCAGGGAACGGTTCACTCGATTTTGAGAGCCTGGTAAATACAATCACTCCGTCCGGAGCCCTGAGGGTTGCCGCTCTGGGTCTGAGCGCGGCAGGGCCAGCGTATCAATTGGAAACTACCCCGGATGGGAAGGACTTTTGTGCCGCTGGATTGAACATCTACAGCACCGCGTAGAATTCACCAGAATCCGGCCCCCTTTACAGTAACTCGATTCATCCAAACCCAATTCCTGCCGATTCAGGCTAAAATAGGCGTATAAGGCTAAACTTAGGTATTAGCAACCAATTGATTTAAATGGATAAATATAGACAAAAGAATTTTTTCGCGGCTTGATCGAAGGTGCGTCCAGGCGGAGGCAGCGGCGGAAAAGGTAAAGGTAGAGGTAAAAGCAGACCGTAACACGGGTCGCCGAGACCAATGATTCATGCAGTTGGTATTGGGAACACGAAACCTCGGGTACCGCTGGAGAACTCGAACTAAATTCTTCCCGAGGGTATTTAGCATTCTAACGGGGAATAACCTGACTGCTTCTATTCAACCATTCCCCCTGGTAGTGAAGGGCGGCGATCCAAGGTCGGTCAGCTCCACCATAAAGGATAATCCATGTCCGATAAACCCGAGATCCACCAAACGATCAACGACGGTTCTTGGCTAAAAGCCTTCGTTCGTTACAATGGGGAGAAGTTCGGCCTTGATGTCGATACCGCGATCGCAGAGATCAATAGCGCGGAACGCAGATTTGCCTTATTTAGCCTTGAAAAATGGCTGGCTGGCCAACCGGCGGAGTTGCAGCGACAGGTACGAACTGCTTGGCGGGTGCGCAACCACAACCTGGTCAAGAACGTAGTCAGCCCCAATGCCATTACCCGCCGGAGCCGTGAACAGCTGCGTGAAATTCGCGAAAAGCTCGGGCTCCATACCCTCGAGCAAACTATCGATTTCATCACTCACTACATCGATAGCCAAATGGATGACGTCAAACAGGAATTGGAATCGTTTCACTGGTAATGGAGTGAACCGTCTGGGTTTCGGACGTTGATCGGTGCTTGCCTCAACGATCGCGAAAAAGTATCAGCGAATCGATAGCGGTTGATTACGGATACAAAAAAGCAGATGTCTCACCCAGATTGGATCCGGTTCCGCGGTTTTTTGTCGTCGATGCTGCTCCTTTTTCTCCTGGTGTCAATGTCAGGCTGCGGCCGAACCCTGATGCCGACACCGGACATTTACCGGCCTGGATCGGCACCCTTGTTCGGTTCGTTGGCTCCGGAGCTGCAAGGCAATCAAGTGCCCGTCTTGTACGTAACCGATCGGTTACCGGAGGCCGACGAAACTGGGTCGGCAATAGTCTAT
>CBDUCL010000150.1:0-7299 GCA_965365625.1 uncultured Chromatiales bacterium | reverse complement strand
CAGGTACATGGTGCAAGCGACAGCGAATAGGGCCACGTTCTTGGTCAGGATCTCGGCGGTGTTCTTGGCTCGCACCAAGCCGGACTCCAACATAGCGAAGCCCGCCGCCATCCACATCACCAGGGCGCCACAGATCAGGAAGTAAAAGGTGTCTATGGCGTACTGAAGTTCAAAAATCTGATTTTCCACGGTTAGTTACCTCCGCACCGGGTCAAAGGGCATCCGGACCGGACTCACCGGTACGCACACGCACTACCTGGGGCAGGTCGAAGACGAAGATCTTGCCGTCGCCGATCTTGCCGGTTTTGGCCGCCCCGCTGATGGCCTCAATCACCTGGTCGAGCAGGGAATCGTCGATCGCGATCTCGACCTTGATCTTGGGTAGAAAGTCCACCACATACTCTGCCCCGCGGTAGAGCTCGGTGTGGCCCTTCTGGCGCCCGAAGCCCTTGACCTCGGTCACGGTGATGCCGGACACGCCGATGTCCGACAACGCCTCGCGGACGTCGTCGAGCTTGAACGGCTTGATGATTGCGCTGACTAGTTTCATGAATTCTTTCTCCTGACTGCGTCCGGGCCGCCAGGGCCCGGACCTATTGGCTGTTTTGGGGGATTGCGCCGGGGATCAGAATTCCTTGTTCCAGCCGACCCACAGCTTGGCGTCGTCGTCGTAACCGTCGTCCTCACCGCCGTTGTTCTGGTCGTAGTTCAGGCTGAAACTGCCGAAGTCGCCCACGTCCTTGCTCAGGTACACGCCCCAATGGGTGTACTTCTCACCCTCGTCGAAGTCGTAGCGGCCCAAGGTGGCACCGAGACCGAAGTCCTTGGGCAAGGGCAGTTCCAGGGAGCCGTAGTAGTAGAGGTCGCCGTCGTCGAACGGGCCGTCCTTGACCTCGCCCCAAACGGTGTACTGCAGGCCCAGGGTGATCATCTTCCAGCTGCCGGAACCGCCGATCTCCCAGAAGTCCGCGTCGCCGTCGGCATCCGGATAGGCGTAGTAGATGGTGTTCAGATCGTAGCTAAAATCCCCCACTTCGCCGCCGTAGCCACCATAGATGTCCCACTCGTAGTTGGGCTTGGAGGTGCCGAAATCGACATTGGAGACCCAGGTGCCGACGTAGAGGCCGTTTTCCAGGGCGTAGTCCAGGCCGCCGGAGACGGCGGGGTCGTCCTGGGTCTGGGTCGTACCACGCCAGATATAGTTGGAGGCCACGCCGAGATTGGCGCTCAGGGTGTTCTCCGCCATAACCACTGCGGAACTGCCAAGGGAAAGGCACACGCCACATGCCACGGCCAGTTTCTTCATCTTCATCTTGCTCTCCTTATCTAAAGCTCGGTTGCTGTTATAGGGTTGCCGCTCGAGACGGCGTTCAGAATCGCTCGCCCAGAGACAATGCAGACAGCGTGCCAACTCCGGCTTATCGGGATTTCCCTGAGATTTGGCGCCGAGAAAAAGGAGTTTAGAAACTACTGATGCACCAATTTAGCGCTGAAGCGGGCGTTCTCCTGGTTTGAACGCACCATATTAGTGCGCATAAGTATGTAATTCACCACAATCATTGCGTACTGTTGTCTGCACCCAACAAATCATTCTCCCAGCAGTCGTTGCGCCGCAGGGTTGACACGACAGTCCGGCCGGCGCCTTCGCGCACCGCATGTCCATCGCCGCTAGTCTGGACAAGCCCTAAACCCGGGAGTAAGGTTCCCGAGATGATCGATCCCAAACACCTAGACGACCTGGCCAGGCGCCTCAGCGCCGGCCTGCCCTCCGGCATCCAACTGCTGCAGGACGACCTAAAGCGCAACCTAAGGGCCAGCCTGGAAGACGGCCTGCGCCGTCTTGACCTGGTCAGCCGCGAGGAGTTCGACGCGCAGGCCGCCGTGCTGGCCCGAACGCGGGAGAAGCTGGAGCGACTGGAGCGCCAGGTGGCCGATATGGAGCGCCAGGCCGAAGCCCCAACCGACAGCGACTGACATCCTCTCTCAGGCCAAGGACTGCCGCCCCATGTCCCTCGCGCTCATAGCCAGCCGCGCCAGCGTCGGCATCCAGGCCCCGCCGGTTGCGGTGGAGGTGCATATCGCCAACGGGCTGCCCGCCCTGTCCATTGTCGGCCTGCCGGAGCTGGCGGTCAGGGAGAGCAAAGACCGGGTTCGCGGGGCCCTGCTTAACAGCCGCTTCGAGTTTCCGGCCCGTCGGGTGACCATCAACCTGGCCCCCGCCGACCTGCCCAAGGAAGGAGGCCGGTTCGACCTGCCGATCGCGCTCGGCATCCTGGCCGCCACCGATCAGATCCCGCGCCAGACCCTGGCGGCGTACGAGTTTGCCGGCGAGCTCGCCCTGTCCGGGGAACTGCGCCCGATAAGGGGCCTATTGCCATTGGCCCTGGCGGCCCGGGACGCCGGACGCCGGCTGGTGATTCCCGCTGCCAATGCCGCCGAGGCGGCCCTGGTCAGCGACCTGCAACTCTTTGCCGCCGAGCACCTGCTGGACGTCTGTGCCCACCTCACCGGCAATGGAGATCTGCCCTCCAGAACGGCCCCCGAGCCCCCACCGGAGGGCGAGGACGCCCCCGACTTGGCCGACGTCAGGGGCCAGCAGCACGCCAAGCGGGCGCTGGAGATCGCCGCCGCCGGCGGCCACAGCCTGCTGATGATCGGCCCCCCGGGCACCGGCAAGACCATGCTCGCCAGCCGCCTGCCCGGCATCCTGCCGACGATGACCGAGGCCGAGGCCCTGGAGAGCGCTGCCGTGCGCTCGATCAGCCATCAGGGCCTGGACGCCGTCCACTGGCGTCGCCGTCCCTTCCGCAGCCCCCACCACACTGCATCCGGGGTGGCCCTGGTCGGGGGCGGCAGCAATCCGCGCCCAGGCGAGATCTCCCTGGCCCACAACGGAGTGCTGTTCCTGGACGAACTCCCGGAATTCGATCGCCGGGTGTTGGAGGTGCTGCGCGAGCCCTTGGAGTCAGGGCAGATCCACATCTCCCGGGCTGCCCAACAGGCCGAGTTTCCGGCCCGTTTCCAGCTCCTGGCGGCCATGAACCCCTGCCCCTGCGGCTACTTCGGCGACCCGGGCGGGCGCTGCCGCTGCAGCCCGGACCAGATCGCGCGCTACCGTGGGCGCATCTCCGGGCCCCTGCTCGACCGCATCGACATGCACGTGGAGGTGCCGCGCATCCCGCCGGCCCAGTTCCAGCAACCAATTGCCGAGAACGAAGAGACCAGCGCCCAGGTACGCGCCCGGGTAAAGCGCGCCCGCAGTCTGCAGTGGGCGCGCGCCGGCTGCCTGAACCGTGCCCTGCAGAGCCGCCGGATCGAACGCGATTGCGCCCTGGATGCAGCCGGCCAGGGCCTGATCCAGCAGGCAATGGAGCGCCTCGGACTGTCTGCCCGAGCCTATCACCGGATCCTGCGCCTGGCCCGCACCATCGCCGACCTGGCCGGCGAGGCCGCGATCCAGGTCCCGCACCTGAGCGAAGCCATCGGCTACCGGCGCCTCGACCGCAAGCACTGATCGGCACGGCCGTCCTTCCCGCGCTGCGCGGGCGGCGCTGTGCGGCCAACATCGCCTTCACCGTCACATATCTGTTGCAAGCCCTGGTACACTCGCCGCCATGTTGAAATTCGACCAACTGAGCCTGCGCCGGGGCCCGCGCCTATTGTTCGAGGAGGTGAGCCTGAGTGTGCATCCGGGTCAGAAACTCGGCATCACCGGGGCCAACGGCAGCGGCAAGTCCAGCCTGCTGGCCCTGGTGCGCGGCGAGCTCAAACCGGACAGCGGTGACTTCTCGCTGCCGGCGCGCTGGGTGATCAGCCAGGTGCTGCAGGAAATGCCAGACAGCGAGGCCCCAGCCATCGACTATGTGATGGACGGAGACGCCGAGCTGCGGGAGGTGCAAACCGCCTTAATAGCAGCGGAACAGGCCGATGACGGTGCACGCCAGGCCCAACTGCACACCTGGCTGGAGGCCATCGACGGCTACAGCGCCCGCAGCCGGGCGGCGCGCCTGTTGGACGGCCTGGGCTTCGCTCCAGAGCAGATCGAATGGCCGGTAGCTCAGTTCTCCGGCGGCTGGCGCATGCGCCTGAACCTGGCGCGCGCCCTGATGAGTCGCTCCGACCTCTTGCTTCTGGACGAGCCCACCAATCATTTGGACCTGGATGCGGTGCTTTGGCTCGAGTCCTGGCTGCGCAGTTACCCCGGCACCCTGCTGCTGATCTCCCACGACCGCGAATTCCTGGACGCGGTGGTGGGCCAGATCGCGCATATCGAGCGCGGCCGCATCCAACTCTACGGGGGCAATTACTCGGCCTTCGAGCGGGTGCGGGCCGAGCAGCTGTCGCAACAGCAGGCGGCTTATGCCAAGCAGCAGCGCGAGATCGCCCATGTGCGCAGCTTCGTCGACCGTTTCCGCGCCAAGGCCACCAAAGCGCGCCAGGCCCAGAGCCGGCTCAAGGCCCTAGAACGAATGCAGGAAATCGCCCCGGCGCACGTTGACTCGCCCTTCCACTTTGGCTTCGCCGAGCCAGATGCTTTGCCCCACCCCCTGCTGCAGTTGGAGAAGCTCAGCGCCGGCTACGGCGAGCAGAGAATTCTGGACAGCGTCGGCCTGACCCTGGCGCCGGGCGACCGCATCGGCCTGCTCGGCCGCAATGGCGCCGGCAAATCGACCCTGATCCGGTTGCTGGCCGGCGAATTGGCGCCCCAGGGCGGGCGCCGAAAGCCGGCCAAACACCTGCACATCGGCTACTTCGCCCAACACCAGCTCGAGCAGCTGCGGCCCGAGGACAGCCCGCTGCAGCACCTGCTGCGGCTCGACCCCAAGGCCAGCGAGCAGTCCCTGCGCGACTTCCTGGGTGGCTTCGGTTTCGCTGCCGAACGCGCCCTGGAGCCGGTGGCGCCCTTGTCCGGGGGCGAGAAGTCGCGCCTGGTGTTGGCCCTGTTGGTCTACCAGCGCCCTAATCTGCTGCTGCTCGACGAACCCACCAACCACCTCGACCTGGAGATGCGCCAGGCCCTGGCTCAAGCGCTGCAGGAGTTCAGCGGCGCCATGGTCATCGTTTCCCACGACCGCAGCCTGCTGCGCAGCACCTGTGACCAACTGCTACTGGTGGCCGGCGGTCGGGTCGAGCCCTTTGACGGCGATCTTGACGACTACCCCAAGTGGCTGACCGAGCAGCGCGGCACCCAGGTCGCCACCGAGACCGCCGAGGCCAAGGTGCACGGCGCCGAGGCTCGGCGCGACCGCAAACGGCAGGAGGCCGAGCAACGGCGCCGCCTGCAACCCCAGCGCAACCGGTTGCAAAAGCTGGAACAAGAGCTGGAGCACCTGCAGCGACACCAGACCGAGCTGGAACAGCGTCTGGCCGACCCCGAGCTGTACGAAGAGTCCCGCAAACCCGAGCTCAAGCAATTGCTGGCCGACAAGGCAGAATGCGACCGAGCCCTGACCGAGGCAGAGGAGGCGTGGCTGGAGACGAGCGAGACGTTGGAACAAAGTGAGGGATAAGGAGTGAGGCGTTAAATGTCCCCAGCCCTCTCACTCCTCACTCCCTCCTCAGTCCTCAGTCCTCAGTCCTCAGTCCTCAGTCCTCAAACACTTTCCAACACCTCCACCCGCTCTCCCACCGCCAGCCGTCCGGGTCCGTCGTGAATCAGATTCTGACCGAAATAGACCTTGCTGCCGCGCTGGCGGTAACGGCTCAGGGTGGCCAGGGGCTCACTGCCGTCGCGTTCGCCGGTGGCGGGGTCGATGCTGGGGATAATGCAGCGGGAGCAGGGTTTGACCAGGCGGAATTCGACGGCGCCGATGCGGATGCGGCGCCACTGATCCTCGGCATAGGGCGCGCAACCGCGCACCACCAGGTTGGGGCGGAAACGCTGCATCGGCAGCGTCCGGCCGATACGTCGGTTGAGGTCGGCCAGGGAGGCCTCGGAGATGAGTAGGAAGGGAAAGCCGTCGGCAAATCCGGTCTGGTCCTGGGGCCGCGCGTAATCGGGGTCGAGCCGGCGAACAACGCCCTCGGGCATAGCCACCAGCCGCACCGGTCGCTCCAGGAAGCGGCTGAACCAAGCATCGGCTTCGGCACTCCAGGCCAGGGCTTGGCAGCGGTCGTTCCAGATCTGTACCTCCAGGCGCGCGGCACCCGCGGCTGGGCCGTCCAACTGCAACGGTGGCATGCCGGGGGCATCCAGGCGCAGCCCGCCAGCCTCCGGGGCGCAGTCGATCAGGGCCATGCGCGGCTGTTGGCGCTGCGTGACAAAACGCCCGTCCGGGTCGACCAGCATCCAATGGCGATCCAGGCGCAGGCCGCGGGCATCCACCTCCGCCGCCGACAGGGAAAGGCCGCGCAGGGACTTCACCGGGTAGCGAAACAGGCCGGACAACTGGATGGGCACGCGCATTCTCCTGGTAGCAATTTCGGGCCGCCAGGATAGCCAATCCCGAACAATACCAACAGCGAATCCGGACAGGGTTCAGGTTTTGCGCCGCGACGCCATGCACTGAGGACCTTGGCAGTGTATAGTTCGGTTATCTGCCGACCAAGGGTAAGCGAGCCTAGAATCGTGCCCAAACCAAGCGCTGCGAACGCCCCCTTTCTGATTTTGGAGGAACCATGGATATCGTCCCGTACCTGAAGCTGATGGTGCAAAAGAACGGCTCGGACTTGTTCTTCAGCACAGGAACCAATGTGCACCTCAAGACCGAGGGTAAGACCATGCCCATCGCCAACACGCAGATGGAACGGGGCCACGTCCGCAAGATCGCCTATACGGTGATGAACGAGGAACAGATCAAGGAATTCGAGTCCACCATGGAGTGCAATCTGGCCATCTCCGTGAGCGGACTGGGACGCTTCCGCGTCAACGTCTTCAAACAGCGCGGAGACGTCGCCATGGTGCTCCGCTATATCAAGGGTGATATCCCGCCGGTGGAGAAGCTCAATCTACCGTTGATCCTGAACGACCTGGTGATGGAGCCCCGGGGCCTGATCCTGGTAGTGGGTTCCACCGGCTCGGGCAAGTCCACTACCCTATCGGCCATGATCGAGCACCGCAACCAGAACATGACCGGGCACATCCTCACTATCGAGGACCCGATCGAGTTCGTGTACACCCACAAAAAGTCGGTGGTGGACCAGCGCGAAGTAGGTCTGGACACTCTCAGTTACGCAAACGCCCTGAAGAACGCCATGCGTGAGGCCCCGGATGTGATCCTGATCGGCGAGATCCGGGATGCGGCGGGCATGCAACACGCCATCGCCTATGCCGAGACCGGCCACCTGTGCCTGTCCACC
>CBDUCL010000149.1:0-7414 GCA_965365625.1 uncultured Chromatiales bacterium | reverse complement strand
ACTGCGGAAATCGCTCGCGCCCAGCTCTGGCAGTGGATTCGCTACCCCAAGGGTGTGCTGGACGACGGCCGCAAGGTGAGTGCCGAGATGTTCGGCCGGTTTCTCGACGAGGAACTGCAGGCGGTGAGCGCCGAATTCGGGCCCGACGCCCTGGAAAAGGGGCGCTTCCGGGAAGCCGCCGAGCTACTTACCGTAATCGTCCTACAGGAACGCTTCGAAGAGTTTCTTACCCTGCCCGCATACCAGATTCTCGACTGACCACACAACTAGAAACACCGACCCGGCCTCGGGGCGATAACCCCGGCCGGCACCCTAACTGGAGGAGTGATACAACGATGAACAAGCAACAGCAGATCCAGGCCCTGGAACACGACTGGGCCACCAATCCCCGCTGGCGCAACATAGAGCGCGGCTACAGCGCCGCCGACGTGGTGCGCCTGCGCGGCTCGATACAGCCCGAACACACCTTTGCCCGGCGCGGCGCCGAGCGGCTCTGGGACCTGGTCAACGGCGAGTCGCGCAAGGGCTACGTCAATTGCCTGGGGGCGCTCACCGGCGGCCAGGCGGTGCAGCAGGCCAAGGCCGGCATCGAGGCGATCTACCTCTCGGGCTGGCAGGTGGCCGCCGACAACAACAGCTCCGAAACCATGTACCCGGACCAATCCCTTTATGCCTATGATTCTGTGCCTACGGTGGTGCGGCGCATCAACAACGCCTTCCAGCGCGCCGACGAGATCCAATGGCAGCGCGATATCGGCCCCGGCGATCCGGAGTACACTGACTACTTCCTGCCCATCGTGGCCGATGCCGAGGCCGGCTTCGGCGGCGTACTCAACGCCTTCGAGCTGATGAAGAATATGATCGGCGCGGGTGCCGCCGGCGTGCACTTCGAAGACCAGCTGGCCGCGGTCAAAAAGTGCGGCCACATGGGCGGCAAGGTGCTGGTGCCGACCCAAGAGGCGGTGCAGAAGCTGATCGCCGCCCGCCTGGCGGCCGATGTAATGGGCGTACCCACCCTGTTGCTGGCCCGCACCGATGCCGAGGCCGCCAACCTGCTGACCTCCGACGTGGACGAGCGCGACCGCCCGTTCTGCACCGGCGAGCGCACCGCCGAGGGCTTCTTCTCCACCCGCAACGGCCTGGATCAGGCGATCAGCCGGGGCCTGGCCTACGCCCCCTACGCCGACCTGGTGTGGTGCGAGACCGGCACCCCGGATCTGGAGTTCGCCCGCAAGTTCGCCGAGGCCCTGCACCGGGAGTACCCGGAGCAACTGCTGGCCTACAACTGCAGCCCGTCGTTCAACTGGAAGAAGAACCTGGATGACGCCACCATCGCCAAATTCCAGCGCGAACTCGGCGCCATGGGCTACAAGTACCAGTTCATCACCCTGGCGGGTATCCACAGCATGTGGTTCAACATGTTCGACCTGGCCGAGCGCTACGCCGACCAGGGCATGACCGCCTATGTGGAGATGGTGCAGGAGCGGGAATTCGCCGCCAAGCAGCGGGGCTACAGCTTCGTCGCCCACCAGCAGGAAGTGGGGGCCGGCTATTTCGACGCCGTGACCACGGTGATCCAGGGCGGCGCCTCGTCGGTGACCGCGCTCACCGGCTCGACCGAAGAGGCCCAGTTCCAGCAGGCAGCGCTGGGTTAACTCCCTGAGGAGCCTTGGCCGCCAATACGCCAGGGTGCCCCCGACCGGGGTCACCTTGGCGCCCCGGTGATCAATACAGAGGCTTTAGAACCGCCAACAGCGGAGGAACCAAGCATGGGATTCGCAACCGCGGACCTGAGCGACGAGTACCCGGCCGAGGTCCAGATCTGCGATCCGCTGCTGCAGGACTTCGGCGGACGAGACCGTTTCGACGGTGAGATCGTCACCCTCAAGTGCTTTGAGGACAACTCCCTGGTCCGCACGGCCCTGGAGCAGCCGGGGGCCGGCCGGGTGCTGGTGGTGGACGCAGGCGGCTCCCTGCGCTGTGCAATGCTCGGCGACCTGTTGGCCGAAAAGGCCGTCGCCAACCAGTGGGAGGGGGTCATCATGTTCGGCTGCATCCGAGACTCGGCCCGCATTGCCGAGCTGCCCCTGGGAGTCAAGGCCCTGACCACCCACCCTCGCAAGAGCGTCAAGCAGGGGGCGGGCCAGGCGGACCTGGCGCTGCGCTTCGCCGGGGCGGAATTCCGCCCGGGGGCCCATGTCTACTGCGACCGCGACGGCATCCTGGTGGCCGCGCGGCGCCTCGCCTGAGGAAACGGCCATGGCATGGATCCACGCCAAGCAAATCGCCCGCGTCATCCTCGACGGCTTCGAGCGCCACTACTGTCTGTACCAGCAGATCACCCGTGGCGCCAAGGCCCGCTTCGAGGAAGCCGACTGGCAGGGAGTGCAGGACGCCTCGCGCGAGCGCATCCATTACTATGACCTGCGGGTAACCGAGACCATCGACCTGCTGCGCGATACGTTCGGCATCGACGGCCTGGACGAGCCCCTGTGGCAGCGCATCAAGGTAGAGTACGTGCGCCTGCTGCATCCGCACCAACAGCCGGAGCTGGCGGAGACCTTCTACAATTCAGTGTTCTGCCGACTGTTCGACCGCCGCTACTATAACAACCGCAATATCTTCGTGCGTCCGGCGGTGTCCACCGAGCACATGGAGGCGGAGACCCCCGCCTATCGCAGCTACTACCCGGCCCGGGACGGATTCTACCGCGTAGTCGGGCAGATCCTGGACGACTGCGGCTTCGGGCTGCCGTTTTCCGGCCGCCGCACCGGCATCCGCAATATGCTGCGGGTGGTGCGGAGCCACTTCCCCCCCGTGGACCTGCGCCACCAGAACTTCCAGCTGGCGGTGTTGAGCACCCCGTTCTTCCGCAACAAAGGGGCCTATATCATCGGCAAGGCGGTCAACGGCGCCGAAGAGATCCCCTTCGTGGTGCCTATACTCAACGACGAGAATGGCGGCCTCTACGTGGACAGCCTGCTGCTGGGCGAAGAGGAACTGGCCAATGTGTTCAGCTTCACCCGCGCCTACTTTATGGTCGACACCCCCGTGCCCTCGGCGGTGGTGGACTTCCTGCTGCGGCTTCTGCCCCGCCACACCAAGGCCGACCTGTACACCGCCATCGGTCTGCAGAAGCACGGCAAGACCGAGTTCTACCGCGATTTTCTGCACCATCTGCGCCACTCCGGGGACGCCTTCGTAGCCGCCCCCGGCATCAAGGGCATGGTGATGAACGTATTCACCCTGCCCTCCTACCCCTGGGTATTCAAGCTGATCAAAGACCGTTTCCCGCCGCCCAAGGACCTGACCCGTGACCAAGTCAAGCAGAAGTACCTGCTGGTGAAACAGCACGACCGGGTCGGGCGCATGGCCGACTCCCTGGAGTATTCCCAGGCCGCCTTTCCGCTCGAACGTTTCAGCCCGGAGTTGCTCGAAGAGCTGCAGCGGGACGCCGCCTCCAGCCTGCGCATCGAAGACGGCCAGTTGATCATCAGTCACCTGTACATCGAGCGCCGCATGACGCCGCTCAATATCTACCTGCGCTCGAGCGACGCCGAGCGCCGGCGCAAGGCAATCTCCGGCTACGGGCGGGCGCTGCGCCAGCTGGCGGCAGCCAATATCTTTGCCGGCGACCTGCTGTTCAAGAACTTCGGCGTGACCCGCCAGGGCCGGGTGGTGTTCTACGACTACGACGAGATCTGCTACCTCACCGAGTGCAACTTTCGTAAGATCCCCGAGCCCCCCTACCCGGAGTTCGAACTCTGCGGGGAGCCCTGGTACAGCGTCGGGCCCAACGACGTGTTCCCCGAGGAGTTTGCCAGCTTCCTGCTCACCGACCCGGAGATCCGGCGCCTGTTCCAGGAGCTCAACGGCGATTTGCTGGAGGCGGACTTCTGGCGCCGCAAGCAAGAGAACATCCGCCGCGGCCGCTTCGAAGACGTCTTCCCTTACCCCTTGGCCCGGCGCTTCCCGCCGCGTCCGGCGGCGCGCATTCCCTGCCGTAGTGCGGCATAATCGAGGGCTGACGATTGACCGCTCCCCTAGCCACCGCCGCCTATGCCGCACCTGGAGACTTCGCCGACCCGGCTCGCCGCATCCCGGACCGGCAGGTGAGCCCATTTCCCGCCCAGGCCCGGGACCCGGCCCAGGCCGCGGCGCTGCAGCAGCTCGATGCCCTCGGCCAGAAACTGCTGACTAGCCCCTCTCCCCGCCCAGCCGGCTGGTTACAGAGGCTGCGGGGCCGCTTCGCTTCCCCGCCAGAGCCCTTGCCCGGGCTCTATCTTTGGGGTGGAGTCGGGCGCGGCAAGACCCACTGCATGGACCATTTCTACGCCAGCCTGACCCTGGCCGAGAAGCGCCGCGATCACTTCCACCAGTTCATGGCCGACATCCACGCCGCCCTGCACCGGCTGCCGCCGCAGCCCGATCCGCTCAAGGTAATCGTCGAAGACCTGGCCCGGGACACCCGAGTCTTGTGCCTGGACGAGTTCGTGGTTACCGACATCGGCGACGCCATGTTGCTGCATGGCCTGTTGCAGGCCCTGTTTGCGCGCGGCGTGACCCTGGTCACCACCTCCAATACCGCCCCCGACCGACTCTACCTCAAGGGGCTGCAGCGCCAGCGCTTCCTGCCTGCCATCGAGCTGATCCAGCGCCACACCCAGGTGCTGCACCTCGACGGAGGCATCGACTATCGACTGGGGCCCGGGGCCGAGACCGCCTCCCTGCTGACCGAGACCGGCCCCGCCGCCGACGCCTGGTTGGAGCGCCGCTTCGAAGAATTGGCTGGGGAACCAGTACCAGGAGCCGCCAGTGTGCGCATCAACCGTCGCGACATCCCTCTGCGCCGCCTCGGCCGGGGGGCGGTCTGGTTCGGGTTCGACGCCCTGTGCGACAGCCCGCGCTCGTCGACCGATTACCTGAGCATTGCCCACCGCTATCACAGCGTGTTGGTGTCCGACGTGCCGGTGCTGACACCCGACCTGGACTCGGCGGCACGACGCTTCCTGCATCTGGTGGACGTGTTCTACGATCGCAAGGTTAGGCTGATCCTTACCACTGCGAGGCCCTTGGAGAGCCTCTATCAGGGTAATCTCCCGGCCACCGCCTACCAGCGACTGCACAGCCGGCTGGTGGAAATGTTGGCTTGGGAACGGCACCCGGGGTAAGTCCCCGCCGACCTGCGATCCGGCGGCGAAAAAGCGCTATCTCTGGCGTAATTCCGTTGCAGGCAAGGGAGGAATCCTTGCGCCACGAGATGCAGATCGAACGCGCCTCAGCTACTGGCTGGCCAATACCGGGCGGCCATTGAGCGGTTGGGTAGGACGGTTGTTTTGGCCCAAGACTTGGCGGAATCGCTCTACGTACTGGGCGGGAACCTCGATGGCGTGGCGCATAACGAACCAGCTCACCCCCTCGCTGCATGGGGGATTGCTCAGGGAACCCTGATAGGCATAGTAGTCCTTCTTTGGCGGCAACAGAAACACCGGCTTGATGCCGATATAGGCGTCCTCGTACTCCTGCCCCGGACGCGCTGGGAGGTGCTGCCAGATCCGCGACAACAGTCCGTTGTGACGGCGCCCGGCGACCACGGGAATCGCCACCAGCGCATAGTTGCCGGCCGCGTCCCTGTGCACCAAATGGATCTCCATATCGGGCGCAAAACCGTTCTTGGTGTGCTCGCCGGGGGTGTGGAAGTCCACGTGCTCCAGTTCGTAGCGGTGGCTGCCGACCCGCATATAGCTGCCGGGCTCGTAGAGCAACCGTATCACCAGGCCGTCGTTGACCATGTGCAAAGCGTTGCTGCGGTACTGAAACGCCAAGTGGGGCAGCCGCCGCGGCTGACTTTCGGTAATATCCACTGGCGACTGCTGGAGGCCCTCGCTACAAAGGCGGAAGGCTGGCGACAGCTTGCCCCAATGCTCGGGACCAATCGCGCCCTGATAGCCCCAGTCCGCGGCGCCGGACCCCGGCTCTCCGAACCCATCGGCGCCTATGTCACGCGCCTGCAGCCCCGGGGCCTGCATGGTAAAGAGGCAGACTGCCAGCACTAGTGTCGCTCGCATCATTAGCTATCCGTCTCCGCTTCAGGCCGGGAAAGGGTGGCGAAGCCCTGCCCCATTGGCGGACCCGGCACTAACCCGACACTACTCCAAAATTTAGACCATTTCCCGACACTTGTCCGCGTCCGAGGTCCCTTTTGCCCTGGGGCTCAGGGCGCACAGGGAACAGCAAACTGGTCGTCAGCCAAGGCCATTCGGCACTGTTCGGAGGTCGGCTCTGCCGCATCCATGCTGCCGTTGGCCAGGCGCTCGTCGTATTCACGCTCCAGCAGGTCGCGAACCGCCTGGCAGGAGGCGCGCTCGCGGCACTGCTGCTGGTCGCCGCAGATGCGCCGCACCAGTTGCGCGCAGGGGGTCAATTCGCCGCCCGCGAACTCCTTACCACAAGGCGGGAAAAGCGTTTCGTTGAGCAGGGCGTCCCGGCACTGCGCTGGCACTGCGGCGAAGCGGGCCCCAAAGCCCGGCTTGGAACTCTCTTCGAGTTCCTGCTCAGCGAATGTGCGCAGGCTGCGGGCATGGCCGCAGCCTGAGGCGTCGGCGCACTCATCTGCCAGACCGCAGGCCTTACGTACCAGTTTGTCGCAAGCGAGGAAGCCTTGCTGAATGAAATCTTCCTCCCGCCAGGGTTCTTGGCGCAGACTCAGTACCTCTCGGTTCGGTACCATCACGCCGTCGCGGACAATCACCGTGCGGCCGTCCTCGAGTTCGTGCACTCCGTTCCACAGCGGCACTACGCTCCCGTCCGTCCCGTAGTGGGTCGCCTTGTTGGTGGTGACGTCCACCTCGATACGGCTGCCGTCATAGAGCTGACTGTCCCAGCTCTGGGCGGAGACGGGGGAGGCCAGCAGGCAAACCAGAAATCCGAGGGAAAACTTACAATTAGAATAACGTTCGAGCATAGCGGTTCGCTCCTACAGCCGTAGTCTACTTATTTGCTAATATGATATTACCTATCGGCTGCCGAAGGAAACGCTGCTGGCGGCAAAATCTCAGCCCGAGTAGAAGCCACAACTAACCTTGTTTTATTATTAAATTTAAGCGCTTGGAGCTTTGTCATAAGAAGATTTCCCAATAGCCAGCTAAGCGGAGACGAAGTCTGGAAAACGCCGGGGAAGAAAGTCGAGAGAGATGGTGCCCGGGGCCGGAGTCGAACCGGCACGGCCGCAATGGCCGGCGGATTTTAAGTCCGCTGCGTCTACCGATTTCGCCACCCGGGCGTGGAGCTAGGGGGCGCGCCGCAGTCTAACGGAATACGGGACGGGTTGCGGCAGGAATTGGAGGCTGAGCCCGGAATCGAACCGAGGTACACGGCTTTGCAGGCCGCTGCATAACCACTCTGCCACTCAGCC
>CBDUCL010000148.1:0-7454 GCA_965365625.1 uncultured Chromatiales bacterium | reverse complement strand
GGTGGAACCGATGAGGATGATTTCTGGCCGATGCTCGACGGCAAGATCGTCAGCCACCTCAAGGAGGCTCCGATGGCGCAGTGGTTCTGGCAGAAACTCGGCCTGACAGACCGCATCGTGCAGAAACCGGTCAACGCGCAGGAAGGCCTTGTGATCGAACGCGGCCCCGGAACCAGCGTCCGCTGTGCTCACAGCAGTTCCCTCGCTCGGGCCAGCACGGCGTCGAACTGCTCCGGCGTCAGTCGCCGCGTCTGCAGGTTGTAGCGGCTGCAGTGATAGGAATCCAGCAACCGGAGTCCGCTAGGCAGCCGGTCCAGGTTGCCGTGGCCGAACGGATAGCGGGCCTGAATCAGGCCGCAGGCCCGGAGCACCGCCCGGTGCGCCACCCCGCCCAGGGCCAATACCAGGCCGTCGCTTGGGAGCTGGTTCAGCTCGGCGCTCAGAAAGCCGTTACAGGCGGTCAATTCGGCAGTATTGGGGAGATTGCCCGGGGGCAAACACTTGACCGCATTGGTAATCCGGCAATCGTAAAGCCGCAGGCCATCGCCTACGGCCCGGGACTCGGCGCGATCGCTGAAGCCGAAGCGGTGCAGGCTTCGGAACAACAGCATGCCGGCTTGGTCTCCGGTGAAGGGCCGCCCGCTGGCATTGGCGCCATGCAGGCCGGGAGCCAGCCCCACCACCAGCAGGCGGGCGTCGGCAGCGCCGAAGGCCGGCACCGGGCGGGAGTGGTATTCAGGAAATTCTTGGCGAACGCTTTCCAGATGACTCACTAGGCGGGGACAGCGCCGACAATCGCCGTCATAGGTGAGAGATTCGAGCACGGCGGACCGCCCGCCGACTCAGACATCGTCCGCCAGCAAGCCCTGACGCAGGGCGAATTTGGTCAACCCCACCTCACTTTCGACCCCCAGCTTCTCATAGATTCGCTGGCGGTAGGTGCTGACCGTTTTCGGGCTCAGGCACAGGGACTTCGAGATATCCTGGCCGCGCCGGCCATCCAGGATCATCATCATAATCTGCAGCTCCCGCTGGGACAGCTTGTCCAGCGGCGAGTCGCGCCCGTTCAGGTCCGCCAGCATGTGCTTCTTGGCTACCGCGGAGGCGACATAAAACTCTCCGCGGTGGACCCTGCGGATGGCTTCGAAGACCTCTTCGGCGGAACTGCCCTTGGTCAAATAACCGTGGGCGCCCGCCTCCCGCAGCTGGGCCGGGAAGGGGTCGTCATCCAACACGGTGAGGGCGATCACCTTGGTATCCGGCAGCGACCGGGCGATACGGCGAGTGGCCTCGATGCCGCCGATGCCCGGCATGTGCAGGTCCATCAACACCAAGTCCGGTTTCAGCTCGCGGGCCAACTCCAGGGCCAGTTCGCCGGTCTCCGCCTCGGCCACCACTTCGACGTCGCCGGCGGCCTCCAGGATCGAGCGAATCCCGATCCGCACCAAGGCCTGATCCTCGACCAGCAGCACCCTAATCATGGCGGCGCGGTTGCGCGTTCACTGGGTTCTTCGGGCCGATTTATTCGTTGTAGCAATGCAGGTGGGACGAAGTGCCCTCGGTGCTTACGTAGGAGATCAGGCAGGCCCTGCCGTTGGCTTCGTCAAGGATCTTACGCACCACCAGGTCGCCTTCGCGCAGGTAGCTGGCCTGGATCAGGCCGCCTTGGCCGCCGGCCTTGGCGTCGTAGCAGACCACCGAAGGAGAGGTCCCCTTGGTGCTGACATAGGACACCAGGCAGGTCTTGAGACTGCTGGGGTCACTGATGCGGCGCACGTCCAGGTCGCCTTCGCGCAGGTGCCCATCGGCGGTCAGGGTGTCTTTGAACCGCGCCTTGACGGCCACGCAGTCCACTGCCGGGGAGGTGCCGGGAGTCGCCACGTAAGCTACGAGGCAGGACATGTTGTTCTTGAAATCCTCGATCTTGCGGATCACCAGCTCCCCTTCTTTCAAGTGGCCTACCTGGTTGATCGAGGCACCGAAACCACCGACCACATCGTAGCAGTGCATCACCGGGCTGGTGCCGGTGGTGCGGATATAGAAGGCCAGACAGGTCTTCTTGCTGTTGAGATCGGTGATATTGCGTACTATGAGATCGCTCTCCCGCAGCTCCCCGGTCTGCACCACCAAGGAACTCTTAAACTCGCCAGCCTGGGCGCCCAGTACCACACCGAACGCCAAAATCGCCGTCACCAACCGCTTCATACCTGAGATCTCCCACCCCATGTTTTCTGTTTTCAGCGCCGCGGGCCGAAACCCACCGCCACTGCCGTTGACTCAAAAGACAGGCCGATACACCCCTGACGCCACATTCTAACATCGCGCCAGGATCCGCGCGCCCTCGAACCGTGTTGCAATTGTTAACGCTTGCAAAGCCAAGCGCAATGGCGAATCGCCCCCTCGTCGAGTCCTTGCCCGCATCACGCACCTTATAGAGGCTACCGCCTACAAAAACAGAAAGGGTATCGTATAATGCAAACTTAGCCGGGTGGACGGTGTGGACCTAACGGGTCCCTGGCCGTGCGGGAACAATCACTACATTTACCGAAGATATCGAAGACGCCGACGAGGAGAACCTTTAGCTATGAACATGACGCGCAAGCTGGGATTAATGGCGGTGATCGCGGGCGCTGGGATCTTTGCCGCCCAGCAGGCATCCGCATGGTGGGGGGGAGACCGATGGGGCGATGACGATTACTACGACCACCCCCGTTACTGGCGCTACGGCGGTCCTTACGGTTACGGCGGGGGGCCCTACGGCTGGGGCGGCGGTCCCTATGGATGGGGCGGCGGTCCCTACGGCTGGGGGGGAGGCAACCCCTATGGCTACGGCTACCCCACTATCATCACCCAGCAGGGCGACGACACTCCGCCCCCACCGCCGCCGGTGCCGGAGTAGCCACCGGCCCGGCCGCCTCGAGGCGGGCCGAGCGCTACCGTAGGCGGGTCGCGAAGGCGGCCCGCCTTCTGTTCGCCCGACTTCCGGCGCGGTCACCCGATGCGAATCGACCTGGCGCCAGCCACTAATAACCGGCCCCTAACCGGCCCCCGAATCGCCGGCCAAGGAACTGCGCTCAGTAGCTGACCTCGGTAGGATAGTCTGCGAACGGTTTGGCCAAACTCGCCGGCGGCAACTGACCGAGCAGCCCACCCCCGCTCCACGGCTCGCGGCAAGGTCGACCGGCCCCAAAGCGCTCCTGGTTGGCGGCCAGGCGCGGCAGCAGATACCAGCGCCCCTCCCCCATCGCCAACGCCAACGCCCGTTGCTGTTGCTCGGCGGCGCCGGCGAAATCCCCCAGCTCGGCCCGGGCCATGGCCACCAGCTCCGCATGTTCGGGCGAGGCGTAGCCGCGGTAAAGAGCCTCTGCCAGGACCAGCGCTCGGGCGCCGTCGCGTATCCGGTCTTCCGGGCTGGCGGCCAGCAAGGCGGACAGAAAATAGGCGAAGGCCTCCACCTCCGGACTGATTTGCCGGGCCTCTTCCAGCCGGGCCTTCAGGGTCTGATGATCTTCGCCAAGGTCGATCGAGGCCAGGATCCAGCGCAAGCGAGCGGCGGAATTCTCCGGCGCCTGCTCCAGCGCCAGGGCATAACGTCGGGCCGCCTCGCGGGTTTCGCCGGCGGCCGCCGCCAGTTCTCCCAGGTAGAAGTGGCTACCGGAATGCAGAGGCTCGCGCTCCAGGGCAACGGCAAGGTGCCGCTTCGCCGCCGCTGGTTCGCCGTGCTCCGCGTACCAGAGCCCGAGCAGAAAGTTCGCCAGCACCTGCCCCGGGTCCTGCGCCAGCACTGCCCGCAGCTCGAACCCCGCAGCCTCGTGCTGGCCCGCCAGGTGGAGAAAACGGGCCAGACTGATGCGAGCGTCCAGATTGTCCGGGTCCAAGGCCAGACCGTCACGGAAGTAACGCGCCGCCTGGGCATATTCGCCCTGCTGGGCAGCCCCACTGCCGAGGTAGAAGCGAATCCGCTGGCCCGAGGAAAGTTCGGCCACTTGTTCCACCAGGGGGTCGCTGACCTCCGGTTCCAGATCGCCGTGCCGGGCCAGCTCGGTGCGCGCCTGTTCCATATCGCCGAGACTGCGGTAGGCCAAGGCCAGGGTATAGTGGATGCGACTGGCCCGGGGGCTCGCCGCCAGGGCCTTCTGCAGCCGCTGCACCGCCAACGCCGGGTCGTCCTGGGCATAGGCCAGCTGGCCCAACCCGAACCAGGCCGCGCCCTGCAGGCCGGGCTCTGCTAGAGCCGGTTCCAAGTGCGGCTCCGCCACCTGCAGCCGACCCAGCTCCAGCTCCACTTGGCCGAGGCGCAGGTGGACCAGGGCCGAGTCCGGGGCCAGGCTCAGGGCTTGACCATATGCCGCCGCCGCGTCCTCCAAGGGACCGGTGCGCTGCAACAAATAGCCAAGATAATAGGGCCAACGGTAGTCCCCGAGGTCCAATGCGACGGCATTGCGATAGCAGGCCGCCGCCGCATCCAGCATCAGGTGGGCATCATAGAGGCGGCCCAGATCCCCAAACGACCGGCCCAGCCTCTCGGGCTCGATATCGGCTGCCCCGAGCAAGGCCTGGGTCTCAGTCCGGGCCTGTTCCAGGGTCTGGCGCACCAAGGGCTCGGCAGCGCCGAGGTCGGGGCTCGGTAATGGTTCCAGCAGCCCCGCCTGGGCCCCCAGGGCCAAGACCCAGAGCGTCGCCAACAGGACCCGCAGCAATCCCGCCCGGTTCATTGACCTGCCGACTCCGGCCGCTGCCCCCGGCCCTGGCGCAACTCGTGGTAGCCATTTACCGGCAGCGGCCCGAAGCGCTCGCTGCGACCATCCGGCCAGAGCACCCTGAGGCCGAGCGTCCGCCCATGGGTCCCGAGTCCGAGCAACAGACGCACATCGCTGGCAGAGGCGTAACTGCCGTCGCTGTGCACCCTGCCCCAGCGCCTGCCGTCGTCGAGTTCCAGTTCGACTCGAGCCCCCAGGGCGTCTCGGCCGCGGGCATCGAGCAGGCGCAGACCGATCCAGTTCGCCCCCTGGCCAACTTGGTTGACAAGCAGGCGGGCCGGGCCATTGTTGTTGGTGACCAGGATGTCGGTATCGCCGTCGTTGTCGATATCGCCGAAGGCGGCGCCGCGGGTGACCTCCGCGCGCAGCCCCACCCCCCCGGTCAGCGGCTCCACCGCCGCGAAGCCCTGGCCGGCCCGGTTCAGGAACAGCTGGTTGGCCTGCGCCAGAGGCAACGATCCCTGAGAAGCGGAGGACGCCCGCGCCAAGCTGACCTCGCCATTGCCCACGAACAGGTCCAACCAGCCATCATTGTCCACGTCCAGCCAGCCGGTGCCAAAGCCGGTAAAGGGTTTGCTCGGCCCGGCCAGCCCGATGCCGATGCTGCGGTCCTCGAACCAGCCCCGGCCGTCGTTGACATAAATGGTGTTGGTCTCTCCCGTGAGGTGCGTCATAAACAGGTCCGGGTCGCCGTCGTTGTCGAAATCACCGGCCCCGATGCCCATGCTGCCCTCGGCGGCGCCGGCCATATTGACTGCCGCACCGCTGAAGAAGGCCTCGTCGCTGAAGCGGCCGTCGCCCTGGTTGATCCAGAGCTGATTGGGGCGGGCATCGTTGGCCACATAGATGTCGGGCCAGCCGTCGCCGTTATAGTCGGCCACCACTACCCCCAGGGCCGGGGCCTTGACCGCGGCGATGCCGGCGCGCTCGGAAACGTCCGCAAAGCGGCCGTCACCGAGGTTGCGAAACAGCCGGTCGGGCTGTGCCGCATAAACCAGCGGCGTGCAGTAGTCGGGCACCGAACTGGGGGCGAGGCAGGGCTTGTGGCGGGCCAAGTTCTGCCTAACGTAGTTGCCCAGATAGAGATCCAGCCGGCCGTCGCGATCATAGTCGAGAAAGGCCGCGCTCACACCCCAACCCGGGTCCGCCACCCCTGCAGCGGCCCCGACCTCGGCAAAGCGGCCGTCGCCCAGGTTACGCCAGAGCTGATTCGGACCGAAGTTGGTGACATAGAGGTCGATCCAGCCGTCGTTGTCGAAATCGCCGGTCGCCACCCCCATGCCGTAACCCAAGGATCGGATGCCGGCGCTCTCTGTCACATCCACGAAAACCGGCTTGCCGGCGGTCAGGTCGTTGCGCAACAGGCGGTCTCCGGCCGGCGGAGCCGACGAAGTGGGTTGAGGGCGCTGCGAAGTTTCCTTCGGCCCCAGCGGGCCACTCTGCACCAGGTAAATATCGAGATCGCCGTCGTTATCGTAGTCGAAGAGGGCGGCACCTGAACCCATGATCTCGGGCAGGTAGAGAGCACCGGACATGCCGTTGACATGCACGAAATCGAGCCCCAACTCCGGGCCATTCTCGGCGAAATAGGGTGCCGGCAACGGCCCTGCGCCGGCCTGCCCAAAACCCGCCAGCGACAGCAGCGCTAACAGTGATTGCTTGAGAACCGGAAAAATGCTCATCGGCCCATGAGTCGAGACGGCCTCTTCATTCAGGGGGTGCTTACAAAAATCTCAGCCGGCAAGCGCCAGGCGGGCATGCGAGCCTCGGTGAGCCAGACCCATGCCTCGGAGACCCTTGATAGGCGGTCATGATGTGTAGTAGCCGCGACTTGATCTGACAGTTACGGGTTTCAATGGTGTGACTACCAGGTCAGGCTAAGCCTACGGACGTTTCCTTCCAGATTCGCTTTCCGTCTGCCAGCGTGGCCAGAAGCATACGGCCAAATCACATCTTACCCTGATGGGTTCGCTCCTGATTGTAATACACCAGCCAGTGGTCTAGGTCCACCTATCGGCTCTCGAGGTCTGCGTGCAGCTTCTTGCCCAATGGGACCTAGTAGTACTCCTGCAGGTTCGACTCTTGGAATCGCTCGCAGATGCCGTTGGTCTGGGGTGACTTCGCCTTGGTCTTGGTGGGGTCGATGTCGCTGAGCCCCAGATAGTACTGGTAGTCGTGCTGCTCCGCCCTGCCGCAGTACTCCGGACCTCGACCGGTCAGAATCCGCAGCATCGGCAGCTCCTGAGGCGCGAAAAACGGCAGCACCCGGTCGTTGAGCAGGTCGGCGGACGTGATTGGCGTCCTGGTCGTGTACGGCTATGCAACGGCCGTCTTCGAATAAGTGTCGACGAACGTCTACTGGTAGATGCACCCTACACCTTGGAGGGTGCCGACGAAGCAGGTACCTAGCGAAAGGCCCATGAGCCAGCAGGGCTTGGAAACTTTGCCCGGTTCCTCGGCCAGATTCAGCAGACCGACCTCGAGCTTGATGATTGCTCGTTTGTATGAAGCATGAGGGTTTCCTTTTCTGCAGTTTCAATAGGTTGGTTGGCAACTCCATCAAAACCGGTAACCCTCACTCTTTCCGAGCCAGGTGTCAGATCAGGCCTGGACTACTACAACAAACCACTTCTTGAGGGTTACTCGTCGATGCGGCTGCCGACCAAAGGCGCGTCAGACCCTACTGATCGTGAT
>CBDUCL010000147.1:0-7460 GCA_965365625.1 uncultured Chromatiales bacterium | reverse complement strand
GGGCCCATTCGAAGCCGATGAACATGACCAAGGCCATGACCACGGCCAGGAATACGACCACCCCGGTCTCCAGGCCGAACAACTCCGGCAGGGTGAAGCGGCCGAGGTAGCTGGAGTTCCAGAAGTCGTGAAACCAGGCCAGGGTCTCGCCGAAGGCCAGCACGCCGACGATCAGCCCGAGCACAAAGAAGATGCCGTCCAGCTTCAAGGTGACCGCGCTGACCAGGGAGGTGCCCGGGCAGTAGCCGCCGAGGATAAAGCCCAGGCCCATAATCAATCCGCCGAGGATCCCGGGCCAGAGGTAGGTGGGGTTGACCCAGAGTTGGTCGTAGTCCAGCAGGCCCAGGGCGCTGGACCAGAACACCAGGACCATGGCAGTGACAATGGCGGTGAACATCACCTTGAGCACCCGCATTTCACGGAAGTAGAACTGAGCGGCGAGGCGACGGGCATCGCCGAAGCCGCTGGATTCCAGCACGAACCCGAAGGCGAAGCCGATCAGCAGGTAGACGGCGTAGCTGCCGCCAGACCCGAACAGTGCGTTGAGATCGAAAGGTGCCATGATTCACTCCTGAGGCTGCCACAGGCGCCGCACGAACCAGGCCAGCCCGTAGCCGCCGGCGAAGACCGCCAACATGAAGGCCCAACTGCCCACCGACAGCACCGCACCGCCGCTCAGTGCCTGGCCCGAAGTACAGCCGCGGGCGAGCCGCGCCCCGTAGCCCATCAGCAGGCCGCCGAGAAAGGCGAAGGCCCAGCGCGTCCCCGGACGGATCTGCGGACCGTGGTAGGTCTGCAGGCGAATGCGTCCACGCAAAAGTCCGGACACGAAGCCCCCCAATAGGATCCCCGCCACCTCCCAGACGATCCAGTGCCGCAACGGATCGCGGTCGCCGCCCGCCAGCTGGGCCAGGTAGGGGACCCGGTCCACATGCTCGGGGACGATCACGTCCTCCACCGCCACGACAATGCGGTTGACCCCGCCCGAGGCCCCTAGGCCATGGCCGGCGACGAAGAAGGAGGCAAACAGCACCAGACCCAGCAGCACGCCGCCCAGATAGGGGTTCCAGTAATGGTCGTGGTCGGCTTTCATGATCTAGTCTCCAGTTGCCCGCAGTGCCTGGTAGCTGGCCGCGGGCCCAAGCGCCGGCTGCAGCCAGAGACGGCCGTCGGCGCCGATCTGCAACTCGCCGTCGAGGCGGATCGAGGTCGGGTCGGCCACCAGCTCCGGCAGCACCCTGCCGGGCACATAGGGTGCCAGCTCGAAGGCGGCCAGGTCCTGGGGCGTCTCGGGGTGGCAGCGCGCACACTCCCGGTTCACCCGGTCACCGTGACGCACATTGTGGTGGATATGATAGGCCCGCAGCTCACCGCGCAGCGTGGGGTTGGCGACGCCGAGGTCGCGCAGCCGCTCCTTGATCAGCACCACCTTGGCGTAGTTGTCGAGGCGCAGCTCGGTGCTGCTCAAGGCGCCGTCGCGGTCGCTGTCGAAGGCCTCCGCGACCTCCGGATGATAACCGTCCCTGCCCAGCCAGGCCCGGCGCGTGAGCGCTGCCGACACCGGCGCCCCGTCGGGATCCGGGCCGTCGGCCCAGTACCAGCGGGCCACCAAGTTGTAGGGCAGCACCTGGAGTTCTCCGCGCTCGTTCTGGCCCACCTGCAGCAGCGGACGGTAGCCGCTGACATAGGCATGGGAGAGATCCGTCGGATCGCCACGGTCCAGGCCGCGGTAGCTGACCAAAGGCCGGCCTTCCGGATCCCCCACACTGGCGTCGATCGCCTGCTGCGCCGCCATCTGCAGAGCGGGCACATGGCAGGCCTCGCAGGCCAGTGCGTTGAAATGGCGTTCGGGCTCGGGCAGCCACTGATGACTGCCCTCCAGGGCGTGGCAACTCTGGCAACGGCGTCGCACTCCGCCGGCGGGCTCGACCTGAGCCGGCTGGGCCTCGCCGGCGAGACGCTCGGGTCGGCCCTGGGAATAGTGGCAGTCGCCGCAGGAAACCAGGCGCTCCGAGTGCACGTCCCAGGCCAGGTCGAGCTGATCCTTGCCTCTGAGGTTGAGCGCCGAACGGGCAATGCGTTGGGGCGAGAAAATCTGTCCGGTCTTTTCCGTGGTCCAATTCCGACCGTCGCCCAGGCTAAGGGTCAGCGCCTCGGCACCGTCGTGCACTAAGCCGTGGCAGGTCCCGCAGTTGGTCTCGCTGACCCTGCGCAGGGCCAGTTCCGCTTCACCGTCCTCGGCCACCCGTTCAGTATCCCAGGCGTAGCCGTCGTCGCCCGTCTCCAGCAGCCCGCTGCCGAGCAGGGTGGCGCTGACCGACCACTCGGGTTCTCCCGCGCCAATGGCCTGCAGCCGTGCGGCATGATTGGGCTGTTGGATATGGCACAGGAAGCAGTTCATCTGTTCGTCTGGCTGCTGCGAGATGCGTGGCCCGTGGACCATCAGCGGCCGGCGCTCGGGCGGCAGCAGTTCGGTCTTTACGCTGGTGTGATAGCCGTGGGTGGCGACGAATGCCGGGTCTTCCAACTCGTGGCAGATACTGCAGGACTCGCCGATCGACAGGGGCTCTCCGGAGCTGCTGACCGGCTCGCCGTTGGCGTCGAACAGATAGATCGGCGGGTGTTCCTCCATTTCCGGCGTCAGGGGATCGCCGGGGTAACCCAGGGCCAGCCAGTCCAGGCGACCGCGCTCGCCGTGGCAGTCCCGGCACTGCAAGGCCTGGTCCGCCTCGGTGATCATATGGGTCTGAGGCATAAACATCTCGGTGGGGGCGAAGTCGTAGAGCCCGCTGAACGGCAGGCCGGTGACCCGGGATCCCAGTTCCAGGGCCTTCGGCCAGTCGAGCTGGGTCCAGAAGCCCTGCTCGCCGTGCACATGCGGCACCAGGAAGTAACGGTTGACCGTATCGTAGACTTGCTTGCCCCGGTGAACCTTGAACGGCCAGATCTTGGCCTCCGGGTCGGTCCGATCACCGAGTGGTCCGCTGATCCGGGTGGGCCGACTGGGGTCGATCTCGTCGCCCAAGATATAACGGGTGGAGGTCTCGTTGTACCAGTAGTACTCCGGCGGCAGTTTCTTGGCCCAGGTAAAGCGCCCCTTGTAGTTGATGTAAAGGTGGGCGTCGGTGATATCCAGGTCTTGGCCGGCCTGGGACCAGTCCCAGCTCATCTTGGTGCCGGTATCCACCGCCATAAAGGGAATATGACAGGTCTGGCAGGCCAGGCGTTCGGTATGGGCGTTGAGGCGCACATCCTGGTGGGGGGCGGCCGGATGACAGCCGCTGCAGCGCAGGCGGTTCTCCCGGTCCACGCTGACCGTGATCGCCCGTCCAACAATCGTATGGTCCCGGGTCAGGTGGCAATCGACACATTGCATGTCATTGCTCCCCATATGCACATCGATGCGGGCGCTGGGGAACAGCAGGGTGTTGTCCAGGTCACCGTGCTTGACCGCATTGTCGCCGCCGCCCTGGAAGTGGCAGCCGCCACAGTTCTTGCGGGTCGGGCGGGCGACGCTGCGCGCCGCCGCCAGGAGGTCCACCGCTTCGTCCGGTCGGCCAGCACCGCGGAACGCTTTCTTGTACATGCCGCTGTTGTCGTGGCAGACCAGGCAGTCGACCCGGCTCGGGTCCTCGAAATCGAAGTTTTCGTCCTCCCAGCCGTAGCCGATATGGCACTGGGTACAGGCCGGCCAGTTGGACTGAATACCAATGCAGAAGTTGTTGATCACATTGCGCTTGCCGATGCGCATGGGCTCGTCGTGGCCGGGCACCAGTACCTCTTGGCCCTGCCAGTTCCAGTGGGCGGTAGCCATGATCTCGCGGGCCTCGTCCGGATGGCATTCGAGGCAGGCGCGGGTGACTGCGGGTCCGTCAGCAAAGGGTTGGTCAAAGAAACCGCTGTGGTCGGTGTGGGCCGGCGGCACCGGGAGTTGTTCGCGAGCGCTGGGCGGGCCCGGCGGGGCATGGTCCTGAGTGCAAGCTGGAAGACCCAACAACCCCGGCAACCCCAAGGCCGCCGTCAATACCAGGATGCGCTTCACGTCCACGACCCTCGTTTCCGCGGTTGGCCGGACCCGGCGGAAACCGGATGCTGGACTTGTTGCTTCCAGCGCGAAAACCACCGAACCCCTCCGCTGCCTTTACACCGGCAGGCAATACTGCGCGGCGAAGGCATGCGGATTCTCTACTAGAAAAACTAATCCTGAGGATTGGGGTTGTCAAACCACTTTGACCCGCTAATCTTGTTTGTTTGATCTGGGGCATTAACTGCAACCAAGTGGTCGGGTAAATTCTATGTGCGAGCAACGAAGAATCGCTTTTGAATAGTGTTTATGTTTGCGTTACTCCTTTGAATTATATGTTTTTATAAGGATTTTCTCGCGGAGCTGATGGCGCATTCTTCAGCCGAAGGTACAACGGCTTTTTTCCTCAAATAAGCGCCATTCGATTACAAAAAGTTAGTTTGCACGTTGATAATTATCATTGCTAAATATTTGGGTTTCCCCTTTCTTGTTGAGGAGTAGATAAAATCAACGATCGACTCCACCATCGAGGACCTTGTAAAACAGCGCCGGAGCACAGCGGCCGGCGGCCTCTGGTTTACCTCTGAGCATTCGCTCTGGGGGTCAGTCCTCGTCCTTGCGGCGGCGGGCTCGGGGGTGGGCCTGATCGTAGACCTGAGCCAGGTGTTGAAAGTCGAGGTGGGTGTATATCTGGGTGGTACTGATGTCGGCGTGGCCGAGCAGTTCCTGCACCGCCCGCAAGTCGCCGGAGGACTCCAGCAAATGGCTGGCGAAGGAGTGCCGCAGCAGGTGTGGATGCAGGTCCCGCGGCGCGCCGGTGCGCAGGGCCCAGCGGTGCAGGCGTTGTTGCACCGCCCGTCGTCCCAGGCGCTTGCCGCGCCGCCCAACGAATAGCGCCGGCTCGTCCGGCGCCGCCAACTTGGCGCGGACGTCGAGCCAGCGCCTCAGGGCCTTGAGGGCCTGCCGGCCCACCGGCAGCCGCCGCGTCTTGGCCCCCTTGCCGGTGACCTCCAGGCTGGCATCGTCGAAATCGATCTCGCCCAGGTTCACCGAAACCAGCTCCGACAGGCGCAGGCCGGAGGAATACATCAGCTCCAGCATTGCTAGATCCCGAAGTTCCAGGGCGTCGGCGCCGGTCACGTCCAGCAGCCGTCCGAGTTGGTCGGCGTCCAGCGTGGTCGGCAGGCGGCGTTGGCTCTTCGGGGCACGCACCCCCTGGGCCGGGTTCTGGTTTACCGCCCCCTCGCGAAGCAGGTAGCGGTAAAGGCTGCGCAGGGCGGAGAGTTCCCGCTGCAGGCTCTTGCCGGAAAGGCCGCGGCGGTGGCGCCATGCCACATAGGCCCGCACCTGATGCTGGCCCAGTTGCGGCCAGTCGGCGATGCCCTGGCTGCGGCACCAGGCCAGGACCTGGCGCAGGTCGCGCTGGTAGCTCTCCAGCGTGCGCGGCGACATGCGCCGCTCGTGGGCGAGATGGTGATGAAATCGCTCCAGCCAGTCTGCGGCGGGGTCCCCCGGTAGCCGGTCGCTGGCCATGGGCTCGGGCTCAGGCGGGGCTTCGCAGCGCCACTTCCAGGCGCCGGTTGACCAGCTCGCCGAGACGCACCAGGAACTCGGTGCCCTTGCCGGCGTGGAAGCGGTCAGGGTCGCAGCTGCTGATGGCCAACAGGCCCAGCACCCCCTGTCCCTTGAGCGGGATCAGGGCCGCCGAGCCCAGGTCCCCGGCCTGCTCGCCGAATAGCTGCTCCATCTGTCCCGGCTCCAGGGCGCCGCATACCGGACGGCCCTGGTCCAGCAGTTGGCGAAAGGCGGTCAGGGTCGGGTCCTGGGTCGGCCCCTCCCCGAGATCCGGGGCGAACAGCCGCAACTCCACCGCATCTGCATCGAACTGGCTTTGCAGCTCGGCACGCAGGGCGCTCAGAACGTCGTCCAGGTCGCCGGGCTCCAGCAGCGCGAGGGTCAGGCGATGCATGCGCCGATGCAGGGACTCGTTGTCCCGCGCTACCGCGATAAACTCTTCCAGCTGGCCGCGATAACGCTTGACCTCACCGCGCAGGGCATCGAGCTGGCGCTCCAACAGGGACACGGCGCCGCCACCGGTGGGGTGGGGCAGGCGCAGTGCCAGCAACAGCTCCAGATGGCGCTCGAAAAATTCCGGGTGGGCGGCCAGGTAGTCGGCGATCTGCGTCTCCGGCTCTCCGTCGCCCTCGGTCTCGGGCTTGCGTTCTTCCGATTTCATAGTGTTATTCTGCCTTCGAAGACTCGCTCGGCCGGGCCGGTCATCCACACGGGATCGCCCGATTGGGCCCACTCTATCACAAGATCGCCGCCGGGCAGGCTGACCTGCACCCGCGGATCGAGCAGCCCCTGGATGCGCCCGCTCACCACCGCGGCGCAGGCCCCGGTGCCGCAGGCCAGGGTCTCACCGGCGCCACGCTCGTAGACCCGCAGCCGGATCCGGTCCCGCCCTTGTACCTCCATAAAACCCACATTGACCCGGTTTGGAAAGCGCGGGTGACGCTCGATGACCGGGCCCAACTCGGCCACCGGGGCGGTATCCACCGATGCTACCTGCAGCACCGCATGGGGATTGCCCATGGATATCGCGCCAATGGCCAGCCGATGGCCGGCCGCCTCCAGCGGGTAGAGGCCGGCCTCGCTGTCGGCCTGGAACGGGATGCGGGCCGGTGTCAGTTCCGGCGGTCCCATGTTGACCCGCACCTGGCCGTCGGCCTCCAGAAACAGGCGGATCGAGCCGGCTCTGGTACCGACGTCGATGGTGTCCTTGCTGCTCAGGCCCTGGTCGCGTACGAAGCGGGCGAAACAGCGGGCGCCGTTGCCGCATTGCTCCACCTCGGAGCCGTCGGCGTTGAAAATACGGTAGTAGAAGTCAGTGTCCGGATCCCGGGGAGGCTCGACCAACAGGATCTGGTCGCAGCCGATGCCGAAGCGGCGGTCGGCGAGGAAGCGGGTATTCGCCGCATCCAGGGCGACTCGTTGGCGCACCCCGTCGATGACCACGAAATCGTTTCCCAGGCCGTGCATCTTGGTAAACTGCAATTCCATCGCGCAAGAGTAACCGGCCGGCTCCAGAGTGGAAAGGGCTTCAGCCGAGCCGGCCGCTCACCGCCAAATGGCGGTCGCTGACATATCCCACCTGCAGGCCCTGGAGGCCGGCGAAGCCCAATTGCTGTCTGACCTCGTCTGGGGTGAACGCGGCGTACAATGAATTGCGGAAGTCGCGCCGCAGCACCTCGGGGGCGTCGGCGGCATACTCGGCTACCAGCCGGTCGACCTCCTCGGCTGCCGCCGGGCGCGCCAGGTCCATCACCAGCACCGCCGCACCGGGGCGGGCGCAGGCGCGCAAGGTCTCCCAGAGCACTTGGGGCTCGGCCAGGTGGTGCAGCAGGCTGTTGGACAGCACGGCGTCAAAACCGGC
>CBDUCL010000146.1:0-7568 GCA_965365625.1 uncultured Chromatiales bacterium | reverse complement strand
CGATACGGTCCGCCATCTCCACCGCCTTTTTCAGTGCCTCCATTCCCGCGGTGCCCACGTCGATCAGGGTCTCTTCGGCCTTCTTGAGCTTCTTCTCGTCCAGGGCCGCGACCCCTTTGACCGCAATTCGGGGCTTGAAGCTTTCCTCGTCCCGAACCTCCGCAACATCGGTCAGCGTGGCCTGGGGGTCGAGATCGATGACCTGAACGTCGACCTCCGCCATCGCCAGCCAGACCGCCAGATTGAAGGTCACCGTGCTCTTGCCGGAACCACCTTTGAGACTGCCAACCACCGTAATCATTGATCTTCCTCACTTGGGACAGGCGGAAGAAAGCCATCACCGGCCTTCTTCGAGAGGGCTTTCGAAAACACAGTTCCGAAAGCCTACATCTTCCAGCGCTCGGAGCGATGGAAAATGGCCGGGCGCCCTGCCCGGCAAGGGAAACACTGCAGATCAGCCTCTCCCCATACCCGATCCCGCGGCGAGTAAACAGCGCCCGGCGCGGGTCGGTGTAGCCTTAACGCGAACCGCCGCCCATATCCTGCATGCTGATGCGGCTGAAGCCGGCCGGGATGCTAAACAGATGGCTGGGCTGCGCCCCCTGCTTGATGTTCACCAGTTCGCGAATATAGCCGCCGGGAAATTCCTCCCGAATGGCGATTTTAAGTTGCGGATCATACCATTGAAAGGAACTCTGGGAGTCCTGGCCGGGGCGCGACATGCGCATCTCCCATTTCTCCACCTTGCGCCCGCCAAGCTGTTCCTCGCCCAAAATCAGGAGTTCACTGGTGGCGCCGTCCTCAGTCTCGGTGCGCAGGGGAATCTTGCGTTCGGCGTCGATCCACTGGGTGCTGGTAACCGTCTGGCCCTGGTGGCTGAAGCTCATCTCCCATTTCACCGCCTGGCGCCCGTTGACCGTCTCGCTGCCAAGCTGCCGGCAGCTGGCTCCGGGTATACCTGCGCACGGATCGGACCCGGCCGGCTTGGCCGCAGGCGAGGCTTGAGCGGGAGCTTTCTGCTCCATATAGCTGCGCTGTTCGGGATACAGTATCCACTGCACCTGCCGCTGCTGATCGATGATCTGTACGATCTTCTGGCCGCCCTGCTCCATCTCCATGCGCATGCGATTGTCTCCGACGAACATCTTGCCATCGGAGCTGCCCTGGGGGCCGGATTGGATCATATCCGCGGAAAACTCCACGCCGGCGAATTCTGCCTGGGCGGCCTGGGTGAATAGGCCGACGGCCAGGGAACATGCTGCTGCCAAACTTCTCTTGCTCATGATTTCTACATCCTCCGATATTGCTGTTTCTTCGCCTGCCCCCGCCGCAGCTAGACAGGCTTGTTATGCGAACGTTTGCCGCCCCTTAACGACCGGCCCCAGGGACGCGGCTGACGCTATTCGAACCCATAGATCGGGCCGCCGTAGGCATCTCCCCCCCAACCGCCGAAGTTTGAATACGGGCGCCCCGGCGCACCGTAGGGCCCGCCTTGGGGAGGGGCAAAGCGGTTCGGGTCGAGATACCGGTGGTCTGCCGATTCGGGCTGGGTATAGCGTGGGCTGTTGAAGCTGTGATCCGAGGGACGCGACACCAGCTCGTCCGGCGACACCGGGCGAAAAAGGTAGCGCTTGCCGCTGACTCGCTCCCGGTACCAGACGGGACTGACGCGTTCCGGCGTCTGCGGCTCCAACTCAGGCCGGAAGCTGTAGGTGTCACGGCCCTGCCGCGGGGCAGCATAGGGATCGATAGCATGCCCACCAAACGGGGCCAACGGCCGACCCGTCTCCGGCACCTGCTCCAACGGACGAAAACCAATACCGGAAAACGGCACAGCCGCCCTCCCAGGCGGAATGGCCCGGCCGTAGGAGGTGTACGTCGACCGCAGGTTTGGGTAATAGGTGTCGTCGGCGAATGGAACAGACCCATAGCCGGGGTAATCGGCCGGCCAAGGGGGCGGTACGGTTACAGCGGTTTCTTCGGCCGGTGGGCGGTAGCGCTCCATTTCGGGCGCTACGGGCCGATAGGCCGGCGGCCAAGCTCCAGTTGTGCCGTCGAGCCAATAACCGTCGGAGATCCAATCCT
Organism: uncultured Chromatiales bacterium; assembly: GCA_965365625.1. Lineage (GTDB taxonomy): Bacteria > Pseudomonadota > Gammaproteobacteria > Chromatiales > Chromatiaceae > CAVWCW01. The sequence continues at coordinate 5,483 of CBDUCL010000146.1, read as the reverse complement.
CCCGATGCGCCGGGACGCCAACACCGCGGTCGGGGCCGTAACCCTCGGCCAGCGCCGGCTGAAACGCCAGAACCCACAGCAACAAGATGCCTCCGACGCCAACCAGGATCGCCGGATCAAATGCCCTCGAGAAGCGACTATCCGGCTCCGGGCCCCACCTGACCGCTCGGCGGGGCCGGCTGGCGCGAGCGCCCGCACCGGCGTGAAGTGGACCTGCCCGAGCCGGCACTCAGAGCGGGTCCTTGCTGTCGATGTCCGGCGCGATATTGGCGCTGCCCTTGAGCCTAATGCCGCGCCGGGACGACTTCTTCTGCAGGCCCTCGGCCTTACCGCCGCCGACGCTCGCGACCGGCTCGGCTTCAACCGGCGGCGGAATCGTGGCCTCGACCTTCTTTTCTGCCGGCGCATTCGTCTTCGCCGTCGGGGCGTCGGTCTTCACCGCAGCCTCAGCAACCTGCTCCGGCCCGGACTTCGGCAACGCCGAGCCTGGCGCCGGATGGTCTTTGGGACGCGGATCAACGTCGGCCGGCGCAGCCTTGGAGGCGGCCTTGGGCTGGCCGCTCTTCGCTGCGCCAGCGCCGGCGGCCGAGGTGGAGGCCGCGGTCCCGCCACTGCTGGGAGAATGCGCAGAACTAGGCGCAGAACCACCTGAGGCGCCTCCCACCGGGGACGGCTTGGACGCAGTGCCTCCAGGTTTAGGGCCAGGTTTGGGCTTCGGCTTGCGCTTGAACAGTTGCATCAGCAACAACAGGATGCCTCGAAGCGCATAGAACACCATGCTGATGACGGTGATCAACGCACTCCATATCCGCATCACCAATGACGGCTTGGCCGAGGCCGGCGACGGCTTGGCAGCCGCCGTCTTCAGCTGTTCTTCCGGCACCGGGATATTGGTACCCGGCGGGCAACCGACCGCCGCCACCTCACACAAAGACTTGGCGGCGCTCATGCACCCGAGCGGAATCACGATCAGGGTGAGGATAGTGGAAACCATGACCCCGGAGGCGAGCGAAATCGCCATCCCCTGGAAGATGGGATCGGTGAAAATCACGCTGGAGCCGGCAACCAGGGCCCAGGCAGTGATCATAATCGGCCGGGTTCGAGTCTTGCACGAGCGGATCACCGCCTCCGCCACCGGAATGCCGCGCTGGATCTCATGCAACGAGAAGTCCACCAACAGGATCGAGTTGCGGACGATAATTCCGGCCAGAGCGATCCAGCCGATCATCGAGGTGGCGGTGAATTCCCCGCCCAGACCCAGCTTGAACATCAGCCAGTGAGCCGGAATGATGCCCAGAAGGGTGAGCGGGATCGGGGCCATGATCAGGGCCGGGATGCGGAAGTTGCCGAACTCCCAGACCACCAGGACGTAGATCAACACCAACGCCACCATAAACGCGCCGCCCATGTCGCGGAAGGTCTCGAAGGTGACCGTCCATTCGCCGGTCCATTCGATACTGCTCTGTTTGTCGTCGGCAGGCGGGCCGAACCAGGCTGCGTCGACCTTGACACCGTCCGGGGCCGTATAGTCTTCCAGCAAATCCTGAATCTGGAACATGGCGTATACCGGAGCCGCCAGGCGGCCGCCCACATCGGCCACCACATACTCGACAGGACGCAGGTCCTTCTTATATATAACGTCGTCTTCCGGTATCCGCTCGAAGCGCCCGAGTTCCCGCAGGGGCAGGGTCTGGCCGCCCTGGGAGGGAATCGGCAGGTCGCCCAGCCGCAGCACCTGGGAACGAATCGACAGCGGCACCTGTATGAGTATGTTGATCGGCTCATAGCCGGCGCGCTGCTTGACGTCACCGATGGTGGCGCCGCCCAAGGCCATCGACAGATTGCGGTTGATTACGTCCACCGAGATACCGCGCCGCACCGATTTTTCGGTGTCGACCTCGAAGCGCCAGTACTCGTAGAAATCACGCAGGTAGTTGTCGACGTCACGGGTGCTTTCGGCCTGCTCGAAGATATCGGTGAGATCGCGCGCCACCTGCCGGCGAACCTCCGCCGACGGCCCATGCACCTCGGCCACGACCGACTGCAGCACCGGCGGGCCGGGCGGCATCTCCACCACCGCGATGCGAGCCCCGGTGCCCTTGATGACGGGCTTCAACAGTTCACGCGCCTGCACCGCGATCTGATGGCTGGTGCGCTTGCGCTCGGTCTTGTCCAGCAACTGCACCTGCACCTCGCCCTGCCAGGGCTCCTGACGCAGGTAGTAATGCCGCACCATGCCGTTGAAATCGAAGGGTTTGGCGGTGCCCGCGTAGATCTGCAGGGCGATGACCTCGGGGATCTCGCGCAGGGTCCTGGACATCTGGTTCGCCAGGTTGGCGGTCACCGGCAGGGCGGTGCCCTCCGGCATATCGAACACCACCGAGAATTCCGGCTTATTGTCCAGCGGCAACATCTTTACCGCCACCGCCTTGGTGTAGAACATGGAGCAGGCAGCGGCGAAGCTGCCCCAGAGGATTACCTTGAACAGCACCCGCTTGGATTTGCTCTCCATCAGCGGGGTGAGGACGCGACGGTACATGCCTTCCAGGCGCTCGGCTCCCGTGTGTTCGCGCTTCTCCGCCTTTTTCAGGTACCGCATCGACGGCCGCAGCCAACGCGAGATGGCCAGCCAGGGCGTGAATACGAAAGCCGCGAACAGGGAGATCAACATAGCCACCGAGCCCAGGGCCGGAATCGGGAACATGTACGGCCCCATCATGCCGCTGACGAAGCCCATCGGCAGCAGGGCGGCGATCACGGTGAAGGTGGCAAGAATGGTGGGATTACCGACCTCACGCACCGCATCCACCGCCACGGCCTTGTCGGTGCCGCCTTCTTCCAGCCATCTCCGGTAGATGTTTTCCACCACTACGATGGCGTCGTCCACCAGGATGCCGATGGAGAAGATCAGCGCGAACAGGCTCACGCGGTCGATGGTAAAACCCAGGACCCAGGCACTGAACACAGTCATCAGCAGCACCACGGGAATCACCAACACCACCACGATGGCCGGGCGCAGGGCCCGGAACGACCAAAGCACCAGCAAGAACACGAAGCCAGTGGCCACGAACAGCTTGAAGATCAGGTCATTGACCTTGTCGTTGGCGGTCTTGCCATAGTCGCGGGTAACGCTGACCTCCACGTTGCTCGGGATCAATCTACCCTTCAGATCCGCCACTCGATCGATCACCGCGTTGGCCACGGTGACGCCATTGGTGCCCTGTTGCTTGGCAATCGCGATGGTGACCGCGGGCACCCCATTGGCCTCATGCCCCAGGTCGCTGGCGGGTCCTGTCGAATAAGAAACCAGCTGGCTGGCGTCTTCGGGGCCCTGAACCACCCGCGCCACGTCGTGAACGTAGACCGGGACCCCCATGTGGGTGCCCAACACCAGCTTCGAGATGTCCTCCGCGGTGCGCAGGAAGGAGCCGGTCACCACGGTGAAATGGGTATCCCCCGACTCCACGCCACCGGCCTGGGCTTCGGCATTTGCAGAACGGATGGTATGGGCCACCTGATCCAGGCTGATACCGTAGCCCGAGAGCCGCTCCGGGGACACCTCCACCAGGATCTGCTCGGCACGTCCGCCGACCACTAGACTGGCGCCTGTGCCCTCGATCTCCTTGAGGTTTTGCAGCAAATCGTGAGCCAACATCCGAAGATGCCCATCGTCGACGTCGGGGATCCCGTCAGCGTCGATATCCTTGGACCAGAGGGTGAGATTCACCACCGAGACGTCGTCGATCCCCTTGGCCTTGACCAGAGGCGGCATCACCCCGGGCGGGATGAGGTCCATATTCGAGTCGAGCTTGTCATTGACCTTGACCAGCGACGATTCCATCTCCTCGCCCACCTCGAACTGCACAGTGACCATGCCCTGGCCCCGTTGCGCGGCGGAGTATACGTGCTTGACCGTAGGGATCTCGCTCATGATCCGTTCCAGAGGGCCTATGGCCAAGGTCGAGACCTGTTGAGCATCGGCGCCCGGGTACTGGACGAAGATGTCGATCATCGGCACGGAGATCTGAGGGTCCTCCTGCCGCGGGGTGATGATCAGGCCCATCACGCCCATCAACATCATGGCGATATACAGGAGGGGCGACAGCGGAGAGTCGATAAAGAAGCGGGCAGTGCGGCCGGCTAGGCCGAGCTGCTCGTCGGTCAACTCCTCGACTCGCGATTCGGCCTGGGGATTGGAATCTTGCTGGCTCATGGTCGTTCAGCCATCTCCAAGCGTTTGGGCCCCGGGGAAACCGGGGCCGAAGGTGTAAGGAAGGGTAGAAGAGGAGCGCGTAAACCGCGCCGGCCCTATTTGTCAGGGCCTGGCGGCACCTCGCTCCAACCGGCCGAAAGCCCGGGACCCGGATTGGCGATCACCCGCTCGCCGGCGCGCAGGCCGGAAAGCACGGTGGTGAAGCCAGGCGACATGCTCTCCTCGCCGACCCGAATCAGACGCAGTTCATTGCGGCCGTCCTCACCGATCACATAGACCGCGGGCAGGCTGCCATTGTAGCGGATGGCGGAGGTGGGGATGATGGGCGCCTCGTGGCCGGGGGAGGTCAGGTCGGGAACCAGCACCTTGACGTACATACCGGGGGCGGACACGCCCTGGGGCAGGTCGAACTTCATCTTCACGGTGTGGCGTTGGGCGTCCGCCATCGGATAGATCTGCGCCAAACGGACCGGCACCACCTGATCCCCGACATCGAGCTGTGCCCGAAGCATCATGCCGATGTTCAACCCCGGGCGTAAGCGTGCCGGGACGTCAACCATAACCTGCAGATAGGTCAGATCGGCGAATTCGAGCAGCGGTTGGCCCGGCTGCACAGTGTCCCCAACCTCAATGAACTTCTTGGTGATCACCCCGGGGAAGGGGGCCAAGCTCTTGGCGTCTCGCAGCTTGGCATCGATCGCCTGAATCTCCGAGCGGGCCTGCATCAGAGAGTTCTGGGCCTGCTGGATGCCGATGTGGGAACTGTAGAGGTCGATGTCCCGGGCTGCGGGTTCGCTGCGGCGGCCTACCATCGACTCCATGGGGTCGGTGAACATCTGGTCGAACAGATTCGGCATGCCCATGCCGCTCATTGGCTCGCGCGAGCGGGGCGACCAGAGTTCGCGGGAATACTGAGCCCCTGCGTTGCGCAGAGCGGCGTCCGCGTTGGCCAACTGGGCGATCGCCGCTTGGCGCTTGGCGAGCAGCTCGCGGTCGTCAATCGCCACCAGCAGCGCGTCTTCGTCGAACTGGTCGCCTTCGATACCAGCCAGGAACTTGATTCGGCCCGGCAGCTGGGCAGAGAGGGTTACCTGTTTATAAGGGATCACCGTCCCGCCCAAGGAAACCGTAGCCGCGCCTCGCGACTGCTGAACAACGTAGGTATCACCGACCGCCGGGGGCTGGGCCTGCGCCGGCATGGCGCCAAGGCAAAGCAGTCCCGCCGAGAACAGCACTGTACGGATGTTGATCCCCATAATTACCGTCACCT
>CBDUCL010000145.1:0-7626 GCA_965365625.1 uncultured Chromatiales bacterium | reverse complement strand
GTAGATACCCAGGGCCACCGCCAGCACCAGGGCCCAGTTAGCGATCGCCCGGCGGTGGCTGTAGGCGAAGTCCAGGGCCTGACGCCCCAGGGGCAGCTCTTCCAGCAGATTGGCCAGCTTGGGATAGCCGTTGCGCAGTCCGGCGGCCAGCTGCAGCAGGCTTACCGGATAGATCAGCAGCAACACCCAGGAGCCCCAGGACATGGGCGAGGTGGGCTGGAAGGTGGTATAGAAGCGCCAGACGTAGAGCTTGTGTTCCAGGTCGAGAAACAGCGCCCCCATGCCGACCGACAGCACCACCGGCGCCCACAGGGGCAGCTGGTAGGCGGCGAACGGGTTGTCCTGCTCGCGCCGGCTCAGCACCAGGGCGGCGGCGAAGAACATGATGCCGGCGGTGAGTCCGCCCAGGAACAGGTAAGTGGGGATCTCCCAGCTCCAGATGCCGAGCACGGGGTCGATCTTGTGATTGTATCTGGCGGTGACCAGGACCTCTTCCAACATGGCTGGGCGACCTCCGCGTCAGGTTAGGTAATAGACATTGGGCTGGTTGCCGGTCTCGGCCAGCAGCACCTTGTAGTTGCGCTCCCGCAGCAGGCGGGCGACCTCGGTGGCCGGGTCGTCCAGATTGCCGAAGTGCATGCAGTGGGTGGGGCAGGTGGAGACGCAGGCCGGGTCCAGCCCCTTCTCCACCCGGTGGTGGCAGAAGGTGCATTTGTCGATGTAGCCCTCCGGGTGCATGATCAGCCGCGCGTCGTAGGGGCAGGCCGCGATGCAGGCCTTGCAGCCGGTGCACTTGCCCGGCTCCACCAGCACGATATTGCTGTCCTGCCAGTAGTGGCTGGCGCCGGTGGGGCAGGCCGTGACGCAGGTGGCGTGGGAGCAGTGGTTGCAGCGCTCGGAGCGGAATTCGGTACGCAGGTTCGGGTAGCGGCCTGCGGTGGCCTCCACAACCCAGTCCCGGTTGAGCCCGGCCGGCACCTTGTTTTCCGTCTTGCAGGCCACCACGCAGTCGCCGCAGCCGATGCAGGTCCGGGTGTCGATCACCATGGCATATCGAGTCACCTCAGGCCTCCCCGGTAATGAAGGTTACGAAATTGGCACGCATGCCGGTGGCGCCCATGATCGGGTCCAGCTTGACGTTGGTGATCAGCGCGGTGTCGTCTGCCCCGACGTTGTGGGCCAGGCGCAGGCGCGGATCGTTGTGACCGAAACCGTGCACCATGAAAATAGAATCCGGGCGAATGCGCTCGGTCACCCGTACCCGAATCCGATTGCTGAGCACGCCGTCCTGGTTTTTGAGGCGCAGGTAGTCGCCGTTGCTCAGGCCCCAATCGCTGGCTACCAGGGGGTTTACCCAAACGCTGTTTTCCGGCATCAGCTCGAACAATTGCGGGTTGTTGGCGGTGCGCCCGAATGTGTGGGCGGGGGCCCGGCCGTAGATCAGCCGGTAATGGCGGTCCGGGGCGGTTTCCGGGGGGGTGTACCTGGGCATGGGATCGAAGCCGGCGTCGGCCAGGGCGGCGGAATAGAGTTCGATCTTGCCGCTCGGGGTCTTGAATTGGTAGCTCTCCCCCTCCGACAGATACATCGGCTTGGTGCGCGGGAAGCGCTTGACGCCCAGGCGCCGCATTTCCTCCAGGGAAGTGCCGGCCTGCTGCAGCTGCCAGTCCAGCACCTCGCTGTAGTCCTGCCAGGGGAAGTATTCTTCCAGCCCCAGGCGCAGGGCCAGCTCCCGGGCCATCCAGTAGGCCGGTTTGGTCTGGTGACTGGGTTCGAAGGCCGGCACTGCCACCGCCAGGCTCGGTACCCGTTCGGGAGAATTACGCAGCTCTCCGTAGCGCTCGAGATAGGTGCATTCCGGAAGTACCACGTCGGCGTAGCCGGTGATCTCCGCCGGCATGGTGTCCACCACTACCAGCAGATCGAGATCCTGGGCCGCCTGCTCCAACTTGGCCCGCACATTGGGCACGGTCAGCGGCAGATTGGTTGCGTAGACGAACCAGCCCTTGATCAAAGCGTCTTCGCCCACCGAGGCGTCGATCAGGGCATTGCTGAGGCCGCTGGCAGCGAATGGGTACTGCCCCTGCACTTTGTGCTTCCAGTCGCTGGCGGATTTTGGCGGCTTGGGTGTCGGGTAGGCGGGCAGGTCCACTTTTTCCTGGAAATAGAAGCCGCCCTTGCGCCCCCAGGACCCGAGCAGGGCGTTGAGGATCGCGATGGCGCGCTCGCGCTGGGTATCGTCCCCGTACCAAGTGGTGTGGCGGCCGGGGTGCACCAGGGTGGCCGGGGCCTTGGCCGCCATCTCGCGGGCGGTGGTACGGATCAGCTCCGGTTTGAGACCGGTCTCCAGGTAGGCCCACTCCGGGTTGAAGGGCTGCACATGCTCCGCCAGCTGTTCGAAGCCCAAGGCGTTGCGTTCGATATACTCGCGGTCGTACAGGCCCTCGTTGATAAGCACGTTCATCCAGGCCAACAGCAGGGCGATGTCGGTACCCGGGCGGATCGGCAGCCAATACTGGGACTTGCCGGCGGCCACCGAAAAGCGCGGGTCGACGGTGATCAGGGTGGCCTGATTGTCGATCGCCTGGGTCAGGGTCTGGACCTGGCCGTTGTGCAGATTCTCTCCGATGTGGGAGCCGATCAGCACGATGCAGCGGGAATGCTCCATGTCGGTGCGGTCCGGCGAGCCGACCCCCTCACCGTAGGTCAGGGCGAAGGCTACTTCACGCGGGCCCCGGCACTGGGCGAACGAGGGGTGGGCATAGGCATGGGAGCCATAGGCCTTGAGCAGTTGGTGGAAGTGGCTGCCGCCGGAGCCATGGGAGAACAGGGCCAGGCGATCGTTGCCGTGACGCTCGCCGATGCTGCGCATACGCTCGGCGATGTAATCCAGGGCCTCTTCCCAGCTGGCCTCGCGAAACCGCTGGCCGCCGCCGTCCTTGACCCGCAGCAGTGGCTGGCGCAGCCGGTCGCGGTCTTCGTAGCTGCCGAGACCGCCGCTGCCGCGGGTGCACAGGCGCCCGCCGCTGTGGGTGTCTTCGGCATTGCCGACGATCTTCCAGGGCTGGCCGTCTTCCTGGTAGACATGGCCGGCGCATTTCCAGAAACAGATATTGCACACCGTCGGGCTGTCGCTGACCTGCCCGCTGCCCGGCAGCGGTTTGGAGGCGGCGCAGCCGCCGAGCAGCGTCGGCAGGGCCGAGCCGGCACCGAGCAGCCCCGAGAGCTTGAGGAATTGGCGTCGCTTCATGGTGGATTACCGCAGTAAAAGGGGCGCGCCGACCCTTGCGGGGCGGCGCGCTCGGTTGGGGCGATGGTTAGATCTTGTAGCTGCCGTCGGCGCTTATGGTGATTTCCTCGTTCAGGAAACGCACCTTGTAGCCCAGCCCCTTGAGCTTCTGGTAGGCCATTTCGGCGCGGATGCCGTTGGCGCAGTAGGCAATGATCTCCTGGTTCTTGGGCAGTTGGCCGAGCTTGGCGTCCAACGAATCCAAGGGAATCTGCTTGGCACCCTTGAGCACGCCGGTCGCGGTCTCTTTGGCGGTGCGCACGTCCAGGAACACCGTGCCGTCACGGGACTTCTCCAGCTTGGCGAACTCTTCCACCGAGACCGCCCCCGGGGCCAGCTTCTTGACATAGACGATCTCGCGCGGCGCCGCTCCGCTCTCGGTGGGCCGGCCGTCGGCGCTCCACTGGTCGAAACCGCCTTCGAGGATGCTGACTTTTTTGTAGCCCCAATCCCGCAGTTCCTTGTAGGCCAGCAACACGTTGTTGCGGGTGTGGGTATCGGAGTAGAGCACGATGCGGGCGCGTTTGTCGGTGACCCCGGGTAGGCCGGCCTTGACTTGTTTGGCCACGAACTGGTCGCGCATCGCCTGCAGTTCGGAGGTCGGCATGGCCACGGCGCTCGGAATGTGATCGCTGCTGCTGGCGGCCAAGTCACGCACGTCCAGCACTACATGGTGGGGGTCGAGAATGCTCTCCACCCATTGCTGGCTGGAATGTACCGGCAGCTTGGCCTTGTTCCAACCCGGCATGCCCGCCTGAAAACCCTTTAGATTGGTGTATCCTGCGGCGCTCGCCGCTTCCACAGCCTTGCCGGTGTACGGGCAGGTGGGGCCGCCGCAATAGAAGATCACCATCTTGGACTTGTCCTGGGGCAGCTGGGCGAGAAATTCCGGGTCTTTCGGGAAGGCATGCTTGGCGGAAGGCACGTGCCCTTCCAGATAGCGCTTCTTTGGGCGGGCGTCGAACAGCTCGTAGGGCTCCTTGCCGATCAGGATGCTGAGCATTTGCTGGATGTCGATCTCCACCCCTGGCGGCAGTTTGAACACCACTTTGGTGATGCTGGTGGCCGGTTTCCCCGGTTCGAACTCGACCTTGATCAGATCTGGTGGACCCAGGTCCTCGACGCCGCTGGCCTCGATGAACTTGGTATTGGCGTCGAAGCCCACCACCACCGGGTCCTTGTCCTTGATGCCGATCTGAATGGTGCTGGCCTTCTTGGAAATATCCATGATCCGGCCTTTTACCGTATCCGCCAGCAGCGGACCGGATGCCATCAAGGCGAAGGTCAGGGTCAGGAGGCTTAGACGTTTCAACATGGTTCTCTCCGTATCGATAGCATACTTGGTTGGTTCGCCCGCCAGCGTCAGCCTCGGGGCGGCGGGCGCGGTGCGGTCTTGCTGCCCGTCTCGATGCATCCGGCATCGGCGATAATCGAGGCGCCGGCCGGGACCGGCGCGATCCGATTTGCTGTCCTAAAGGAAAAACTGAATGTATTACATTTCCCGTGCGGGGTAGGGTGCCCCGCCACAAAAGTACTGGATGGCTTTCGCCGCCTATCCCTAAAGCGCCAGACGCGCGCCGATCGTATCAGCGGCTGCCGCTCGTTGCGATTGCTCAGGCCGAGCCTGCCGGGAAATCATACCCCGGGTTATAAGGGCGGCCCCTTGGCTCCGGAAACGGCTGAAAAACCCTCCGCCGCCAATTATAAGCAGCTCGCAGGGATGGGTCCGCCGTTTCGCGGCAACTTTCGATCCTAAAACTGAGCAGGATCAACAGAAGCTCAATCTATCCGCCACTGCTTCCAGGCAACGCTATCTGCGCCGTTGTTCGATCAGTCCGCGATCCCAGCGAGCCCTCGGCGAGCTGCGGGCTTTCAGTCCCGGGCCAGGGTTTGCCGAACCACCAGCTTGTGCTCGATGACGTAGCTTGAGTGCATCAGGTCCTGCATCGCCAGAGCGGTCGTTTCGATGCGTTCTGCCTGGTGCGGGTAGGCCGCCAGTTGCTGTGCCTTCCAGGCCTCCAGGGCGCCTACAAAGTCCTGGTAGGAGAAGGCGAAAAGGGTATCGGGGGTCACCCGCGGCTCATGCTCGCTCATTATTACAATCCCGGGCGCGGGTTGCGGTTACAGATCCGTGAACATTTCGACGTTGCGCACCAGCTTTTTCTGCTCTCGCTGTTCGCTTTCCAGCAAGTTCTGAAATACCGCTCGTACCTGTTCTGAGTCTGCGGTGTTGGCAATCTCGCGGAACAGGTTGATAAAGCACTGGGACAAAGCCACTCCGGCGCTAATAATCTCGTCCAGGGTCATGTCATTGTGCAGCAGGGCGCCGGGACAGAGCTTGAGGGTTTCGTCGTCGCAGCAGAACTGGAACCAGGTGTCGAGCACCTCCCGCGAGCTGCCCTCGGTGAATTGCTCCAGGGCACTGGCGAGTTCCTGCTCGCGATCGGCCATGTAGTCGAGCAGAAGTTTCAGGCGCTGCTGTTCGGTGTGGTCGCTTAGGTCTTGGTAGAAGTCGCCGACCCGCTGGTGAAAGCTGCGGGCATGCTCCAGTACGTCTTTCGTCTGCTCGAATCTCATCGAAATTGCTTCCCAGTACGGGGTCTCGGGGTCATTTCTCTTTGGTCAAGGTCTCGCAGGCCTTCAGCGCGTCGCGGATCGAAAAGTGACCCACCAGGCGCCCCTCCTTGGTCACGGTGAAGCCGCGGGTGTCGCCGCTCTGCAGCCATTGCTGGGCGATGTCGGCGATGCTGGCGTCAGCCTCGACGCGGCGCGCTCCAGGCTGCATGTATTCCTCCACCCGGCCGCCCCATTCGCCGTGGTAGCAGGCGCGAAACACCGCCCGCAGGCAGTCGGACTCATTGAGCACGCCGACCAAGTGCCCAGTATGATCCACTACCGGGGCGCTGGAGATCCGCTTTTCCGTGAGGATGCGGGCCGCCTCCATTACCTCCATCTCCGGGTGCAGGCTGATCAGGTTGGCGGACATGAAGTCCTGTGCGGTGAATTTTTCCATTGGCTGGTCTCCGCCTCGGTTGCGTCTGGGAAACGCTAATCTAATGACGCTTCCCGTGCGGGACAGGATGCCCCGAGCCGAAAAATGCTAGGTGCGGCATTCGTCAGCATCTCCTCAGGTGCCGTCCGCCGAATTGGCGCCGATGGCGCTGCGCCGGGGGCATTGGTGATCGCCGCCGCTGCGCCGGCACAGGCCGCCGCAGTCGGAGGCCAGGCCGGGCATCCGCGCCAGGCCGCCGCAGCTGCCTTGCAACGGCGGGCGTTTCAGCAGCAGACCAAGGCCAAGGCCGACCAGGGCCAGGGCGAATACGGCGAAGGCGATCACAAAGGTCATCATGTCGGTTGCACCCGGTAGCGCTCGAATTCGGGGGTAGTGCGTGTGCTGAACCCTTCCCCTTCTCTCATTATAAACAACGCTGCCAGACCCTGTTGTTCAGCCAGCGCGAGGCCGCGCTCCGGCCCAAGCACCAGCAGGGCGGTGGCCAGCGCGTCGGCGCGCATCACCGAGGGGGCGAGCACGGTGACCGAGGCCAGAGCGTGCTGCACGGGGCGGCCGCTGGCGGGGTCGATGCTGTGCGAGTAACGGTTGCCCGCTTGCTCGAAGAAGTTGCGGTAGTCGCCGGAGGTGGCGATACCCTGGCCGTCGAGTTCGACGATGTCGTGCACGCTGCGGCTGCCCGGATCGGGTTTTTCGATGGCAATACGCCAGGGCCGGCCGTGGCGGTTATGGCCGCGGCCCCAGACCTCGCCACCAATCTCCACCAGGAAGTTGGTCAGGCCCTGGGAGTTCAGATAAGCGGCCAACAGGTCCACTGCATAGCCTTTGGCGATGGCGGATAGGTCCAGATAGAGGTCAGGACGGGCCTTGCGCAGGGCCGGCGGATCGGCGCGCAGTTGCAGCAACTGGTAGCCGACTCGCTTCCGGGCGGCCTGGATTTGGTCCAGGCTCGGGGCCTGCCCCCGGCTCGCCGTCGGCCCGAAGCCCCAGAGGTTGACCAGGGGACCGACGCTGATATCGAAGGCGCCGTCGGACAGTCGGCTGATCTCTTGGGCCGTTTGCAGGACCGCTAGCAGTTTCGGTGAAGCCGTTACCCAGTCGGTGCTCGGGTTTTGGTTGAAACGCGACAGCTCCGAGTCCGGGAGGTAGGTGGACATGGCCGCATTGACTTGCTCCAGTCGCCGCTCCAGTTCCGTCTGCAGGGCCTGGAGGTCCTGTTCGGCGGGCAGATCCACCAGCTTGACGCTGTAGCTGGTGCCCATGGTGGCTCCCTGCAGCAGGGTCTCTTCGGCGGGGCCGGCGCAGGCTGCCAGCAGCAGGCAGAGGC
>CBDUCL010000144.1:0-7640 GCA_965365625.1 uncultured Chromatiales bacterium | reverse complement strand
TCAACAGAAGCTCCGCCGCCACCTCCGGATCGACTCCGTGCCACAGCAAATGCCCGGCCAAGGAGGCAATCGTATTGTTACGCTCTCCCTCCGCAACCCCTTCCCGCAGCAGGCGCCGCCAATGGCTCAGCGGGTGTCCACGATGGGTCCGATCGTCCGGCTTGGCGCGCAGTAGCCACTCAGGAAGCGGCGCCAAGTGGGAGACGTCGGGCGAGCGCTCCCAGCCGTAGCGCTCACCGCAAGCGTGCACCGATGGAGGGGCCACGACGTAACCGCCGTCGCCGCGCAGATCGACCCCCGGGGCGATGCCGACCCGGTTGCGCATGATCTGGCCGGGATGCGCGAAGTAGAGGTGGCGCCCGCCTCCCCCAGTTCGGGCCTCAACGGTCTCGGCGAAGGGTCCATGTTCCCGCTCCAACTGCTCGAGACTGGCGTCTGCGCCGTGTCTTGGGTCGAGATCCAGCACCACGAGGTTGGAAACCATGCCGGTGACGACCGCGATATTGGCGTCCGGCCAGCGTCGGAACCACTCAAAAATCTCTGCGGTATCCACACGGCGGTATTGGTAGACCTGCCAACGGATCAGCGGCCGCTTGCCTCGGGACTCGATCGGGATGACCGACCAACCCAGACGACCATAGTCCAACGCCGCCTTCATCAGGACGCCGCTTGAAAATCCGCTGGCCCGTTTGCGCCTCAATTTGGTTTGAGAAACGTTTGTTTATAGAACTCGACCCCGTTGAGTCTTCGACTGGAATCGGCGGTCGCCTTCAGCCGGAATACGCACCCGACGAAGTACAGCTTGTGATGCTCTTCGCGTTTCGGTGCAGCCGCAAGCTCCTGCCGATACCACTCAGCGAGCTTCGCGCCAGTGATTTCCCGAGCCGCACGCGCAAACCGCGACACTGCCGTGACGTCTTTCTCTTGGCTTTGGGTCACCAGGGGATGGTCGATCATCGATATCGTTTCGTCAGCGGCACCGGTATTTGCCGTGGAATTCCGTCCAGGAGCGTCCCACATTCAAAGCTTAGCTGTCGCTGTAGCCGTATCGAGGGACTTGGACCCTCGGTCTTTTTATATTTTTCAATTAGTTATCTAGTCATACTGCAGTAACCTGGCAAGAATCGCTTCTGTTTCCAATTAACAACGGTCGTAAAGACAGCGGCGTGCGAGCGGAGAGCGTGGTGTTCCTATCCCTCGTTTACTACCAGAAAAATGCGATCTCGACGTCTATACCCTAAAGGCAGAGAGGTTGCGGGTTCGATTCCCGCCGACCCCAAATTTTTAGCTATTTCTCAGTTAATTATACGCGCTTTCTACGACTGCACAGGAGTTTGTTTTTAGCTTGATGTGATTCCCACTTTAGCAGTTTCAGCCAATCATACGTAAAGGCCCTCGCGGTGGCATTTGCGTTGGTTAGAAACGGTGCGGACGAGTAGCCGCGTTTCGGGATCGGCGGTGCCGATCCACGGGGCGGCGCGACGTAGCGACAACCGCCGGGCCAACCCGCGCCCCTCTCGCCATCAGCCGGCATGCAGACGGGCCACCGCTTCGCCGGCCAGAACGACGCCTATCTTGCCATCACAGGCCGCTCACCTTCCGCTGCCGTGACCGTCACCGTTACCTCGAGCCCGAGGAACGCGCCGACATCGCCAGCAAAGCTGCCGGAGACCGGCATCGTCTGCGAGATATGGCGCGCCACTGCCACCGGGATCAGGTTGAAACCGCCGACGCTGCGGTTGGTCGGATCGAAGGTGATCCAGCCGGCGCCGGGCACATAGACCTCCGCCCAGGCATGCGTCGAACCGGCGCCGGCCGAGCCGCGCATATCGAGATCGGGATCGTAGAGGTAAGCGGAACATCTGATTTCGGCGGCCGGAAGCCAAAGGTAATGCCGGAAAACCATCTCCCGTTCACCCGGGAATTGAAGCTGGCACCATCGACTTCGATATTTTCGCCTGCTTACTGCCGGCGCGAACACCTCCACGGCCTGACCACGCGGCTGATTCGTGACAACCAAAGGATCTGCCTCGGGGACCTGAATACCGGGGGATGAGCGCCAGCGCCAAGGGCAAGCGGGACTGCCCCGGTAAGCAAGTACGCCAGAAGGCGGGGCTCAACCGAGCGATCCTGGACGCCTCGTTCGGCGAGTTCGCCCGCCGGCTCGCCTACAAGGCCGAGTGGTACGGAAGGACCCTGGTCAAGATCGATCGGTTCTATCCCTCGAGCAAGACCTGCTCAGGCTGCGACAATTGCAACACCCGGAGGACACCGGGTAAGTGCGCGCCTTTGGCGCCGAGGGGGCTTGCCCCGTGGCCGTGTCAGCGCGAATCGCTCAAGACCCCAGCCCCGGTCGGGAACCGGGGTGACGGGACGCTTGGCGAATTCCGATTTACGCCGGAAGCGAACCTACAGACGAAGTTGGCCGAGGCGCCTGCGGCCTGCAGTGCCCTGCTGGCCTGATACCGGCCAACGCTTGCGCTATGATTAGGGAATAGCTCAGCCAGATCGAAGGATAGCGCTATGAAACGCCGGGATTTCATCAAGGGGTCCGTTGCTCTGTCTTCCGTCGCCGCTTTGGGTACGGCGCAAGCCGTCGCCAAGGAGGCGCAGGACGGCAGCCCGCAAGTGCAAAGCTACCGCCGGGTGGGCCGCACCGGCATGCAGATCAGCGACATCTCCTTTGGCGCCGGCAAGCTGCCGTCGGCGGGGATGGTCTTGCGCGCCATCGACCGCGGCGTGAATTACTTCGATACCGCCCCGGATTACGGCCGCAGCGAGGAATATATCGGCCAGGCCATGAACCGCTTCAAGCAGCGGGACAAGATCCATATCGCCTCCAAATTCTGCGATCCCGGCTCCTATGTGCGCGGCAAGAGCCACCTGCAACAGGGCACCAGCAAGGCCGACTACAAGGCGGCGGTGGAAGGCAGCCTGCAACGGCTGAATACGGATTACCTGGACGTGGTCTTCGTGCACGCCATCGGCGAGCGCAGCGACTTGGAGGCGGAGCGCCAACGTTTGCTGGACGAGAACATGCTGGCCGCCTTCGACGAGTTGAAGCAGGAAGGCAAGGCGCGCTTTCTGGCGGTCTCCTCCCACGGCCCCAACGGCATGGAAGATCTGCTGCAGACGGCGGTGAACAGCGGCCACTACGACCTGATCATGCCGGCCTTCAATTTCATGAAGTTCCCCCGGGTGCCGGAGGTGATCAAAGCAGCGCGCGCCAAGGACGTCGGGGTAATCGCCATGAAGACCCTGGCCGGGGCCCGCGACATGGAACTGGACTCCAAGGGCGGCTCCTTCGAACAGGCGGCCTTCAAATGGGTATTGCAGCACCCCGAGGTATCCGGCCTGGTGGTGACCATGAAGCGGGTGCGGGACCTGGACGACTACCTGCCGGCTTCGGGACAAGCGTTCGCCGCCGCCGACCAGCTGCAGCTGAACCAATATGTCGCCCAGTTCGGCCGGGACTACTGCCGCACCGGCTGCGGCGACTGCCAGGGCGCCTGCCCGCAGCGGCTGCCCATCGCCTCCATCCTGCGTTACCAGATGTACTTCGAGCAGTACGAGGACGAGAAGCGGGCCATGGCCCAGTATGCGGAGCTGGAGCGCAATGTCTCCCTGTGCTTGGACTGCGCCGAGCGCTCCTGCGACAGCGCCTGTCCTCACGGCCTGCCAGTGAGCGCCAAGCTGCGCGCCGCGCACGAGAGCCTGTGCCTTATCGCCTGAGTCTATCGGCGCCGACCCGGCCATGAGCAAAGCCGTTCTGCCCTCGCTGGACGCTCCCCTTTGGAGCCGCTGGCTGCTGACCCTGCTGCTGCCCGCCATCGCCCTGGTCATCTATTGGGAAGGCCAGGATTACGACCCGGGCCTGATCCAACTGGAATCCAGTACCCAAAGTCTGGCCCCGCCTCTGCCCGAGACCCTCGGCGTCCTCCCTCGGTTCGGCCAGTTGCGGGCGTACAACGCCGAAAATCTGTACGAATACATCAATGGCCATGCGGAGTATTACCTGAGCGCTGGTTTCCAGTCCCTCACCGTGGCCGAGTACGCCGCAGAGGGCGCCCAACAGCCGGAATTGGTGGTCAATCTCTACCAAATGGGCGAGCCCTTGTTCGCCTTCGGCGTGCTGATGGACGAGTTGGCCCCGGATGCGGTGCCTAAGGACGGTATTGGCAGTATGGCCTTTGCCGCCGGCAGCGGCCTCAATCTGATCTACGGTCCCTACTACGCGCAGATTTCCAGCTTCGCCGATGGCTTGGACCTGGTTCCCGCCGCGAACCAGCTGGCGGCGGCGTTACGAGAAGGGCTGGGCGCGGTCGCAGCGCTGGACCTGAGTTTTCCCGAGCTCGGAGAAACGCTCGATCTCTATTTCGTGAAACAGGACTACCGAGGTCTGGAGTTTCTGAACAATGTGCTGGAGCAGACGGTCCGCCGTGACGGGGAAACCTTCACCGCCTTTATGATCAATGGCAACCCCGACCAGATTCAGGAGACGGGTCAGGCGCTGCTGGCCTTCTTGCGGAACGACGGCATCCCGGTGCAGGAACAAACCGTCGATGACCAAATCTACTATCTGGTGGACGATCCCTACGAGGGATATTGGTTCTTCCACCTGGGCGAGACCCGGCTGTTCGGTGCCTTCACCAAACCCACCCCGGCGCTGCTGGAAGATCTGAACAAGGTACAGCCCAATGGCCGGTAAACGGCAAGGTTCGGAATATCGGCGCGTGGTCGCCCCGCGCACTCGGCGGGAATTCCTGCGCGACCTGGGGGCCACCGCCCTGGCGGCAAGCGGCATTACCGCCCTGGGGTTGGTCAACTACAGCGAACAACCGGTGCGGGAAAGCATCGTGGAAGTGGAGAAGCTGAAGGACTTCGGTATCCTCCTTCCCGACAGCCTGCCCCAGATGAGCGTGGTACGGGGTAGCGAAGTGGAGGCCATGGTGCGCGAGGCCCTGTCCCTGCTCGGCGGTATGGAGCGCTTTATCGCCAAGGGCGACCGGGTGCTGATCAAGCCCAATGTGGGTTGGGACCGCCAACCGGAACAGGCCGCCAATACCAACCCGGAGGTGGTGGCGGCCCTGGTCCATCTATGTCGGGAGGCGGGAGCCGACGAGGTGGTGGTTACCGATGTATCGCTGAACGACCCCCATCGCTGTTTCTTCCGCTCCGGCATCCAGGCCGCAGCTCAGGAGGCCGGGGCCCTGGTCCAGCTGCCGGGAGGCAATGACTTCGTGGACACCGACATGGGCGGCGACCTGCTCAAGATCTGGCCGGTGGCCAAGCACTATCATGGGGCCGACAAGCTGATCAATGTGCCCATCGTCAAACACCACTCCCTGTGCGGCTGCACTCTGGGAATGAAGAACCTATACGGCGCCATCGGCGGCCGGCGCAACCAGCTGCACCAGGACATCCACACCTCCATCGTCGACCTGGCCCGCGCCTTCAAGCCGACCCTGACGGTCATGGACGCCATTCGAGTGCTCAAACACAACGGTCCCACCGGCGGAAGCCTGGACGACGTGGTGCGGGAAAACACCATCATCGCCGGGGTTGACCCGGTGGCCATCGACGCCTATAGCTTGAAGTTCCTGGACCTGAAACCTGAGCAGGTGCCCTTTCTCGCCATGGGCGAACAGCAAGGGCTCGGCAAGGTGAACTGGCGCGACCTGCGGGTCAAGGAAAGCCAATTGGGCTGAGGGCACGGCAACATGCAAATCCTGCCGAAAAAGCTGCGCAGCTACCGCCGGATCTACGCCGGTTTCTTCTTCGCCCTGTTCCTGCTGCTGCTCTACCTCACCGACTTCAGCCGCATGAAGGGGTTCGAAACGGCCCTGCTGCTGGAATTGGACCCGCTCACGGCGATTGCCGCCTTCCTCACCAGCGGCACCTTCTACCTGGGATTGCTGCTGGCGCTGTTGATCCTGGTCCCCACCCTGTTTCTCGGCCGCTTCTTCTGCTCCTGGGTCTGCCCGCTCGGCATCGCCAACCAGTTTCTCGGCTGGCTCTGGCACGGGCTGCGCCCTCACCAGCAGTACGACCAGAACCGCTATCGGCGGAGCTACCGCATCAAATATTACATTCTGGCCGCGCTCTTGGTGCTGGCCCTGTTCGGATCCCTCCAGGTTGGATTGCTGGACCCGATCGCGCTCATGGTTCGCTCGTTTACCGTTGCCGTGTTCCCGGCCCTCAACCAGGGCGGGGCCGACATCTACCTTACCCAGCCGATCTTCAACGGCGCCGCCCTGGTGGCGGTAGCTCTGATCGTAATCCTGCTCGGCAACCGCTTCCTGCCGCGTTTTTTTTGCCGGGTGCTTTGTCCCCTGGGAGCCCTGCTGGGGGTGCTCTCCCGGCGGGCGCCGTTGCGCATCCAGCGCGACGTGGACAAGTGCATCGACTGCGACAAGTGCCTCAAGAGCTGCCAAGGCGGCTGCGACCCGCATCAGGAGCTGCGGGTCAGCGAGTGTCACGTGTGCATGAACTGTATTGAGGATTGCCCCACCCAGGCCCTGCATTTCGGCCTGCCCAAGGAGCGCAGCTCCCGCCATCAACCCCTGGATATCAACCGCCGCCGGCTGGTGGAAACGGGCGTAGCCACAGCGATCATGTTCCCCATGCTGCGCAGTTCCCTGGCCGCCAACAGCGCCCCCACCGCCGCGGCGATCCGCCCCCCGGGCTCCCTGGCGGAAGAGGAATTCCTCGGCCGCTGCATCAAGTGCGCCGCCTGCATGCGCATCTGCCCCACCAATGTGCTTCAGCCGGCCCTCTTGGAATCAGGGGTGGAAGGGCTCTGGACCCCAATCCTGATCAACAAGCTGGGCTACTGCGAACACCACTGCACCCTCTGCGGCCAGGCCTGCCCCACCGGCGCCATCCGCCGCATTTCGGTAGAGGAGAAGGTCGGCGCGCCACCGTTCGAGAAACCGATCAAACTCGGCACCGCCTTCTACGACCACGGCCGCTGCCTGCCCTGGGCCATGCATACCGAATGCATCGTCTGCGAAGAAATGTGCCCCACCTCCCCCAAGGCGATCTGGTACAAGAAGGTCCCCATCGCCACCCGCGATGGCGGCACTATCGAACTCAAGCAGCCCTATGTGGACCCGCGGCTCTGCATCGGCTGCGGCATCTGCGAAAACAAGTGCCCGGTGGAGGACATGGCGGCAATCAGAGTCTCCTCGGTGGGGGAAACCCGGTCGACGGAGAATCAGATGATTTTGAAGCAGTAAATCGAATGCCGTTCTCCCCCCGCGCATCTCGGCTCCGGAGCTGCCGAAAAGGTCTCCGCGCCTTGCCATTTCAGATTTTCGGTATTCGTGCGCTCACAAACACACATGGCTTTCGAGCCCCTGTATCACAGGCAGCAGGGGGATTGGCCGCTACACCGATTTGCCATACGTGTCTCGGTGCAACCCTGACTGCCGTTGCCGTTTATCCGCTGGGGCGCCCGCATTACCCGCCGGTCGCGCATCGCAACCCGGGCATCAGCTGGCTGACCAAAGCTAAGTAGCGACAGGGAAACAATTTGACCCACCTTCACTTCAACCCCGTCGGCGGCCTGGCAGGCGACATGTTCTGCGCCGCCCTGCTCGACCTGCGACCGGCGATGCTCGACGAGCTGCACCAACTGC
>CBDUCL010000143.1:0-7700 GCA_965365625.1 uncultured Chromatiales bacterium | reverse complement strand
CAGCGGACCCTGCTCGCGCAGCTCGAAGTAGGGGGTCAGCTCCTTCGCCAGTTGCGGCTCGTAGCGAAACGGGTAGTGGGTGGCCGAAGGGTCGACGAAGAAGTCGAACGGGTTGATGGTGACCATGTCGGCGATCAGGTCCACCTCCACCGAGAACTTGCGGGTGCGCTCGGGGAACACCAAGCGCGCCACGAAATTGCCGAACGGGTCCTGCTGCCAGTTGATGAAGTGCTCCTCGGGCTCGATGCGCAGGGCGTAGCGGTGCAGCGGGGTGCGGGTGTGGGGGGCCGGGCGCAGGCGCACCAGATGCGGTCCCAGGGATACCAGGCGGTCGTAACGGTATTCGGTCTTGTGGTGGATGGCGACCCGGATCGACATGGGAAACTCCTAAGCGTGCTGTAGGGGAGGGGTCTCGATTGCGTGTTCGGCAGTCAGCAGGAATCGTACCAAACCGCTTGGAGTATAGGCCCGGCTCCGGTTGCTTGCGAGCGAAATAGAGCGCCGGGACCGAGGCGGTGACGGCCCGCCGGATCGGGGCTAGAATAGGCGCAGAATAGCCCCGCCCTCAGGGGCTCGTTACCGAGGTACCCCCATGACCTATTGTCTCGGCCTGTGCCTGGATCAGGGCCTGGTGTTCGCCAGCGACTCCCGCACCAATGCGGGGGTCGACTACGTGACCACCTACAGCAAGATGCACGTGTTCAAACCGGGTCCCGACCGGCTGTTCGTGATCCTTTCGGCCGGGAATCTCGCCACCACCCAGGAGGTGATGAACCATATCCAGCGCGATTTGGACTACCCGGGCGGCGGCCCCAACCTGGCCAGCGTCCGCTATCTGTTCGAGGCCGCGGAGTATGTCGGCCAGGTCAGCCTGTCGGTGCAGAAAGAGCACGGTTCGGCCCTGGCCCAGAGCGGGGTAAGCGGCGAGACCACATTGATTATCGGGGGCCAGATTCAAGGCCAGCCCCACGGCCTGATGTTGATCTACCCCCAGGGCAACTACATCACCGCTTCGCCCGAGACGCCTTACCTGCAGATCGGTGAGAGCAAGTACGGCAAGCCGGCCCTGGACCGCATCGCCCGCCCGGACCTCAGCATGGAAGACGGCGGTCGTCTGACTTTGGTGTCTCTGGATGCCACCTCCCGGTCCAACATTACCGTGGGGCCGCCGTTTGAGGTCGGCACCTACCTGAAAGACAGCCTGGTGCTCGGTCACCGCTGCAAGTTCGAGGCGGAGGATCCCTTCCTCATCAATATCCGTACCCAGTGGAACGACGGAATTCGCTCCGCTTTTTCGGCCCTGCCCAAATTCGAATGGGAGCTGGCCCCGGTAGCTGAGCAGGCCGCCGGCGGCTGAACCGGCCTGGCAGCGGGTTCGCGTTTTCCACAAACGGGCCGGATCGGGTTAAAATTGCCGGTTTTACCGCCCCAGGGCGAGAGGACAGGCTATGCAACCTTTGGTCGGCATTATCATGGGCTCGGTCTCGGACTGGGAAACCATGCGGCACGCCGCGGATACCCTGGAACAGCTTGGCGTTCCGCACGATGTGCAGGTGGTGTCCGCCCACCGCACCCCGGACAAGCTGTTCGCCTACGCCGAACAGGCGGCCGGGCGAGGACTGGAGGTGATCGTTGCCGGTGCCGGCGGGGCCGCTCACCTACCCGGCATGACCGCCGCCAAGACCGCCGTTCCGGTGCTCGGCGTGCCGGTGCAGTCCAAGGCCCTGAACGGCATGGATTCCCTTCTCTCCATTGCCCAGATGCCAGCCGGAATACCGGTCGGCACTCTGGCCATCGGCAAGGCCGGGGCCACCAACGCCGCCCTGCTGGCGGCCGCCATCGTCGGCAACAAACATCCCGAGTTTCGCGAGCGCCTGGAGGCGTTCCGCGCCCGCCAGACCGAGCAGGTGCTGGAGCGCCCGGACCCGCGGGACCTGTCGACGTGATCGTCGGCGTGCTCGGCGGCGGGCAGTTGGCCCGCATGCTGGCCCTGGCTGGCCATCCCCTGGGCATTCGGGTGCGGTTTCTCGATCCGGCAGAGGACGCCTGCGCCGGTCCGGTGGCCGAAGGCCTCCAGGGTGGATTCGAAGACCTGGCCCTGCTGGATCGGCTGGCGGTCGGCGCCGATGTGATCACCTATGAGTTCGAGAACGTGCCCCTGGCCAGCGTCGAGTATCTGGCCGACCGGCTGCCGGTGCACCCGGCCCCGGCGGCCTTGGCGGCGGCCCAGGATCGGTTGGCGGAGAAGACCCTGTTCCGGCAGCTCGGGATCGACACGCCGCGCTTCCAGGCCGTGTCAAGCCTGGTTGAGCTGACCGCCGCGGTGGCCGAGATCGGCCTGCCGGCGGTGCTCAAGACCCGCCGTCTGGGCTACGACGGCAAGGGCCAGGCGTTGCTGCGTAGTGGCGAAGACCTTGCCGGCGCTTGGGCTGCCATCGGCGAAGTGGCGGCCATCGTCGAGTCCCTGGTGCCGTTCGAGCGCGAGTTGTCGTTGATCGCAGCGCGTGGGCGCCAAGGCGAGATCGTTTACTACCCCGTATCAGAGAACACCCACCGCGAAGGCATACTGAGGTTATCGGTGAGCCGCCCCGGGGATCCGGTGCAGGCCCAGGCCGAACAGTACCTGGTACGCCTGTTGGAACATTTCGACTACGTGGGGGTGCTGGCCCTGGAACTGTTTCAGGTCGGCGGCCGCCTGCTGGCCAATGAGTTCTCGCCGCGGGTTCACAACTCCGGACATTGGACGATAGAGGGCGCGGAGACCAGCCAGTTCGAAAACCACCTGCGGGCAGTGTTGGGCCTCGGTCTGGGCGCCACCGCGCCGATCGGCCAGGCGGCGATGCTCAATTGCATCGGCGCCATGCCCCCGGCGGAGCAGGTGCTGGCCATTCCAGAAGCCCACCTGCACGACTACGGCAAGGCGCCGCGGGCCGGGCGTAAGGTGGGGCACCTAAGCCTGCGTCCCGAGGACGCGCAAAAACGCCAGCGGCTGGTGGAACAGCTGCAGCGGTTGGTGGATTGATCCGGCGCCGGTGCGGGATGTCTGCAACGATACCTGGCGCTCGACCCTGGCCGCCAACGGCCTGGCCGATTTCGATGCCCTCTGGAACCTGCCGCCGGACTGGTTCGAACCACCGAATGATCGCCGTGGTGGCTGGAGCGGGGTGTCGCGCCACCGCCTGCGTCTGGCCGACGGCGGTGAGGTCGGGGTGTTCGTCAAGCGCCAACAGGATCACGGCTACCGCAGCCTGCGTCATCCGCTGCGTGGGCGGCCCACCTTTGAGCGCGAGTTGCGGAATATCCAGGCCTACCGGGCCTGCGGGGTGCCGACTCTGGAGCCGGTGTATTTCGGCTGGCGTTGGCAGCGCGGTCACCAGCAGGCGATCCTAATCACCCGCGAACTGGAGGGGTTTTGCTCGCTGCTGGAGGTGCAGCGTCAATGGGCGGAGCAGGGACCCCCGCCGCGCGCCCAGCGGCTGGCGCTGTTGGAGGCCCTGGCGGCATTGGCTGGGCGCATGCACGGCTGCGGCCTGCAGCACAACTGCTTTTACCCCAAGCACTTGTTCCTGCGTCCGCGAGCGAACGGCTGGGAGCTGCGGGTTATCGACCTGGAAAAGACCAAGTACCGCCGGTTTCGGGATGCCGCTCGGGTGCGCGATCTCAGCACCCTGGGCCGTTATGCCCGGGGCTGGAGCCGCAGCGACAGGCTGCGCTTCTTTCTGCGCTACCTGCAGCGCCCGCGCCTGGACCCGGCGGCCCGCCGACTGCTGAGCAAAGTGCTGCGGGACATGCACAGGAAACAGGGTTGACGGGGCCGGCAACTGGGGATTGTCCTGTGGGGATGTCGGAGCAAAGCGGACGCCAGCATTTTTTCGGCATGGCTTTTGAAAACGTGGTTTCCCTAGGCCTTTAAATCCAGCCCCACAGGCGGCTGGAAATAGCTGCGTATCCTGCCCCAAGCGGGAACGCTTTGAAGACCAGCGTTTCCCTAGCTCGGGTTAGGGAATTTACGCAGCAGTAACTGGTCGCATCGGTTAGAATCATAGGCTAATCGATCTATCGCCGGGCTCTCCGGGCGCAGACCGGGGCCGGCCATCCAACCGGGAGAAGACTCAACACCATGTACGGTTTTTCGATTCAAGTATTCGGGGCCTTCGATCAGGTCGTGCAGCAGGTCACCGAGGCCCTCCAAGCCCAGGGCTTCGGGGTACTCACCGATATCGACGTTCAGGCTACCTTCAAGAAGAAGCTGGGGGTGGAGCGCCGTCCCTATCGCATCCTCGGTGCCTGCAACCCGCCCCTGGCACAGCGGGCGATCGAGGCCGAGCCGGACATCGGCCTGCTGTTGCCCTGCAACGTGGTGGTGCGCGAGGAGGCCGACGGCAGTCAGACCGTGGCCTTCATGGACCCGGCGTCGGTGCTGGGCCTGGTGCAACGCCCCGAACTGGAGGAACTGGGAGCCGAGGTGCGGGCGCGCCTGGAGCGGGTGCGCGACGCCCTGCAGTCCTGAGCCGAGGCCCCGGATGCCACCCCAGACCGGCGCTGAGCCAGACTACCCGCTGCTTTCCCAGGTCGACCTGCCTGCCGACCTGAGGCGTCTGGACGAGGCCCGGCTGCCGCAACTGGCGTCGGAGTTGCGGCGGTTTCTGATCGCCAGCGTCTCCAAGACCGGGGGCCACTTGGCCGCCGGTCTTGGGGTGGTGGAACTGAGTGTCGCCCTGCACTATGTGTTTGACACCCCCGACGATCGCCTGGTCTGGGACGTCGGTCACCAGGCCTATCCCCACAAGATCCTAACCGGCCGGCGCCGGGCCATGGAGACATTACGCCAGAGCGGGGGGCTTTCCGGCTTTCTGCGCCGGGACGAGAGCCCTTACGACGCCTTTGGTGCCGGCCACTCCAGCACCTCGATCAGCGCCGCCTTGGGCATGGCGGCCGCCGCCAAGCAGCTCGGCGAGCGCCGCCACGCGGTGGCGGTGATCGGCGATGGTGCCCTGACCGCCGGCATGGCCTTCGAGGCCCTCAACCACGCCGGGGCGTTGGACCTGGATTTGCTGGTGATCCTCAACGACAACGACATGTCGATCTCGCCACCGGTGGGTGCGCTCAGCAAGTATCTGACCCGGGTGCTCACCAGCCGCTTCTACACCAGTGTGCGCGAGGGCAGCAAATCGGTGCTCAACCATATGCCGCCGGGCTTCCGCGAGCTGATGGGGCGCTGGGAAGAGCACATGAAGGGCATGGTAATGCCCGGCACCCTGTTTGAGGAGCTCGGCTTCAACTATGTCGGCCCCATCGATGGCCACGACCTGCCGTTGCTGATCTCCACCCTGCGCAACCTCAATGCCATGCCGGGGCCGCGCTTTCTGCATCTGGTGACCCAAAAGGGCAAGGGCTATACCCCGGCGGAGGCCGATCCCTGTGGCTACCATGGGGTCAGCCCGTTCGACCCGGCCGCGGGCAAGAGGCGCAAGGGGGCCGTCGGGCCGAGTTACAGCCAGGTCTTCGGCGATTGGTTGTGCGAGGTAGCGGAGCGGGATCCGCGCCTGGTGGCGGTCACTCCGGCGATGTGCGAGGGCTCGGGCATGGTGGACTACGCCCGCCGCTTTCCCGGACGTTATTTCGATGTCGGCATCGCCGAGCAGCACGCCGTGACCTTCGCCGCCGGCCTCGCCTGCGAGGCGGTCAAGCCGGTGGTGGCGATCTATTCGACTTTTCTGCAACGGGCCTTCGATCAACTCGCCCACGACGTCTCGCTGCAAGATTTGGATCTGACACTAGCGGTGGATCGGGCCGGGTTGGTGGGGGCCGACGGCGCCACCCACGCCGGTAGCTTCGACCTCGGCTATGCCCGGCTGCTGCCCAATCTGCTGGTGGCGGCACCCTCGGACGAAAACGAGTGCCGGCGCCTGTTGCAGACCGCCTACGAATACCCGGGTCCGGCTCTGGTGCGCTACCCCCGCGGCAGCGGACCCGGGGCGGCCTTCGAGCCGGGGCTAGCGCCCCTGCCCATCGGCGAAGGCGAGGTAAGACGCAGGGGCCGGGAACTGGCCATCCTCAGCTTCGGCAGCCTGCTGCCCCAGGCCCTGCAGGCGGCCGCCGAACTGGATGCCACGGTGGCGGACATGCGCTTCGTAAAGCCCCTGGACCGGGCCTTGATTGCCGAGCTGGCGGAAACCCACCGGCTGCTGGTGACGCTGGAGGAGAATGCCCTGGCCGGTGGTGCCGGGTCGGCGGTGGGGGAACTGCTGGCGGAACTGGGACTGGTATTGCCCATGTTGCATTTGGGGCTGCCGGACCGTTATGTGGGGCAGGGCAGTCACCAGGAGCAGCTGCGGGAATGCGGGTTGGACGCCGAAGGGATCGGCGTCGCAATCCGGGAGCGACTGGAGATGCTAGGGCCGGCCTGACGCGTTCGCGGCGGCCGTCCCGGCGCAGAAAAAAGCCGGGGTATAGCGGCGGCACCTCCCTGTGCCAGGCTCTCTGCCTCGGGTCAGCCGCGCTCGTCCATCATCTGTTCGATGATCGGGCCCAGGACCACTTCCATGGCGAAGCCCATCTTGCCGCCCGGCACCACCAGGGTGTTGCGGCGCGACATGAACGAGTTCTGGATCATGCTCTGCAGGTAGAGGAAGTCGGTGTTGAACTTCTTCGGATCTTTGAAGCGGATCACCACGAAGCTCTCGTCCGGGGTTGGGATGTCACGGGCGATGAACGGGTTGGAGGTGTCGACCGTAGACACGCGCTGGAAGTTGATGTCGGTGCGCGAGAACTGGGGCGTGATGTAGTTGATGTAGTCCGGCATGCGGCGCAGGATGGTGTCGACGATGGCCTCGGCGCTGTAGCCGCGCTCGGCGCTGTCGCGGTGGATCTTCTGGATCCACTCCAGGTTGACGATCGGCACCACGCCGACCCCCAGGTCCACGTGCTGGGCCACATCGCTGGTGCCGTCTTTGGCCAGCCCGTGCAGGCCCTCGTAGAACAGCAGGTCGGTACCGGAGGGCACGTCTTCCCAGGGGGTGAACTCGCCGGGGCCCTTGCTGACCCCGAGCCGCGCATTGTGCTCGTCGGCCTCTTCCTGGCTGTGAAGGTAGTAGCGTTTCTTGCCGCCGCCGGTCTTGCCATAGGTTTCGAACAACTCGGCCAGCTTGTCGAAGTGATTGGCCTCGGGGCCGAAGTGGCTGAAGTGGTTATTGCCCTCGGCCTCGGCCGCCTTGACCGCCTCGCGGAACTCGGCCCGGTTCAGGCTGTGGAAACTGTCGCCCTCGATAATGGCCGGGTTGACCCCGTCGCGCAGGAAAATGTGCTCGAAGGCGCGCTTGACGGTGGTGGTGCCGGCGCCGGAGGAGCCGGTTACGGCGACAATCGGGTGTTTCTTGGACATGCTGATCTCCCTAGATCTCAAATTTCGTCTGGTGCTCGGAATCCGTCGGCGGCGGGCTGGGCCGGCGCAAAATTTCGCAGCAGCCTACAGCAGACGCGGTTGCCGGGCAATAGAGCGGCCCCCTGCGGGGGCACGGTATCCTTGGCGCGGCCTGCATTCGACTCAAGATAATCGGCATATAATAACATTTTTTATAATGGAATTTTCGCGGGATGCGCAAGCCGCTCGCGGCGATAGTGAGCTGGACTGCGGGCGTGGAGCTCTTGATTGCATGTGTTACGAAGAAGTGCGTGAACAGTATACGGCGCACTGGGCC
>CBDUCL010000142.1:0-7741 GCA_965365625.1 uncultured Chromatiales bacterium | reverse complement strand
CGGACTTCTCGCCGCCGCACTTGCCTTCGGACTCGGACTTTTCGCCGCCGCACTTGCCTTCGGACTCGGACTTTTCGCCGCCGCACTTGCCTTCCATGTGGGAGGAGGCGAGCTGCATGTAGCCGCTGTCCAGGGGCTGCAGGCCAAACGGGTTCTCGGCCGCCATCAGGCTGCTGGCGCTCAGGGTGCCCACCAGGGCGGCGCCGACGGCTGCGGCTAGGGGCTTGGTCATCTGTTTCTTGCTCATTGCGAGTTCTCCTCGATACTTTAGGTCAGTGGTTAAGTGTGATTCGCTTCGGTTCGAATTGTCCGGAAAGCTGGTTTCCGCCCTTCCCTTGGGCGCATATTTAGCACACCGCGGAGGAAAGTACCAACTAAAACGCTCAGGAATTTCCGGATAGTTTCCGGCGGCTTCGTGATCAAAGACCGCACGCTAACGGATTTTATTTCGGGGTCGGGGAAAGTTTTTGCAAGCGCTTGCGCACGCACGCCAGATAGGCCTGCTGGTCCGGCAGCCGCTTGGCGCGCTGGGACTCCCAGATCATCTCCGCCAGGCACTCCATCAGCTCGTGCTCGGCCTCGTGGTTGTCGCCGGTGCGGGCGCACAGGCGGTGATGCAGTTCGGCAATGCCCGGCGGTTGGTCTGTCGACAGTTGCTCGCGCAGCGTCAGGTGCATGGCCAGGTGCAGAAATGGGTTTCCGCCGCCGGACTCAGGGCTGAAGTCCTGCTCCAGCACCGCCTCTGGGGTCTCCAGCAGCGGGTGGTATTCCGGGTGCTGTGTCACCACCTCGGCGATTAGCCGCTCCAGCGGCTGCAGCGGCAGGCGCTCCCGGTGCTTGCGCCAGGCCTCCACGTAGACCCGTCGCATGGCGCTGCGGTCAGTTCCGTACATGGCTGAATTCCGGGTGGTCGTCAGTCAAGGTTTTTGTCTTGGTATTCACACAGGTCCTCGATCAGGCAGGCGCCGCAGCGCGGCCGCCGGGCGATACAGGTATAGCGCCCGTGCAGAATCAGCCAATGATGGGCGTCCTGGCGGAACTCCCTGGGCACCAGTCGCAGCAGCCGTTGCTCTACCTCGCCCACGTTCTTGCCGCGGGCGATGCGGGTGCGGTTGGCGACGCGAAAGATATGGGTATCGACCGCTATGGTGGGCTCGCCGAAGGCGGTATTCAACACCACATTGGCGGTCTTGCGCCCGACCCCGGGCAGGGCCTCCAGGGCCTCGCGGCTGCGCGGCACCTCGCCGGCGTGGCGCTCCAGCAGCAAGCGGCAGGTCTTGATCAGGTTCTTGGCCTTGCTGTTGAACAGGCCGATGGTCTTGATCTGCTGTTTCAGCCCGTCTTCGCCCAGTTCCAGGATTGCCGCTGGGGTATTGGCCAGGGGGAACAGCCGGGCGGTGGCCTTGTTCACTCCCTTATCGGTGGCCTGGGCGGAAAGCAGCACCGCCACCAGCAGCTCGAACGGGGTCGAGTAGTGCAGCTCGGTGGTGGGTTCGGGGTTCTCCGCCCGCAATCGCTCGAAGATCTGCTGGCGTATGGCCCGGTTCATTCCATTCTCAAGCCGCTCTCGGCTGCGCCGCTGCCGCTTCCGCGCCGGCCTTGGCCGTCTCCGCCTGTTTGCGGCGGGCGTCGATGACATTCTTGAGCGCGATCATCAGCCCCAGGCCGATAAAGGCCCCGGGCGGCAAGATCGCCATCAGTAGACCGGGATAGGCGTCGCCGAGGCTCAGGGTGAGGCCGCGGGCGCCCTCGCCGAACATCAGGTGGGCCTGGGACAGCAGGGTGCCCTGTCCCACCAACTCCCGCAGCCCGCCAAGCACCACCAGTGCGGCGCTGAAGCCCAGGCCCATGCTGAGCCCGTCGACCAGCGCCGGCAACGGCGGATTGCGGGAACCGAAGGCCTCGGCGCGGCCGATAATGGCGCAGTTGGTGACGATCAGCGGGATAAAGATCCCGAGCACCTTGTAGAGTTCGTGGAACCAGGCATTCATCGCCAGCTCGACTGCGGTAACGAACGAGGCAATCACCAGCACGAACACCGGTAGCCGGATCTCCGGGCGCACCAGATTGCGGATCAGGGAGACGGTTACATTGGACAGGGTCAGCACCAGGGTGGTGGCGATCCCCAGCCCCAGGCCGTTGATCGCGGTGCTGGTCACCGCCAGCAGCGGGCAGAGCCCGAGCAGGGCCACCAGGGCCTGGTTGTTGTCCCACAGGCCGTCGCGGATCAGTGTGCGGTATTCGCTCATATTCAGGCTCCGTCTGCTGCCGGGGCTGGTGCGTAGATCTTGGCGCCCTCGCGCTGGGCGAATTCCAGGGTGCCGCGCACCGCTTTGACTACCGCCCGGGGGGTGATGGTGGCGCCGGTAAACTGGTCGAAGTCGCCGCCGTCGCGCCGCACCTTCCAGCGCTCGGGCGGTGGGTCGCCGAGGGACCGGCCGTTGAATGCGAGCACCCAGTCCGACTTGCGCTCGTCGATCTTGTCCCCGAGCCCCGGGGTTTCCTTGTGCGTCACCACCCGCACCCCGGCCAGGGTGCCGTCGCGGCGCACCCCCACCAGCAGTCGGATCGGGCCCGAGTAGCCGTTCGGAGCGACGCTGGTAAACACCGCCGCCACCGGTTCCCCGCCCTTGCGGCCGCGGTAGACCCGGGTCTGCGGGCTGCCCAGCAGCTCTGGGGCGTGCACCAGGATGCTATCGTCGGCCATATCGTTGTCCACTTCCATCGCCGGTACCAGGGCCTGCAGGCTGCGCAACAGCGCCTGGCGTTCATTGGCCAGGATGCGCTCCTTGGTCTGCTCGTGGGTAAAGGCCACCAGGCTGGTTCCGAGCACCCCGAACAGGGCCAGCAGCAGGGCGGCGATCAGGATCGGGTGCCTATTCATCGGCCGCTTCCCGTTGGCCGAACACCCGTGGTTGGGTGTAGTAATCGATGGTGGGGGCGGCCATGTTCATCAACAGCACGGCAAAGGCCACCGCGTCCGGGTAGCCGCCCCAGGTGCGGATGACGAAGACCAGCACCCCGATGCAGGCGCCGTAAATCAGTTTGCCCTTGGTGGTGGTGGCGGCGCTCACCGGGTCGGTGGCAATGAAGAAGGCCCCCAGCATGGCGCCGCCGCTGAACAGGTGAAACAGGCCGAAGGGGTGGTTCTCCGGGTCCAGCAGGTAGAAGATCATGGCGATCGCCAGCAGGCTGCCGAGCATGGCCAGGGGGATGTGCCAGCTGATCACCCGGCGGTAGATCAACCAGATACCGCCGATGAAATACCAATTGGCCACCCACTCCCAGCCCCGGCCCCCGAAATCACCCCACAGCACGGTCTCTCTGATTTCGCTGATCATCTGGCCCATGTCCAGCCCGGTGCGCATGGCGTCGAGGGGGGTGGCCATGGTGACCGCATCCCAGCCGAGGCCCGCCGGCAGCGAGCCGGTGAAGATCGCCCCCAGGGTAGCGGTGAAACCCAAGGGGTTCATATTCAGCATCTCCGGCGGCAACCAACTGGTCATCTCCCGCGGGAAGGAGATCAGCAGCAGGGCGTAGCCGGCCATCGCCGGGTTGAAGGGGTTGTAGCCGATGCCCCCGTATAGGTGCTTGGTCACCACGATGGCGAAACCGATGCCGAGCACGGTCAGCCACCAGGGCAGCAGGGGCGGCACCGCCAGGCCGAACAGCACGGCGGTGACCAGGGCGCTGAGGTCCCCCAGCGGAGCCAGGGAGCGCCCGCGCAGGCGCAGCATCAAGGCCTCGAAGCCGATGGCAGCGGCGCAGGCGATCCAGATATTGATCCAAACCCCGATGCCGAAGTAAAAACCCATGGCAAAGGCGCCCGGCACCAGGGCCAGCAGCACCTGCAGCATCACCTTCTGCACGTCGTTGGGCAGCGGGTTGTGGGGTGAGCTGGGGGTGGCGAACTGCATCAGGCTATTCCGCTCTCGGTGATTGCGCCGCCCGGCGCGCCTCGACCTGCTCGATCTTGGCGCGCTGCTCCGGGGTTAGGTTGTCCACGTTCTTCGGCTGAACCGCCGCCTTCTTGGCGGCCGCTCGCTTCAGGGCGGCGGCGATGGCGGCCTTCTTCGGGTCGGCCTTCGGGTCGCCGCCGGTTCCGGTCTTTTTCCGCAGGTCCTCTTTGCGCTTGCGCAGGCGCGCCTTGCGCTCGGCCTCCAGTCGTTCCAGCCGGGCCTGGCGCGCTTCGTGGCGGCGCCGGGCCAGATCCGCCTTTTGCTTTTCCTGCTCCCGGGCCCAGATCTCGGTTTTGGCGAAGCGGTAGTACTGTACCAGCGGGATGTGCGCCGGGCAGACCTCGGCGCAGCAGCCGCATTCGATGCAATCGAACAGGTGGTAGTCCTGCACCTTGTCCAGGTCCTTGGAGCGGGTGTACCAGTACAATTGCTGGGGCAGCAGGTTGGCCGGGCAGACCCGGGCGCACTCCCCACAGCGGATACAGGGGCTGGCGGGCCCGGGATTCGGGGTCGTGGCCGGCGTGGTCGCCAGCAGGCAGTTGGCGCCCTTGGTCAAGGGCACCGCGTCGCTGCTCAGGGCGAACCCCATCATCGGCCCGCCGAGAATCAGGCGCGCCACCGAGGGCGTATAGCCTCCGCAATGCTCGATCAGGTGCGCCGCCGGGGTCCCGATGGGCACCTCCAGGTTACGCGGGTGGGCCACGCCGTCGCCGGTGACGGTGACCAGGCGCGAGACCAGCGGCCGGCCGTCCAGCACTGCGTCCGCCACCGCCGCCGCAGTGGCTACATTCTGGCAAACGATGCCCAGCTCCGCCGGCAGGCCGTTGCTGGGCACCTCCTTGCCGGTGAGGATGCGGATCAGTTGCTTCTCGCCGCCGCTCGGGTAGCGGCTGGGTATTACCACCAGTTCGCTGTCGGGCAGGTGGCCCTGGGCCAGGGCCTCGCGCATGGCGGCGATGGCCTCGGGCTTGTTGTCCTCAATTCCGATCAGGCAGGTATCGGCCTGCAGCAGATACTTAAGAATGCGCGCGCCGGCGATCACCCGCCCGGCCCGCTCGCGCATGAGCATGTCGTCGCAACTGATGTAGGGCTCGCACTCGGCGCCGTTAAGGATCAAGGTCTTGATTGGCCGATCCGTCCCCGGGTTGGCCTTCACCCCGGTGGGAAAGGCGGCCCCGCCCATGCCGACGATGCCGGCCCAGCGGATGCGCTCGCGCAACTCCGCCGGCTCTCGGTTGAGGAAGTCGTCCAGGGGCGCCGGGAGCTTGGCCCAGCGGTCCTCGCCGTCGGTCTCGATCAGGATGCAGGGGGCGCTCAGGCCCGAGGGGTGGGCCACCGGGTGGTCTTCGATGGCCACGACCCGGCCCGAGCTTGGGGCGTGCAGGGCGGCGCTGATATAGCCGTCGGCGCGGGCGATGGGCTGACCCTTGAGCACGCTCTCGCCCACCGCTACCAGGGGTTCGGCGGCGGCCCCGATGTGCTGCTGCAGGGGCAGGATCAGGCGCCGGGCCAGGGGTACGGACCCGATCGGCTCGCCGGTGGACTCGGCCTTGTGGTCGTCCAGGTGCAGGCCGCCGTGGAACTGCCACAGCTTGCGCTTGCGGTCGGCCCTGGGTTGCATGCCGGCGGCCTCAGCGAGCCCCGGCCGTGGCCTGGGGATAGGGCCACTTCCAGTTGTCGATGTCGGTCCCGATCGGCTGCATATGGATGCAGTCCACTGGGCAAGGGGGCAGACACAGCTCGCAGCCCGTGCATTCGTCGGCGATTACCGTGTGCATGCGCTTGGCCGCCCCAAGGATGGCGTCCACCGGGCAGGCCTGGATGCACAGGGTGCAGCCGATGCAGGCCTGTTCGTCGATTACCGCAACCGCCTTGGGCTTTTCCTCGCCGCGTTCCGCGTCCAGGGGCACCACGTCCCGGCCCAGCAGGTCGGCCAGGGCGATGATGGTGGTCTCGCCGCCCGGCGGGCAGCGGTTGATCTCGGCCTCGCCCTGAGCCATGGCCTCGGCATAGGGGCGGCAGCCGGCAAAGCCGCACTGGCCGCACTGGGTCTGGGGGAGCAGGGCGTCGATCTGGTCCGCCACCGGGTCGCCCTCGACCCGGAATCGGCGCGCCGAATAGCCCAGCAGCAGCCCGAACACCAGGCACAGGCCGGAGATGGCGGCGATGGCGTTGAGCATCTCAGTCCACCACCAGGCCGGCAAAGCCCATGAACGCCATTGACATCAGTCCGGCGGTGATTAGGGCGATGGCATTGCCCTGGAAGGGCACCGGTACGTCCGCCACCGCCACCCGCTCGCGCACCGCCGCGAACAGCACCAGCACCAGGGAGAAGCCGACCGCGGCGCCGAAGCCATAGAGAGCGGATTCGAGGAAGCCGTGCTGCTCCTGCACATTCAGCAGCGCGACCCCGAGCACGGCGCAATTGGTGGTGATCAGCGGCAGGAAGATGCCCAGCACCTGGTAGAGCAGCGGACTGGTCTTGTGCATCACCGTCTCGGTGAACTGCACCACCACCGCGATCACCAGGATAAAGGTGATGGTGCGCAGGTACTCCAGGCCGAGCGGCGCCAACAGGTACTCGTTGGCCAGGTAGCTGCAAACCGACGACAGGGTGAGCACGAAAGTGGTGGCCAGGCCCATGCCGGTAGCGGTTTCCAGCTTGCGCGACACCCCCATAAAGGGGCAGAGGCCAAGAAACTTTACCAACACGAAGTTGTTTACCAACACCGTGCTGACCAGTATCAAGGCATACTCTTTCACGTTGGCTTCCGTCGTCGGGCTGGGGCCGGGCAGTTATCCTGGAAATAGTAAGGGCCGGTGGGCGCGCTTACAACGGACCCTTTCCGGGGTTGATTCTGGGTCATTCCCCGGCGCCCCGCATTGCGATCGCTCAAGCCGGGCGCGGATCATTTCACCCGCATCCCGGGTTGGGCGCCTTGGTCCGGGCTCAGGATGAACAGCTCCTTGCCCCCTGGTCCCGCCGCCAGCACCATGCCCTCGGAGACCCCAAAGCGCATCTTGCGCGGGGCCAGGTTGGCGACCATGACGGTGAGCCGGCCCTCCAGGTCCGCCGGGTCATAGGCGGACTTGATGCCGGCAAACACATTGCGGGTCTCGCCGCCGAGGTCCAAGGTGAGCTGCAACAGCTTGTCCGCTCCCTCCACCGGCGCCGCTGCGGCGATCCTGGCGATGCGCAGGTCGAGCTTGGCGAAGTCGGGGAACTCGATGCTGTCGGCGATCGGGTCGTCCGCCAACGGACCGCTGGGAACCGCGGCACTGGCCTCGGCTGCGGCTTCGGCCTGGGTCAGGTCGTGCTTGGAATCTTCCACCATACGGTCGATCTGCTTGGGTTCGACCCGGGTCATCAAGGGCTTGAACTTGGCGATCCGGTGGTCCAGCAGGGGCGTGCCCAGTTGCTCCCAGCCCAGGGGGTCGACCTGCAGAAACGCCTCGGAGGCCGCCGCGGTGGCGGGCAGGATCGGGCGCAGGTAGCCGATCAGTTGGCGGAACAGGTTGATGCCCATGGAGCAGACGGCCTGTAGTTCCGCATCCGCGCCCTCCTGCTTGGCGATCACCCAGGGCTTTCGCTCGTCGATATACTGGTTGGCGCGGTCCGCCAAAGCCATGATCTCGCGCACCGCGCGGCTGAACTCGCGCTTCTCGTAGTGCTCGGCGACTTGGGCGCCGGTCGTGGCGAACTCGGCAAATAGCTCCGGCTCCGCCAGCTCCGGGGCCAGGCGGCCGTCGAAGCGCTTGTTGAGAAAACCGGCGCAGCGGCT